>NZ_CP110257.1:0-303928 GCF_026013905.1 Schlegelella aquatica
GCGCGAGCAGCCCGCTCAGACGGACAGGCGCTTGCGGCCCTTGGCGCGGCGCGCGTTGATGACCTTGCGGCCACCGCGCGTCTTCATGCGGACCAGGAAGCCGTGCGTGCGGGCGCGACGAACCTTGGAAGGTTGATAGGTGCGTTTCATGATGAGTCCAGTCCTTGAGGGCCGCGGGCGCGACGGGCGCCGCGGCGATGCCCATGTGCCGGGCGCCGGTTGGCCGGCCACCCAAAGCAAAGCCCGCGACCTGTGCGCAGGGCCGCCGCACCGTCACCCGGCGGCCCCACCCAGGGCGGGCTGATCGCCCGGAAAGCCAAGGGCTATCCGGGAAACCCTCTATTACAGCAAAACCCTCTCCCCCGGTCAACGAAAAGCCCTGAATTCGGCCCCCCTCGCCGCCGAGGCGCGCGGTCGTGCGAACTGTGGATAACTCGCTTGCCGAGCCCCCGGCGAGGGGTAGAATCGCCCGGCTCCAGAAGAAGATTTCCACAAGACGAATGAGCCCCGACCTGTGGCAGCGGTGCTGCGAACGACTCGCCGCCGAGATGCCCGAACAGCAATTCAACACCTGGATCCGCCCCTTGCCGCCCGGCGTCGTCTCGGACGCCGAGCACGGGCCGGTCGTGTCGGTGCGGGTGCCCAACCGCTTCAAGCTCGACTGGATCCGCCATCAGTACGCGCCGCGCATCGAGTCGGTGCTGGCGGATCTGGCGGGCCGCCCGGTGCGCCTGGAGCTCTCGCTCGCCCCGCGCGAGGCGACCCCCGCCCGCCCGGCCCCCTCGGGCAGCACGCCGCAGCCCGGGCTGCAGGGCCTCGCGCTGCACCAGCCCGCCGCTTCGGCGGCCGCGGCCCCTGGGGCGCCCTTCGCGCCGGCGGCGGTGTCGGCCCCGGCTGCGGCGCGCACCGCGGCCGAGCCCAACGCCTACACCCGCAGCCGGCTCAACCCGAGCCTCACCTTCGACACCCTGGTGCCCGGGCGCGCCAACCAGATGGCGCGCACCGCGGCGCTGCACGTCGCGGGCGCCCCGGGGCAGATGTACAACCCGCTCTTCATCTACGGCGGTGTCGGCCTGGGCAAGACGCACCTGATCCACGCGGTGGGCAACGCGCTGCTGGCCGACCGGCCGGACGCGCGCGTGCTCTACCTGCACGCCGAGCAGTTCATCTCCGACGTCGTCAAGAACTACCAGCGCAAGACCTTCGACGAGCTCAAGGCCAAGTACCACCAGCTCGACCTGCTGCTGATCGACGACGTGCAGTTCTTCGCCGGCAAGGACCGCACGCAGGAGGAGTTCTTCAACGCCTTCGAGGCGCTCCTGGCCAAACGCGCGCACATCATCATGACCAGCGACACCTACCCCAAGGGGTTGGTGGACATCGACGAGCGCCTGACCAGCCGCTTCGACTCGGGGCTGACGGTGGCGATCGAGCCGCCCGAGCTCGAGATGCGCGTGGCCATCCTCATCAAGAAGGCCGAGGCCGAGGGCGCGCAGATGCCCGAGGACGTGGCCTTCTTCGTCGCCAAGAACGTGCGCGCCAACGTGCGCGAACTCGAAGGCGCACTGCGCAAGATCCTGGCTTATTCACGGTTTTCCCACAAGGAAATCAACATCCAGCTCGCCCGTGAGGCGCTCAAGGATCTGCTGTCGATCCAGAACCGCCAGATCTCGGTGGAGAACATCCAGAAGACGGTGGCCGACTTCTACAAGATCAAGGTCGCCGACATGTACTCGAAGAAGCGCCCGGCCTCGATCGCGCGGCCGCGCCAGATCGCGATGTACCTGGCCAAGGAGCTGACGCAAAAGAGCCTGCCGGAGATCGGCGAGCTCTTCGGCGGGCGCGACCACACGACGGTGCTGCATGCCGTGCGCAAGATCGGCGGGGAGAGGACCAAGAACACCGAACTGAACCAGCAACTGCACGTGCTGGAGCAGACCCTCAAGGGCTGAGCATTTCCGACTGACCACCCGCGCCGGGCACCGCCCGGCGGCCCCCCACGTGGCCTCGGCCGGGCGCTTTTCGCTCGCCAGCCACGAAGGGCCGAATGCGGTCAAGTGACAAACCTGGGGACAATTTCAGAACAACATGCCGGCTGTCCACAGCGAAAGCGCGAGAACCGAAGTTGTTGTGTGTCGTCCCTCACGACAACCCTGTCGACGTTCACATGGTTGTCACGCAGCTAAATCGTTGAACGCACAAGACAAAATAGCGTTTTCCACACCCAACTGGCCGCTCTACCACGGCTACCAATTCAAGAGGTTGACATGATTGTGTTGAAAGCACCCCAGGAAAAAGTGCTCGGCGCACTGCAGGCGGTCTCCGGCATCGTCGAACGCCGGCACACCCTGCCCATCCTGGCGAACGTGTTGATCCGCAAGACGGGGGCCCAGGTAGAGTTCACGACCAGCGACCTGGAGATCCAGGTGCGCACCACGGTGGAGTTCGAAGGCGACGCCGGCAACTTCAACACCTCGGTCGGCGCGCGCAAGCTCATCGACATCCTGCGCGCGCTGCCTGCCGACCAGACGGTGAGCCTCACCGCCAACCAGAACAAGCTGACGCTGCAAGGCGGCAAGAGCCGGTTCACGCTGCAAACGCTGCCGGCCGAGGACTTTCCGCTCGTGCAGGAGGCGGCGGACTTCGGCCCGACCTTCAGCGTGCCGCAGAAGACGCTCAAGAGCCTGATCGGTCAGGTGCACTTCGCGATGGCGGTGCACGACATCCGCTATTACCTGAACGGCATCCTGTTCGTGGCCGAAGGCAAGCAGCTGACCCTGGTGGCCACCGACGGTCACCGACTCGCGCTGGCGAGTGCGACACTGGACGTGGAGATGCCGCGTCAGGAGGTGATCCTGCCCCGCAAGACGGTGCTGGAGCTGCAGCGCCTGCTCAAGGACGAGGACACCCCGATCGAGATGCGCTTTGCCGGTAACCAGGCCAAGTTCACCTTCAGCGGGATGGAGTTCGTCACCAAGCTGGTCGAGGGCAAGTTCCCCGACTACAACCGCGTGATCCCGAAGAACCACAGGAACAGCGTCACGCTCGGCCGTGCGCCGCTCTTGGCGAGCCTGCAGCGCGCGGCCATCCTGACGAGCGAGAAGTTCAAGGGCGTGCGGCTCAACTTCGAGCCCGGGCTGCTGCGCATCGTCTCCAGCAATGCCGAGCAGGAGGAGGCCAAGGAAGAGCTGGAGATCGACTACACCGGCGAGCCGATCGAAATCGGCTTCAACGTCACGTACCTGGTCGATGCGCTGGCGAACATGAGCCAGGAGATGGTCAAGATCGAACTGCAGGACCCGAACAGCTCTGCGCTCATGACCATTCCCGAGCACGCCGGCTTCAAGTACGTGGTGATGCCGATGAGGATTTGAACGGGCCGCCCCCGACACGGGCAGGCACCTGCCGACGCGGGCCCTACGGTCCGCTCGAGCGTTTTGTAGCGCCGCCGCGGCGATCCCGCGCGCGGCCGTGAGATCGAATCGAGAACGACATGAGCGACCAAGCCAACGAGCAACCCAACCTGCCGCCTTCCGACGGCTACGGCGAGAGCAGCATCCAGATCCTGGAAGGCCTGGAGGCGGTGCGCAAGCGCCCGGGCATGTACATCGGCGACACCTCCGACGGCACGGGCTTGCATCACCTGGTGTTCGAAGTCGTCGACAACTCCATCGACGAGGCGCTGGCCGGCCACTGCGACGACATCGTCGTCACGATCCACACCGACAACTCGATCTCCGTCATCGACAACGGCCGCGGCATTCCCACCGGCGTCAAGATGGACGACAAGCACGACCCCAAGCGCAGCGCGGCCGAGATCGCGCTGACCGAGCTGCACGCGGGCGGCAAGTTCAACCAGAACAGCTACAAGGTCTCGGGCGGCCTGCACGGCGTGGGGGTGAGCTGCGTCAACGCGCTCTCGAAGTGGTTGCGGCTCACGGTGCGCCGCGACGGCAAGGTGCACTTCATGGAGTTCCGCAAAGGCGTGCCGCAGGACCGCATCATCGAGACGCGCGACGGCGCGGCGGTGAGCCCCATGAAGGTCATCGGCGAGACGGACAAGCGCGGCACCGAGGTGCACTTCCTGCCCGATGAGGAGATCTTCTCCAACGTCGACTTCCACTACGACGTGCTGGCCAAGCGGCTGCGCGAGCTCTCGTTCCTGAACAACGGCGTCAAGATCCGCTTGGTGGACGAGCGCAACGCAAAGGAGGACAACTTCGCCTTTGCCGGGGGCGTCAAGGGCTTCGTGGACTTCATCAACCAGGGCAAGAAAGTCCTGCACCCCAACGTGTTCCACGCGGTGGGCGAGAAGGTGAGCGAACAGGGCACGACCATCGGCGTCGAAGTGGCCATGCAGTGGAACGACGGCTACAACGAGAACGTCCTGTGCTTCACCAACAACATCCCGCAGCGCGACGGCGGCACGCATCTGACCGGCCTGCGCGCGGCGATGACACGCGTCATCAACAAGTACATCGAGGACAACGAGCTCGCCAAGAAGGCCAAGGTCGAGATCTCGGGCGACGACATGCGCGAGGGCCTGGCCTGCGTGGTGAGCGTCAAGGTACCGGAGCCCAAGTTCTCGAGCCAGACCAAGGACAAGCTCGTCTCCAGCGAGGTGCGCGGCCCCGTGGAAGAGGTGGTGAGCCAGAAGCTGACCGACTGGCTGCTGGAGAACCCCAACGACGCCAAGATCATCTGCGGCAAGATCGTGGAGGCCGCCCGCGCCCGCGAGGCCGCGCGCAAGGCGCGCGAGATGACGCGCCGCAAAGGCGTGCTCGACGGCCTGGGCCTGCCCGGCAAGCTGGCCGACTGCCAGGAGAAGGATCCGGCGCTGTGCGAGATCTACATCGTCGAGGGCGACTCCGCCGGCGGCTCGGCCAAGCAAGGGCGTGACCGCAAGTTCCAGGCGATTCTGCCGCTGCGCGGCAAGATCCTCAACGTCGAGAAGGCGCGCTACGAGAAGCTGCTGTCGTCCAACGAGATCGTCACGCTCATCACCGCCTTGGGCACCGGCATCGGCAAGGACGACTTCAACCCCGACAAGCTGCGCTATCACCGCATCATCATCATGACCGACGCGGACGTGGACGGCGCCCACATCCGCACGCTGCTGCTCACCTTCTTCTACCGGCAGATGCCCGAGCTGGTCGAGCGCGGCCACATCTACATCGCGCAGCCGCCGCTGTACAAGGTCAAGCATGGCAAGCACGAGCAGTACCTCAAGGACGCGCACGAGCTCGATGCCTTCATGCTCAAGGTGGCGCTCGCCGATGCCGAGCTGCACACCGGCATCGACGGCACCGTGCTCAAGGGCGAGGCCTTCGAGCAGCTGGCGCGGCAGTACGTGCTGGCCGAGAACGTGATCCAGCGGCTGTCGAACTGGATGGACGCCGAGGCCCTGCGCGCGCTGGCCGGCGGCGTGGCAATCAACCTCGACACCCGCGAGCACACCGAGGCCTCCGCCGCCGCTCTCAAGGCCGCGTTGCACGGCGCCGAGGTGGAGGCCGCCTACGACGAGCGCACCGACAAGCACATGCTGCGCATCAGCCGCCGCCACCACGGCAACCTGCGCACCAGCGTCATCAGCGCCGACTTCGTGCACGGCGCCGACTACGAGGTGCTGGCCAAGAGCGCCGAAATGTTCAAGGGCCTGCTCGGCCCCGAGGCCGTCATCAAGAAGGGCGAGGGCGACAAGCAGAAGGAACAGAAGGTCGCGGACTTCCGCCAGGCCATGCAGTGGCTGATGGGCCAGGCCGAAAACAGCGTGAGCCGCCAGCGCTACAAGGGCCTGGGCGAAATGAACCCAGAGCAGCTGTGGGAAACCACGATGGACCCGAACGTGCGGCGTCTCTTGCGCGTGCAGATCGAAGACGCGATCGAGGCGGATCGGGTGTTCACGATGCTGATGGGCGACGAGGTCGAGCCGCGGAGGGACTTCATCGAGAGCAATGCGCTGCGGGCGGCGAATATCGACGTGTGAGGACGTTCAGGCACCGCAGGTCGAGAACGCAGTTGCGACTCTCGCCTGCGTGCCAGGTGGGCTCCTGGCAAAGAGCGCAAGAACGTGCGCGAGCGGCGGCCGGGTTACCGCGCGGTTACCCTTCTAGACTGGGCGGATCGCCTCTTGACGCGCTGTCATGCGCACCCGCCATGGATGTCACGGATCGCACTTCGCTCGCCGCGCAGCGTCAAACGCGGCAATTGGCCTTCGTGCAAGGGGGCGGGCAGTTGCGGCTCGGTTCGCTGGAGGGGCTGCCCTGGCGGGCGGCGGACTTGCAGGGGCTTCGCGGCGACGAGCCCTGGGTGGTGCAGCGGTACGACGGGGGGCTCACGGCCGAGGTGTATGTCCTGCACGATGGCGCGCGGCGGTGGACGCTCAAGCGGGCGCGTCGGCCCGCCCGGGTGCGCAACGTGGATGGCCAGACCTCGTTCCTCAACGAGGTGCAGCGGCGCGTGGATCTGGAGCGGTTGAAGCGGCAGCCGGGCGGTCCGGAGCGCTGGCGGGCGATCGTGGACACGCGGTATGCGTCGTTCCGAGAGGGGTTGATCGTCTCGCCGTGGATCGACGGGGAGCCGGTGGCACAGTGGGGGCCGCGGCAGATCGGGCAGTTGCTCGAGGCGGCCTGTCAGCTGTGGTGCGAGGGCTTGTTCGAATGGGACTACTCGCCGGGCAACATGCTGGACGACGGCCGGCAGGTGTGGCTCTTCGACTTCGGTTACCTGTATGCCTTCGATCCGCGGCGGCAGTTCAACACCGCCGGTCGCGGCGATGACCAGCCGATGTTCCATCCGGCCGAGCGATTCGAGACGCGGGCGTTTTCGGCGTGGCTGCTGCAGGTGCAGGCGCGCGACGGCGAGGCGGCGGCGCTCGCGGCTTTCCGGCTGGAAAAGGAGATCGCGCTGGACGCGTACGGCCGCATGCGGGCGACGATCGCCTCGCGGGGGGCGTGCGCGCAGGTGCTCGACTGGCTGGACGGCGTGCAGGCGCGGTGGCGCCAGGCGCTGCGCGGCGGCGACGCGCAGGCGCTCTTTCTGGCCGAGTCGTGGCGCTCGCATCTGCTGGACGTGGACGACGATCTGAGCGGACAGTCGTGCACGCCGCTGACGCTGCAGCGCCTGGCTTGGCTGTGCGAGGCGGTGGAGCAGCGCCACGCCGACCTGCGGGCCGCGGGTGCCTTGTTCTGGGGCGACGAGCACAAGAGCCGCGCACGCTTGGCGCAGGAGCTGGCCGAGCGGCACGCGCGGGCGCTCGCGTATCAGCTGTAGCGCGCGACGCTTCAGCCGACGTGCATGCGCCAGCCGCGCACGTTGGCGATCACGGCGAGCAGTTCGGCCGGCTCGACCGGCTTGGCCACGTGCATCTGGAAGCCCTGCGACAGCGCTTTCATGCGGTCTTCCACCCGCGCGTAGGCGGTGAGCGCGACGGCGGGCACGGGCGGCTTGCCGGCGGCGCGCTCTTCGTTGCGCAGGGCTTCGATGAACTGGTAGCCGTCGCGGCCGGGCATGCCGATGTCGCTGACGATCACATCGAACGGCAGTCCGCGCGCGAGCACGAGGCCGTCGTCGGCCGAGGCGGCGCTTTCGACCTCGGCGCCGGCCGCGGCGATGACGGCGGCCAGCAGGTCGCGCGCGTCCTCGTCGTCCTCGACGAGCAGCACGCGGCAGCCCTCGAGCGAGAACTTGCGCAGCTCGCCGGCGGGCACGGTGCTCTGCGCGGTGGGATGCACGCGGGCGGCCGGCGCGCTTTCGGCGCGCAGCGGTGCCAGCGGCAGGTGGATGTGGAACGTGGCGCCCTGGCCGAGGCCCGCGCTTTCGGCGCCGACGGTGCCGCCGTGCATCTCGACCAGTTGTCGCACGATGGCCAAGCCGAGCCCCAGGCCGCCGTGGTAGCGGGTGGTGCCGGCGTCGGCCTGGCTGAAGCGCTCGAAGATGCGGGGCAGGAACTCGGGCTCGATGCCCGCGCCGTTGTCTTGCACGACGATCTCGATGTGCGAGTTGACGCGCTGCACCGTCACCTGCACGCGCCCGCCCTTGGGCGTGAACTTGACGGCGTTGGAGACGAGGTTCCAGACGATTTGCTGCAGGCGTTCGGGGTCGCCCGAGATCGGGCCGGCGCGCGGATCGATCAGCAGTTGCAGCCGGATGTCCTTGGCGATGGCGGCCGGGCGCACGGCGTCGACGGCCGCCTCGATGGCCTGGGCGGGGTTGAACACCTGCACGTTCAGGCGCAGCTTGCCGCTGGCGATGCGCGAGATGTCGAGCAGGTCCTCGACGATCTGCGCCTGGGCGCGGGCGTTGCGATCGATGGTCTGCACGGCCCGCTCGACCATGTCGGCCGGCAGTTTGCCGCTGGCGAGCATCTTGGTCCACCCGAGGATGGAGGTCAGCGGCGTGCGCAGCTCGTGCGAGACGGTGGCGAGGAACTGATCCTTCAGGCGGTTGGCTTCCTGGGCCTGGCGGTACAGCCGTTCCTTCTCGGCGGCTTCCTGCTCGGCGCGGGCGCGCGCTTGCTGGGCCTCCTCGAGCAGTCGCGCCTTGTGCAGGCCCAGCGCTGCTTGGGCGGCCAGGGTTTCGACCACGCGCTCGTGTTCCTCGGTGAACACGCCGGGCGCGCAGTGGCCGAAGAACAGCCCGCCCACCACCGTGCCGTCGCCCAGCTTGACCGGCACGGCGAGGTAGCTGCGCACCGGCAGATGGCCGGGGGGCAGGCCGTGGTGGGGGCCCATCTGGCCGTAGCGCGGGTCTTGCAGCACGTCGGCGCAGCGCACGGTGCCCTCGCCGCGGAACGTGGGCGCGAACAGCGGGGTGCTGCGCGGCATCTCGAAACCGGCGAAGGCCTCGCGTGGGGCGCCCGAGAGCGTGTAGAGCATGTAGCCGTCGCCGGGCGCATCGTGCACGTTGTAGAAGAACGCGCCGAACTCGGCGCCGGTGAGCTCGGTGGCCGCGTCGGTGATCGCCTGCACCATCTGCTCGAGCTGCATTTCCTGCAGGATGATCATGCCCAGGCGGTGCAGCGCGTCGCGTTCGGCTTCCTGGCGTTTGCGGGCCGAGATGTCCTGCACCTCGATGACGGTGCCCACCACCTTGCCGTCGCGCCGGATGGGGCTGGCGGTGAACGCGACCGGGTAGAAATGCCCGTCCTTGTGCACGAACACTTCCTCGCCCTGCTGCTGGTTGTCGGCCGGCGCGGCGCGGTCGATCGGGCATTCCTCGATCGGGTAGTACGAGCCGTCGGGCCGATGGTGGTGAACGAACTCGTGCAAGGGGCGGCCCTGCACTTCGTCCAGCGTGTAGCCGGTCAGCAGCTCCGCCGAGCGGTTCATGTAGACGCAGTGCTGGCGGGCATCCATCACGAACAGCGCCACGGTGGCGTTTTCGCAGACGTCTTGCAGCGGGTTCAGAGGCGAGCTGAAAGGCATGGGGGCGTCACGGACCTGCGCCGCCGGCCCGCGCCGGGCGGCGGAGACCGAGCGATGTTACGCCGGTCGGCGCACCGGTGCGTAACCGGCCGCCGCCGGCACGAAAGCCCGCATGAAAAGGCCCGGCATGCGGCGCACTGCCCGCAGCGCCGACCGCGGCCTGCGGCGGCTAGCGCCAGCGCAGCAGCAGCGGCCCGGCCCCGGCGCCTACGGCGATGGCCAGCGCGATGCCCAGCGTGTACCACACCGCCACGAAGGCGGGCGAGCCCTCGGTGCACGCGACCGCATAGCCGGCCGCGGCGGCGGCCCCGGCCCACAGCCCGGCGGCGGCGCCGGCCTGCGCCAGCCGCGTGGGCGCGAAGCGGCGCAGCACCGCCAGCGCCAGCGCCAGCAGCGGCAGCGCCAGCCCCACGATGGCCACCGGGCACAGCGCCCAGGAGTGACCGAGCACCCGCTCGGGCACCGAGCCGGCACCCGGCCCCACGAGCGAGGCCAGGCCCCAGGCCCCCATCGCGGCCGCCACGGCGATCGCCGCGCGCCACCAGCGCCGCGCATCGCCCAGCGGCGCGGCCAGGCGGGCGCTGGCGGCCACACCCAGCGCCAACAGTGCGCCCGCGTAGGCCAGCTTCATCCACGGGGCCGGCGAGTGCCACATCGGCGCCGGGATCGCCCCCCACAGCGCGACGGCCACCGCCGCGGCGCCCAGGGCGGCGGCCACCGCCAGCGGCGCCAGCGCACGGCCCGGGCGCTGCAGGCGCGCGGGGCCCGCGCCGCGCGCCAGCCGATCGATCAGTTCCTCGGTGCTCATCGCGTCCTCACCTTCCTCGCTCTTTCACCCACGCGGCCAGCCGCTTCAACCCGCGGTGGACCTGCACCTTGATCGCCGATTCGGTCGCGCCCGCGCGCAGGGCCGCCTCGGCCACCGAGAGCCCCTCGACCTTGGTCAGCACGATGGCCTGCCGCTGCGCCGGCGGCAGCCCGTCCATCAGGCGCGCCAGGTCGCGCTGGGCGGGCGACGCGTCCTCGGGGGCCGGCCAGGCGTCCTCGTCCAGCTCTTGCCACGAGACCTGCCGGCCGGACCGCCGCGCGTGGGCGCGCCAGGCATCGGCCAGCTTGTGGCGCGCGATGGCCAACGCCCAGGCCTCCACCGGCCAGGCCGGGTCGTAGCTGCCGCGCTTGAGGTGCAAGGCCAGCAAGGTCTCTTGCACCAGGTCTTCCGCCTCGTCGGCCGCCGGGCCCAGGCGCCGCCGAAAGTACCGCCGCAACCGGCCGGCCAGATGGGTGAGCGCCTGCCGGTAGGCCGCTTCGTCGCCGGCCTGCGCTTGCAGCCACCAGGCCCGCAGCGCGGGGTCGCCGTCGGCGGGGGGCATGTCGGCGGGCGGGTCGGGCGCGGGCTCGTCCATCGTGCGCAGTGTGTGGCCGCCGCCGCCGTTCGACCAGAGGGCCCCGCCCGGACAGGCGCGCGCGGTCATCGCAGGCGCCTCGCGATCCACGCGTCCACCGACCAGCGGCCGGGCCCGCGGGCCATCAGCCCCAGCAACACCGCGGCCCACACGCCGTGGGTCGGGTAGGCGCCGGGATACACCCACAGCTGGATCACCACCGTCATGCCCAGCAGCCCCAGGGCGGCCAGCCGCGTGCCCAGCCCCAGCAGCACCAGGGCCGGCAGCAGGTGCTCGGCCCAGGCCGCCATCACGGCCCAGGTGTGCGGCTCCCACAGCGGCAGCCGGTACTCGTCGCGGAACAGGTCCACCGCCTGCGGCGCCAGCCGCGGCCAGCCCCATTGCAGGTGCGCTTCGACGAGGTCCAGCGCAAAGCCCTCCACCTTCGTCTGACCGGAGCGCCAGAACACCGCGGCGATCGAGAACCGGCCGAGCAGCGCAATGGCCGACTCCGGCAGCGCGGACCACAGGCGCTGCAGGCGCCGGTCCAGCGCCGCGGCCGTGCGGCGCCAGCGGCCGGTCGGCGCGGGCTTCATCGCCACCCCCAGGGGCCCTCGGCCGGGCCGTCGTCCAGGCCCGCGAACACGCCGTGGACCAGCAAGGTGGCCAGGGCGCGGGCCAGGTCGCCCGGGTCCATCGCGTGGGCGGCGTCGCCCAGGCGGTCCGCGCGCAGGAGCCGCCGCAGCAGCCGCGCCTCGTGCGGCGTCAGCACGTGCACCGGCACCTGGTCGTCGCGCCGCAGCACCAGCGCGGCCTGCGGTTGCCACAGCGGCACGCGGGCCAGCGCGTCGGCGTCGGCGCCTTGCGAGTGCGCCAGCCACAGCGACGCCACGCCATGGCGCGATTCGATCAGCGACACGCTCGGATGCACCCGCAAGCGCAGCCGGCCCAGGCGCTCGGGCCGGGCCAGACAGTCGGCCAGCGCGCTGGCGGCCAGCGTCGGCGCCTCCGCGGCATGGAAGGCGCGCACCCGCGCCCGCTCGAGCCGGGCCACGTCGGGGACGTACGGCACCCCCGCCTGGACCGCCCACGGCTCCAGCATGTCGGCGAACGCACCGCCCCACTCGGTGAGCACCGGCGAAGCCGGCGGGTGCTCGCGCAGGTGATCGCGCGCCAGCGTGGCGAAGCAGTCCTCGCCCACCAGCTGGCGCACCACCGGAAAGCCTTCGGCCAGCGCCTCGATCAGCGAGGCGTGGACGTTGCGCCGGTACACGTCGAAGCGAAACGCCAGGTCGGCGCCGGGCGCCGCACGACACCACCCGTCGGGCAGCGGCTGCCCGGGCTGCATCAGCAGGGCGGCGAAGCGGTCGATGTCGTTCATGCCGGCCCCTCCGATCGCAAGGCAGGCGCGCCCCGGGTGCCCGTGCCGCCGGCCGGGGCGGCGACCGTCGACGGCGCGACGTGCGCCAGCAGCCCGGCGGCACGCCGCACCTCGCGCTCCAGTTCGCTCAACGGCGGCAGCCGGCGGTCCCGCTCGATCAAGGTCGGGCGCGGCCCGGTGCGGGCGAGCACGTGCGCGTACAGGCGCCAGACCGCCTCGTCGATGGGCGCGCCGTGCGTGTCCACCAGCAGCGGCCGACCGCACGGATCGACCACGGCCTCGCACCCGGCCAGATGGATCTCGCCCACCGCCTGCAGCGGCCACGCCTCCAGCCACGCCTGGGGATCGGCGCCCTGGTTGTGCGCGCTGACCCAGACGTTGGTCACGTCCAGCAGCAGGCCGCAGCCGGTGCGGCGCACCACCTCGGCCAGGAACTCGCCCTCGTCCAGGGTCGACGAGGACAGCCGCAGGTAGGTGCTCGGGTTCTCCAGCAAGAGGCGTCGTTTCAACACGGTTTGCACGCGGTCCACGTGCCGGCACACGCGTTCGAGCGTCGGGCGGTCGTAAGGCAGCGGCAGCAGGTCGTTGAAGCAGCGGCCCTGGTGGCGCGACCACGCCAGGTGCTCGGAGACCCAGCGCGGCTCGAAGCGGCGCACCAGCTCGGCCAGCCGGGCCAGGTGCGGCTCGTCGAGCGACTCGCCGCCCACGGACAGGCCCACCCCGTGCAACGACAGCTCGTAGCGGGCACGCACCGCGGTCAGCTGCCGCAGCATCGGGCCGCCGGCGACCATGTAGTTCTCCGCATGGACTTCGACGAACCCGGCCGCGCAGCCGGTGTCCAGCACCTGCGGCAGGTGGGGCGTTCTCAGGCCCAGGCCGGCCAGTGCCAGCCCGGGCGGCGCGGCGGCATGCATCGCGGGGCGGCGGCCGTCAGCCTTGGCGTTCCTGGAAGGGCTTGAGCTGCCCGTGACCGGTGTTCGACGTCTTGGACGGCGTCTTCTCGCAGGTGCCTTTGGGCACGTACGACCAGGCGTTGCCCTGGTGATCGCGCACCGAGGTGCCGGCGCAGGTCGTGCCGGGGCCCGCCGCGCAGTCGTTCTTGCCCTTCATCGCGACGCCGTAGCACTTTTCCTTCTCGCCGGCGCCGACGTTGGCCTTCGAATCGCCTTGCGCCTGCGCCAGTTGCAGCGCGGCCCCGAGGGCCAGGGCGAGGGTGGCGCAGGTGGCAGCGCCGGGGCGGGGGTGGGTCATGACGAACTCCTTGGGGGTGGGTGAACCGCAAACCAGGGCCGACACGGCGGCCCTTGCTGGCTATTCGCTCCACGGGCCCGATCGGTTACAGCGGTGCCGGCCCTCCTCGCTCACCACCCGCCACGCCACTGCGAGGCGAACCCCGAGGTGGCCGAGGCGCCCCCCAGGGCGGGCAGACGCTCTTGACAAGCGCCGGGCCCGCCGGGGTAGCATGCCCCACCCGTGTCCGCCCACACCGTCTTTCGATCATGAGCCGTCGGGCCTCGACGGCCGAAGTTCATTCGCATCGGAGACGTGGCAGAGCGGTCGATTGCAGCGGGCTTGAACCCCGCAGCGCCTTCCCGGGCGCCGTGAGTTCGAATCTCACCGTCTCCGCCATGCCAGGAGACCTCAGCACGAATCTACCCCCGCCGTGCTTGGCTGGTGCCTGAGCTGCTGAGACCCTATCGCCCTTGAAGCAACACGGCCTGGGCCTGGGGATGACGGCCCAGCGCAGGCGGCGCCGCGAGTCTCTCCCGGAACACGGTTTGCCCCTGCCCTGGCGGGAGAACCTTGCCCCCGAGGTCGTCTCTCCCGAGCTCTTCCGTGGCGCCCGCACCGGATGGCGGGGTCCCCTCGCCGCAGGGGCGTGGCGGAGGAGCGTGTCACCCCTTCTTTGCTTCAGTGAGGAGACTGCGCCATGGCTCACGAGACCTATGCTTCGTGCATTGCGGCCTGCAATGCGTGCGCCGACGCCTGCGACCACTGCGCCACTGCCTGCCTGCAGGAAAACGACGTGAAGATGATGGCCCGGTGCATTGCGCTGGACATCGACTGCGCGGCGATCTGCCGCTTGGCCGCGGGCGCGATGGCGCGCGGCAGCGAGAACGCGAAGGCGATCTGCGCCTTGTGTGCCGACATCTGCCAACGTTGCGGCGACGAGTGCGCCCAGCACAAGCACGATCACTGCCAGCAATGCGCGCAGGCGTGCCGTCGCTGTGCCGAGGAGTGCCGCCGCATGGCGGCGATGTGAGGGCGGCCGCGAGCCGGCCCGTCCGCTGCACGAGGGACGGACGGAACAGGGCTCGTGCCCCTGCGCAAGAAAAAGCCCGGCATGGCGCCGGGCCTTCTGTCGGGACCTGACCGTGGGCGTCAGTTGCGGTCGGCGCGCGGGGCGCGGGTGCCGGTGTCCACGTCCACCGCGCCTCGCGCGTTGCGGCCGACGTCCACATCCACGCCCGGCACGCCGCGGTCGCGCTCGGTGCGGGTGTCACGGTTGACGTCCACGTCCACGGCGCCACGGGCGTTGCGGCCGGCGTCCACGTCCACGCCCGGCACACCGCGCTGCATCTCGGACTGCGAGGTGCGTTCGTCGGTGTTGGCCGTCTGCGCGAAGGTCGCGCCGGAAAGGGCCATCAGGGACGCCGCGGCCGCGGCGATGCTCATGCGGATCTTGCTCATGTCGATCTCCTGTCGGATTGCGTTGGGGTCAATGTCGACCGGGGCATCCCGGCTGGCGGGTTGGCGGCCGTACCCGCAATCCGGCAACGCCTGTTCCCAAGGGGGGTTCGCCCATGTCGGGCAGCCGCCCGTGGCGCTGTCGGACAGAGCTGACACGCCCGGCGCGATGGCGCCCGGCACGCGGCTTGCCGTGGCTTGCGCAGCCCTCCAGGAGCCCGCCATGAGCACTGCACGTGATGCTGCCGAGAACCCGCATTCGCAGGCCGAGATCGATGTGAACGACAAGGCGGCCGTCGAGCGGTGGAGCCAGGCGCTCGGCGTGCCGGACTCCGCCCTCCTCAAGGCGGTGCAGGAGGTCGGCCCGCGCATCGACAAGATCAAGGACTACCTGGGCGCAGGCGGCATGGCGGGCGATCAGGAAGACGGCTGAAGCCGCACGCCTCGGGTCACGAGGCGTTCACGCTGGCGGCCCAGGCTGTCGCCGCCCTTCTTCTCACAGGCTCACCCCCCAGAGGCTCGACCCATGCAAGAACGACCGCACTCCTTGCTCGCAGACGCTTCGAGGCGTCGTTTCATCCGTGACCTCGCCGTCGGTGGAGTGGCCCTGGGCAGCGGCTTGGGCCTGGCCGGTTGTGGCGGCGGCGATGACGACGATGACCGCGGGACGACCGTCACCTTCGTCCACGGCGTGGCCAGCGGCGACCCCTTGGCCGACCGCGTGATCCTCTGGACGCGGGCCACGCCTTCACGCGAGGAGACCTTGCGCGTGCGCTGGGAGGTGGCGACGGACGCGGGTTTCTCGCAGCTGGTCGCCAGCGGCGAGGCGACCACCAGCGCCGCGGCCGACTACACCGTGAAGGTCGATGCCACCGGGTTGCAGCCGGGCCGGTCGTACTTCTACCGCTTTCGGCACGGCGAGGCGGTCTCGCCGGTGGGGCGCACGCGCACGCTGCCCACCGGCGCGGTGGAGCGGGTGCGCATGGCGGTGTTCTCGTGCTCCAACTACCCTGCGGGCTACTTCAACGTCTATGCGGCCGCGGCGCAGATGGGCGACCTCGACGTCGCGGTGCACCTGGGCGACTACATCTACGAGTTCGAGCGCGGCGGCTACGCGGACCAGAACGCGGCGCAGCTGGGGCGCGAGTCGCAACCGGCCACCGAGCTCGTGACGCTGGCCGACTACCGCACCCGGCACGCGCAGTACAAGACCGACCCGGACTTGCAGGCCCTGCATGCGGCGGTGCCGATGATCGCCGTGTGGGACGACCACGAAGTGGCCGACAACGCCTGGAAGCAGGGCGCCGCGAACCATCAGCCCGCCACCGAGGGCGATTTCGTGCAACGCCGCGCGGCGGCCTTGCAGGCGTACTACGAATGGATGCCGGTGCGCGCGCCGGACCCGGCGAACCCGCTGCGCATCTATCGCTCCTTCGACTTCGGCAACCTGCTGTCGCTGCACATGCTCGACACCCGGCTCATCGGGCGCGACGAGCCGCGGGACCTCATGAGCTACGTGCGCGCAGACGGCAGCTTCGACCAGGCGCGCTTCCAGGCCGAAGTGGGCGCGGCCGACCGCCAGCTGCTGGGCGCCGAGCAGGCGGCGTGGTTGCAGCAGCGATTGCAGTCGTCCACGGCCACATGGCAGGTGCTGGGCCAGCAGGTGCTCATGGGTCGCATGGAGGTGCCGGCGCCCGTGCTGTTGAACTTGCGCACCGGCGGGCAGATGGGCGTGTCGCTGCAAGACTACCTTGCCTTGCTCGCCAAGCAGCAGACCGATCCCTCGAGCCTCACGCCCGAGGAGCTGGCGGTGCTCGAGCAACCCGCCCTGCCCTACAACCTCGATGCCTGGGACGGCTATCCGGCCCAGCGCGAAGCGGTGTTCGAGGTGGCCCGCGGGGCCGACAAGAACCTCGTGGTGCTGGCGGGCGACACGCACAACGCGTGGGCGAGCGACCTCGCCACGCAGGCCGGCGCGGCCGTGGGCGTGGAGTTCGCCACCTCGTCCGTCAGTTCGCCGGGCTTCGAGGCCTACCTGCCGTCGGTGCTCCCGGCCACGCTGGCCCCGGCGCTGGAGGCGCTGATCGACCCGCTCCGGTACGCCGAGACGAGCCGCCGCGGCTTCATGGTCGTGACGGCGACGCCGGCCGAATGCCGGGCGGACTGGTACTTCGTCGACACCATTGCCGCGCGCAGCGCCGCCGCGAGCCTCGACAAGAGCCTCAAGGTGTTGCCGGGCGCATCGAACCGCAAGGTCGTCGACGTCTAAGGCCCGGCGCCCGGCCGCCCGTAGCCGGGCCGTGACCCCCACGGGGGGTGGGGCGCACGCCCCGGGGGCGAAGACATCAGGCCCGGCGCCCGGCCGCCCGTAGCCGGGCCGTGACCCCCCCGGGGGGTGGGGCGTACGCCCCGGGGGCAAGGACATCAGACCCGGCGCCCGGCCGCCCGAAGCCGGGCCGTGACCCCCACGGGGGGTAGGGCGGTCGCCCCGGGGGTGGGTTTGCGGGCGGTCCGCGGCGCGTGCAGTGGCACTACAGTAAGGCCTTTGCTTGCCTGACTGCCGGAGACCACCATGACGCACTTCACCCGCCGCCTCTTCCTCGGTTCGCTGCTCGCCGCCTCGATGGCCGCAGCCGCAGGCGCGTGGGCGGACGCCAAGCCGGTGCGCATCCTGGTGGGCTTTCCCGCGGGTGGCGGCACGGATGCGATCGCGCGCACGCTGGCCGATCGCTTGAAGGACGAGCTGGGCCGGCCGGTCATCGTCGAGAACAAGCCGGGCGCGGGCGGCCAGCTCGCGGCGCAGACGCTGAAGGCCTCGCCGCCGGACGGCAGCACCTACTTCCTCTCGCACGACCACACGATCTCGATCCTGCCGCTGGTGATGAAGAACCCGGGCTACGACTCGGCGCGCGACTTCGTGCCGGTGGCGGGCTTTGCGAGCTTCGTCAATGCGTTCGCGCTGTCCAGCGGCACACCGGCGAAGTCGCTGCCGGAGTATGTCAACTGGGTCAGAAGCCAGGGCGGGGGCAAGGGCACCATCGGCGTGCCCGCGCCGGCCTCGACGCCGGAGTTCCTGGTGAAGGTGCTGGGCGAGCGCTACAACCTCGACCTGGTGCCGGTGCCCTACCGCGGCAGCGCGCCATTGATCGGCGACATGCTGGGCAACCAGATCGCCGCCGGCACCGGCTCGGTGCCGGACTTCATCGAGCATCACAAGGCCGGGCGGCTGCGTGTGGCGGCCGTACTGGGCCCCAAGCGCCAGGCGATTCTGCCGGACGTGCCGACGCTGGCCGAACTGGGCATCGCCGGTTTCGAGGACCTGCCGTACTACGGCGTGTTCGCGCCGGCGGGCACGCCCAAGGCGGTGATCGACGAGTTCGCGCAGGCGTTGTCGAAAGTCATCGCGCAGCCGGAGGTGCGCACGCGGCTGACGGACCTGGGGCTGACGGTGGAGTTCATGAACTCGGCCCAGCTGGCCGCGCGCGAGCGGGCTTATGCGAAGAGCTGGGCGGAGATCATCCGCAAGAGCGGCTTCCAGCCGCAGTGACGGGAGCTTGCGGGCGCCGTGCGGGTGCGTGGAGCGGAGCGCGGCGGGTGCCGGGGCCGCGGTGCAGTCGCTCCTCGGTAATCGCTTGGTGCACCGCGCCCCCGACACCCGCCGGGAGACGGTGGTGGCGGGCGGTGGCGATCGCTGGCGATCGCCAGACGTCTTCGGCGGCTTTCGCGCCTCCTGTGTCTTCGGTGCCTGCGGGCTGAATCCTCAGCCCTTCAGAAGATCCAGCAGCGTGCGTGCCACCACTTTCGTCGCGCGGCGCAGGTCCTCGAGCACGAGGTGCTCGTCGGCGCGCTTGGCGTTGCTCTCTCGCACGGTGCGGGGCCCGGCGCCGTAGATCGCGGCGGGGATGCCGCGCGCGCCGAAGAGGCGCACGTCGGTGTAGAGCGGCGTGCCCGAGGTGGGGATGGGTTCGCCGAAGACCGCCTGCCCGTGCCGCTGCAGGGCCTGCACCAGCGGCGCGTTGCGCGCGTCGGGCTTCCACGCCTGGGCGAGCAGCAGGCGCTCGATCTCCACCGTCAGGCCCGGCACGCCGGCGGCCGCGTCGGCAATCACGCGGCGCAGGTCGGCTTCGACCTCGGCCGGGTCTTCTTCGGGAATCATGCGCCGGTCGAGCTTGAACACCACCTTGCCGGGCACGACGTTGGTGTTGGTGCCGCCTTCGATGCGGCCGACGTTGAGGTAGGGGCAGGTGATGCCGGGCACTTGCGAGCGCACGGCCTTGTAGCGCTCGTTTTGTGCATAGAGCGCGTTGAGGATGCGCACGGCGCCTTGCAAGGCGTCGACGCCGGTGTCGGGGATGGCCGCGTGCGCCATCACGCCGTGGACCGTCACTTCCATTTGCAGGCAGCCGTTGTGCGCGGTGACCACCTGGTAGCTGAAGCCGGCGGCCACGAGGTAGTCGGGCCGCGTGAGGCCGTGGTCGAGCAGCCAGCCGGGGCCGAGTTCGCCGCCGAATTCCTCGTCGTAGGTGAAGAGCAGTTCGACGCCGCCCGCCAGCGGCGCGCCCAGCGATTCGAGCGCGCGCAGCGCGAAGGTGTAGGTGGCGAAGTCGCTCTTGCTCACCGCCGCCGCGCGCCCGTAGAGCTTGCCGTCGACCACCTCGCCGCCGTAGGGGTCGCGCGTCCAGCCTTCGCCGGGCGGCACGACGTCGCCGTGGGCATTGAGCGCGACGAGGGGGCCGCCTTCGGTGTAGCGGCGCCGCACGACGAGGTTGGTGATCGACCGCAGGCCGCGGGCGCGCACCGCCTCGGCGGGCACGGGGTGCTTCTCGGCCGCCAGGCCGAAGCTCTCGAGCAGTTCGGCCGTGCGCTCGGCATGCGGCGCGTTGTGGCCGGGCGGCGTGTCGGTGGGCACGCGCACCAGCTCCTGCAGGAAGCGGACTTCCTCGTCGAAGTGCGCGTCGATCCAGGCGTCCAGCGCGCCGTAGAGGTCGGTGGAGGGGGCGACGGGGGCGTTCATGCGTGTTCGGCCGCGAGTTGTTCGAGCAGGTGCGAGAAGGCCGAGACGGCGAGCTGCGCGTCGTCGGCGGTGATCGTCTCGAGCGGGTTGTGGCTGATGCCGCCGTTGCCGCCGCGCACGAAGAGCATCGCTTGCGGCATCAGCTCGTGCAGCTTCATCGCGTCGTGGCCAGCGCCGCTGGGCAGGCGGTGCACCGGCAGCCCCAGGGCCTCGACGGCGCGCTCCCAGCGCGCCTGCCACGCGGGCGCGCTCGGTGCGGCCGAGGCGCGCATCGCCTCCTCCACACGGTGCTGCACGCCGCGCCGCTCGCAGATGCGCGCGAGTTCGGCCACCACGTCCTGGGCGAGCCGGTCGCGTTGCGCGTCGTTCGGGGCGCGCAGGTCCAGGCTGAAGCGGCAGCGCCCGGGCACCACGTTGATCGATCCGTGGGGCACCTCGAGCAGGCCGATCGTGCCGACGGAATCGCCGTCGGCCGCGGCCCGCCGCTCGACGTAGAGCGCGAGCTCGGCCACCGCGCAGGCGGCGTCGCGGCGCCGGTCCATCGGGGTGGTGCCGGCGTGGCTGGCCAGGCCCACCACCTCGCCGAGGTAGCGCACGCCGCCGTTGATCGAGGTGACCACCCCCAATGGCAGGTCGAGTTCGTGCAGCACCGGCCCCTGCTCGATGTGCACCTCGACGAAGCCGAGGTAGTGGGCCGGGTCGCGCCGCAGTTTGGGGATGTCGTCGAGGCACAGGCCCGCCTGCCGCATGGCCTCGCGCATCGTGATGCCGTCGGCGTCGGCCTGGTCCAGCCAGGCGGAGTCGAACTGCCCGGTGAGCGCGCTGGAGCCGAGGAAGGTGGCCTTGTAGCGCTGGCCTTCTTCCTCGGCGAAGCCGACCACCTCGATGCCGAACGGCAGCCGGCGCCCGGCGCGGTGCAGCGCCTGCACGCAGGCCATCGGCACGAAGATGCCCAGGCGGCCGTCGTACTTGCCGGCGTTGCGCACGGTGTCGTAGTGGCTGCCGGTGAGCAGGCGCGGCGCGCCCGGGCGGCTGGCGTGATAGCGGCCGACCACGTTGCCCACCGCGTCGATCTCCACCTCGTCGAAGCCGCAGTCGGCCTTCATCCAGTGCGCCAGGCGCTGCGCGCAAGCCCGGTGGGCCTCGGTGAGGTAGGTGACGGTGAGCTGGCCGGTGCCTTCGCAGCCCCGGTCGGTGTGCTGCGCGAGCTGCTCGGCCCAGTCCCACACCTGCTCGCCTTCGCGGGGCGCGAAGCCGAACTTGTCGTTGAGGCGCAGTTCCGCAATGCGGTGGATCTGGCGCAGCGCCTCGGCGAACTCGACGTCGGGGTGATGGGCGAGCCGGCGCTCGAACGTGGCGATGATCTCCTGCCGCGCCAGGCCGGTGCCGCGTGGGCCGCGCACCGCGAGGATGAACGGGAAGCCGAACTTGGCGTTGTACTCGGCGTTGAGCCGCTGCAGCGTGGCGAACTCCTCGGGCGTGCAGTGCGCAAGCCCGGCGCGCGACTGCTCGCCGGTGGACTCGGCGGTGAGCTCGCCCGCGATCGCCGCCTTGCCCGCGAGTTCGGGGTGGGCGCGAATGAGCGCGAGCTGGCGCTGGCGGCCAGCCTCACGCACGACCTCGGCCATCGCGCGCTTCAAGTGCGCGAGCGACTTGAACGGCCGCCGGGCGCATGCCCCCTCGGCCACCCAGGGCGAGTGCTCGTAGATGCCTTCCAGCAGCCGGACGAACTCGTCCGGCGCGCAGGCGTTGAGTCGATCGAGCGTGAGCATCGTCACTCCCAGACGAAGGCCGTGGCCGCATCGAACGGATGCACCTGCTTCCAGTGCCGTGCGATGTCGATGCGCCGGGTGATCCACACGCGGTCGTGCGACTGGATGTGGTCGAGAAACCGCTGCAGGGCGCGCAGGCGGCCGGGGCGGCCGAGCAGGCGGCAGTGCATGCCGACGCTCATCATCGCCGGCCGCTCGTCGCCTTCGGCCCACAGCACGTCGAACGCGTCGCGCAGGTACTGGAAGAACGGGTCGCCGTGCGAGAAGCCTTGCGGCAGCGCGAAGCGCATGTCGTTGCAGTCCAGCGTGTACGGCACCACCAGGTGCGGCACCAGCTGCCCGTCGGTGCGTCGCACCTGCAGCCAGAAGGGCAGGTCGTCGCCGTAGTAGTCGCTGTCGTACTCGAAGCCGCCCAGGTCGGCCACGAGCCGGCGCGTGTTCGGGCTGTCGCGGCCGGTGTACCAGCCCACGCCGTGCACGGCCCCGGGGTCGCCCCGGCGCTGGCCCGTGAGCCGCTCGATGATCTCCAGGCCGCGTGCCATGTGCTCGCGCTCGGTGGCCTCGTCGATGGTCTGGTAGTGGATCCAGCGCCAGCCGTGGCAGGCGATCTCGTGCCCCAGCTCGACGAAGGCGGCGGTCACCTCGGGGCAGCGCTCCAGCGCCATCGACACGCCGAACACCGTGAGCGGCAGGCCCCGCCGCTCGAATTCGCGCAGCAGCCGCCACACGCCCACGCGCGATCCGTACTCGTAGATGCTCTCCATGCTCAGGTGCCGGGCCGGGTAGGCGGCGGGGTTGAACATCTCGGAGAGGAACTGCTCGCTGGCGGCATCGCCATGCAGCACGCTCATCTCGCCGCCCTCCTCGAAATTGAGCACGAACTGCACGGCGACGCGGGCGCGGCCCGGCCATTGCGGGTGGGGCGGGTTGCGGCCGTAGCCGCGCAGGTCACGGGGGTAGCGGGGGTGGCTCATCGGGCGTGCGTCCAGGGTGGAAAGGGCCTTCAGCGCGGCTGGAGCACCGCGGCGAGGTCCGGTGCGCGCGGGTCGAGGCGCAGGTTGCGCTCGACGCTGGCGAGGTGCCGTTCCATCAGGCGCACCGCGGCGCGGGCATCGCGGCGCTCGAGCGCATCGACGATCTCGACGTGCTCCTGCTGGGAATGCTCGGCCGAGTGCGAGGACTGGTACATCAGCGAGATCAGCGACGAGCGCTTGAGCAGGTCGGCCAGCAGCTCCGCGAGCACCTCGTTGCCCAGCAGCCGCGCGAGCACCACGTGGAAGTCCGCCAGCAGCCGCGTGCGGCCGGGCACGTCGATGCGGGCGACCGCCGCGCGCTCGTCCTTCAGGTGCTGCCGCAGCTGCGCCACCTGCGCATCGGTGATGCGCGCGGCCAGTTGCCGGACCATCGCGCTTTCCAGCATGCGGCGCACCTCGAACACCTGGCGCGCCTCCTCGACGCTCGGCATCGCGACGAAGGCCCCGCGCGCCGGCTCGAGCGTGACGAGCCGGTCGCGGCTCAACTGGTTGAGCGCCTGCCGCACGACGGTGCGCGAGACGGCGAAGATGTCGGCGATCTGCTGCTCCACGAGCTTGGTGCCCGGCATCAGCCGCCGCTCGACGATCGCATCGGTGACGGCCTGGACGATGCGGGCCGTCGCGCTGCCGGGGGCGGCGCCGGGCGCGAGCGCCGCCGCCGCGCGCCGTGTGTCGGCCGGCGCGGCCGAGGCGGGCACGGCCAGCCGCAGGTGAGCGGCCCGGGCCTCGGCCGCCGGGGCGGGCGGGGGCCGGCGAGAGGACGTCGCAGGAGCGGCCTTCGGGGGCAAGGTCGGGCGGGGCATGGCGGCAACGGCGAAATTGAATGCCAAAGTGTATACACTTCGGCGGATCGCAAGGAGATGCCCATGGGTCGCTTGACTACGCATGTGCTGGACACCGCGCACGGCTGTCCGGCCGCCGGCATGAAGGTCACGCTGCAGAAGGTCGGCGCCGACGGGCATGCCCAGACGGTGAAGACCGTCACCCTCGACAGCGACGGCCGCACCGGCGGCGCGCCGCTGTTGGGCCCCGACGAGATGGCGGTGGGCCGGTGGCGGCTGCTGTTCGAGGTGGCGCCCTACTTCCGCGCGAAGGGCGTGAGCCTGCCCGAGCCGGCCTTCATCGACACCGTGACGCTGGACTTCGGCATTGCCGATGCGCAGGCCCACTACCACGTGCCGCTGCTCGTGAGCCCCTGGAGCTACGGCACCTATCGCGGCTCCTGAGCGGGCCCCCTTCTTCCCCGATCGCCCCGACCCCCTGCGATGGACACCGCCTACCTGCTCGATTGGGCCAACCTGCTGCTGCGCTGGGCCCATGTCATCACCGCGATCGCCTGGATCGGCGCCTCGTTCTACTTCGTGATGCTGGACAACAGCCTCACGCCGCCGACGCACGATGACCTCAAAGCCAAAGGCGTGGACGGCGAGATGTGGGCCGTGCATGGCGGGGGCTTCTACCACTCCAACAAGTACATGGTGGCCCCGCGCTGGCTGCCGCTGCCCGACAAGCTCCACTGGTCGTACTGGGAGAGCTATTCCACCTGGCTCACCGGCTTCGGCCTTTTCACGGTGCTGTACCTCTTCAACGCCGGCACGTTCCTCGTGGACAAGAGCGTGCACGACTGGTCGCCGGCGGCGGCCGCCGTCGCTTCGCTCGGCTTCCTCGTGGCCTTTTGGCTGGTGTACGACGCGATCTGCCGCACCTTCGGGCAGCGGCCTCGGGGCGACCTCGTCGTCGGCGTGCTGGTGTCCGCCTTCGTGGTGTTCGCCTCGTGGCTGGCCTGCCAGCTCTTCGCGGGGCGCGCGGCCTTCTTGCTCGTGGGCGCGATGCTCGCCACCGCGATGAGCGCCAACGTGTTCTTCTGGATCATCCCCGGCCAGCGCAAGGTAGTGGCGGCACTGCGCGCCGGCCAGCAGCCCGACCCGTTGCACGGCCAGCGCGGCAAGCAACGCAGCGTGCACAACACCTACTTCACGCTGCCGGTGCTGATCGCGATGCTGTCCAACCACTATGGCTGGCTCTACAGCGGGCCGCACAACTGGCTGGTGCTGGTGCTGCTGATGCTCGCCGGTGCGTTGATCCGCCACAGCTTCGTCGCGCGCCACAAGGCGCACGTGCAGGGCAAGCGCACGCCGTGGGAGCACGCGCTCGTCGGCACCGCGGTGCTGGTCGGGCTGGCGCTGTGGCTCGCGCCCGCGCCGCAGGCCCCGGCGCCCGCACAGGCCCAGCGGCCGGTGCGCTTTGCCGAGGTGCAGGCGGTGGTGGCGCAGCGCTGCGCGATGTGCCACAACGCCCAGCTCGCGCAGAAGAACGTGGCCCTGCACACGCCGCAGTTGATCCGTCAGCACGCGCAGGCCGTGTATCAGCAAGTGGCCGTGCTCAAGCTCATGCCCCTCAACAACGCGACGCAGATCACCGAGGACGAGCGGGCCTTGATCAAGCGGTGGTTCGAGGCCGGCGCACCGGCGAACTAGCGGCTGCCGCCTCTCAAGGAAGCCACATCGCCGCCGCCGCGACACCGAGCCCGGCGAGCGCCAGCGCGCCCACGGCCCAGGCCCGTGCCCAGGCGGCCGGGGGCGCGTCCAGCGCGGGCGCACGGCGGCGGGCGCCGCGCGGCAGGCGCGCCGTGCGCGAGACCACGCGGCCCATCGGCACATTGAGGCGCAGCCGGCCGTTGATGGCCCAGCCGCTCGCGTCGAGGATCGGGGCGAGGCTGCGTTGTCGCAGCTTGAGCCACGCGATCAACATGCTCGGGCCCGAGATCGCCAGGATCAAGCCGAGCACGCCGACCGGGATCCACCAGCCCAGCTCGATGAAGCGCGTGACGAGGGCGACGAGCACCGTGCTGATACTGCCCAACGCGACGCCCAGTGCCGCGACCGTGCCCACGTCCACACGGCGCTTCAGCGCAGCGGGCGGGGCGCCGGGCTTGGCGCCTTGGTCGAGCGTCGCCACGCCGGTGGCCGCCGCGCTCAGGCGCTCCTGCACGCGCTTCTCGCCGGCTGCCGCGCGCTTGGCCACCTGCTCCTCCACCAGGCGCAGGAACTTCTTGTACGGCGCCAGAAAAGCCTGCCTCACGCTCAGCGGGTTCTCGATCACCTTGGTGATCGTCGCGTCCCAGTCGAGGCCGTCGTTGTCGTAGAAGACGCCGTTGCGCCCGACGAGCAGGAAGTCCGCGTCGCCGGCCGTGAAGGCGACGGCGATGGTGCGCTTGTGCGCGCCGCGGCGGCACTCGCAGTAGGCGAGGTACGCCTTGGCCAGCCCGGCGAGCGTGGCGTGGCGTGCGGGGTCGGACACGTCCACCGCGAGGTCGCAGCGCCGCGCGTCGAGGTAGAGCGTGCCGGCCTCGAAGATCGCGCCGCGGCGGCTGTAGAAGTCGCGGAACGAGACGAAGTTGTGCAGCAGCCTGAGCAGGTCGCGCTGCAGGCGCAGCGTCTTCTCGAGATCGACCAGCCGGTCGTGCTGCGGGGCGGCGGCGCGGTCGTCCTCGATCAGCTGCACCAGGCGCTCGCGCAGTTCGGGGCGGCGCAGCACGTCGTCGATGCGGGCGGTGCCCAGCACGTCCAGCGGCGCGCCGGGCTTGCCCTCCAGCCAGCGGCGCCAGGGCGCGAGCCGTCGATCGAGCTCGTGCCATTCGGCTTCGGTGAGTCGCTCGCGCGAGCCGCCGAGCAGCGGCTCGACCACCTGCGTGCGCAAGGCGTCGAGCGCGTCGGCCCACGCGGGGTTGACCGCCTCGCGCACGAGCGGCAGCGGCCGGCCGGGGGCCGCCACCGCCAGCGGCAGCTCGGCCAGCGCAGCCGCCTGGGGCGTGAGCCGGGCGGCCGCCAGCGCGCGGTACTGCTCGGGCGTCGGGTTCATCGCGCCCACGGCCGCCGGGTCGTATGCTGCGAGCCGGCAGCGGGTGAAGTAGTCCTCGATCTTGGGGCGGATGCGCGCGAGCGTGGCGGCCGCCTCTTCGGTGTGCGGGCCCAGCACCTGCGCCTGCGGCCCCGGCCGCTGGGCCCGCCACGCGACCCAGGCCTCGGCGTCGCGGAAGAACGCCTCCACGCGCGACAGGTCGACGCCCGGCTCGCCGCTGCGGTCCGTCGTGCTGCCGTGCGTGCGCTGAATGTCGCGGATCAGTTGCGCGAGGTCTTCGTCGTCGGCGGCGCTCGCCGGCACCACGCCGTCGCCGTTGGCGCGCTGCCGGTGGACGTTGCGCAGCCGCTCCAGCACGTCGTCCAGCCCCACCTCGGGGGCCGACGGCCGGCCCGCCAGTTCGAGCGTGCGCCGGGCCTCGTCGCGCAGGGCCCGGCCCGCGGCGGTGTCGTCGCGCAGCGCGTCCAGCGGCAGGCGATCGGTGCCGAGCAGCAGGCGGTCGGCGTCCTTCAGGCGCTCGCGCATCCACTGCGTGGCCGCGAGCACCTCCGGCGGGCGGATGCGGCCGTCGCCGTCGGTGTCGAGGAGGTCGAGCGTGCGGTCGTCGAGCGCCAGCCCCCGGGTCGGGCAGGCGAGTGCGGCCCACAAGGTCTGGTCCAGCTCGTCCAGACGGAGGATGTCGGCGCCCGAGCGAAAGACGACCTGGTCCATGCCCCCGGCGCGTTCGAATTGCCAACGGTGCGGCGTGTCTGTCGATGTCTTCATGCGCCCAGGCCGGAGGCATTCTTCGTGCCTGCGGCGCGCGCGCAGGTACGGGTGAGTTAGAATGTATGCGCCGCACATCTTTTCGCCGAGCCCCCGCCATGCGCCTTACGGTCTACACCGACTACACCCTGCGGGTGCTGATCTACCTGGCGCTCAAGCACCGCGAAGGGGGCGTGGCCACGATCGACGAGATGGCGCGGGCCTACGGCATCTCGCGCAACCATCTGATGAAGATCGTGCACGAGCTCGGCCAGCACGGCTTCATCGAGACGGTGCGCGGGCGCGCAGGCGGCGCGCGCCTCGCACGGGCCCCCTCTCAGATCTCCATCGGCGACGTGGTGCGCATGGCCGAGAAGGACTTCTCGGTCGTGCAATGCCATGAGCGCGGCGCCGTCCACGACTGCGCGATCCTCGCCACCTGCAATCTCAAGCGGGGCTTGCAGCGCGCCGTCGAGGCCTTCATGCGCGAGCTCGACCGCATGACGCTCGCCGACGCGGTGGGCTCCACCGCCGCGGCCGCCCAGCTGCTCGGGATGGAGCTTGCGCCGGCACGTGGCGCCTCGCCGGTGCGAGCGGCCCGCAAGACCATCCCCATCGTCGGCCAGCCGGCAGCCCATGCCGCGACGCGGCCTCGCCCGGCGAGCCGCTCCGCGTCCCGCAGTCGCAACCGCTGAGTGTCGCGCGCCCGGCGCGCATCACAGGCAGGCGCACCGAGCCCCTCGGGCTGCAAGAGTGCACCCAGGAGTGGGTGGAGGCGCGTCTCCACGCCGGCGGGGCTTCTTCCACGAAGCCCGGTGCCGCTCCTTGACCTCGCTCAAAAAGATGTACCCATCGTATTGCTTTGGGGGTGGGGGCTCGCCCAGAATAGCTGTATCAGAGATACATCTTTGGAGCGTTTGCATGACCCTCACCGTCACCACCGTCGATGTGCGAACCATCGTGCCGCGCGAGCGGCACCCGCTCATCTTCTCCACCTTCGCGAAGCTCGAGCCGGGCCACGCCATGGAGTTGGTGAACGACCACGATCCCAAGCCGCTGTACTACCAGTTCCAGGCCGAGCTGCCCGGCGCGTTCGGCTGGGACTACCTCGAGCGCGGCCCGGAGGTCTGGCGCGTGCGCATCGTCAAGCTGGCGCCGGCGGCGGGCTCCACCTGCTGCGGCTCCTGCCAATGAGCCCTCGGGGGCCGGCTCGCCCGGCCGGCCCTCCTTCCCCATCCACCGACGAGGTTCCCCGATGAGATCCACCCGCACCCTGTGGAGATGGCTGGGCGTCATCTTCCTGCTTTCGTTCGCCGCCCTGGGCTTCCTGGGTTGGCAGATCCACCTCCAGGCCCCGCCCATCCCCAAGGCGGTGGTCAGCCAGGACGGCCAGGTGCTGTTCGGCGAGGGCGAGGTCACGCGCGGCCAGCAGGCCTGGCTCGCCGCCGGCGGCCAGCAGCTGGGCACCGTCTGGGGCCACGGCAGTTACGTCGCGCCGGACTGGTCGGCCGACTGGCTGCACCGCGAGGCGCTGGCGTTGCGCGACCTCGGGGCCGCGCAACGCTACGGCAAGCCCTACGAGCAGCTGGGCGTCGAGCAGCGCGGCGCCCTCGACGCGTGGGTCAAGAGCGAGTTCCGCCGCAACACCTACGACGGGTCGCGCGGCGTCATCGTCGTCTCGCGCGAGCGTGCCCGGGCCATCGAGCAGACGGCGCAGCACTACGCGGGCCTGTTCGGCGCAGCCCCCGAGTTCGACGGCTTGCGCGAGGCCTACGCGATGACGGCCGACGCGCTGCCCTCGGCCGACGACCGCAAGGCGCTGGCGGCGTTCTTCTTCTGGTCGGCCTGGGCGGCGGCCACCGACCGGCCGGGCGAGCAGGGCCTGTCGTACACCAGCAACTGGCCGCACGAGCCGCTGGTGGGCAACACGATGACCACCTCGGCGGCGATGTGGTCCATCGTGAGCGTGGTGCTGCTGCTGGGCGGCATCGCCGCGATGTTGTGGTTCCACAGCGCGCGCAAGCACGAGGAGGAGCCGGCCGCGCCGAAGACCGACCCGCTCTTCGGCGCGAAGGCCACGGCCTCGATGCGGGCCACGCGCAAGTACTTCTTCGCGGTGATCGGCCTCATCCTGCTGCAGATCGGCATGGGCATCGTCACCGCGCACTATGCGGTCGAAGGCCAGAGCCTGTTCGGCTTGCCGCTGGCCGAGGTGCTGCCCTATGTGGTGAGCCGCACGGCGCACACCCAGGTGGGCATCTTCTGGATCGCCACCGCCTGGCTGGCCACGGGCCTGTACATCGCGCCGCTGCTCTCGGGGCAGGAGCCCAGGCTGCAGAAGCTGGGCGTGGACGTGCTGTTCTGGGCGCTGATCGCCATCGTCGTCGGCTCAACCGCCACGAGCTGGCTCGGCCACCTGCAACGCCAGGGCGCCGACTTCACGTTCTGGATCGGCAACCAGGGGCTGGAGTTCACCAGCATGGGCCGCGTGTGGCAGATCCTGCTGTTCGTGGGCCTGCTGTTCTGGCTGCTGCTGATGGGCCGCGCGCTGTGGCCGGCGCTCAAGCGTCCGTCGGAGACGCGCGGGCTGATCGCGATGGTGTTCCTGTCGGCCACCTGCATCGGCGGCTTCTACGCGACCTCGCTCACCTGGGGCCAGGGCACGCACTACTCGATGATCGAGTACTGGCGCTGGTGGCTGGTGCACCTGTGGGTCGAAGGCTTCTTCGAGGTGTTCGCCACGGCCGTCATCGCGCTGATCTTCACCCGCCTGGGCCTGATCCGCACGGCCACCGCCAACAGCGCGATCGTGCTGGAGACCATCGTGTTCCTGTTCGGCGGCATCCTGGGCACGCTGCACCACCTGTACTTCACCGGCACCCCCACGTCGGTGATCGCGGTGGGCGCGGTGTTCTCGGCGCTCGAAGTGGTGCCGCTCACCCTGATCGGCCTGGAAGGCTGGGCCACCTACCAGCGCACCAAGGCCGCGCCCTGGGTCGCCGCGTACAAGTGGCCGATCCTGTGCTTCGTCGCGGTGGGCTTCTGGAACACCGTGGGCGCGGGCCTGCTGGGCTTTGCGATCAACCCGCCGGCCTCGCTGTACTACGTGCAGGGCCTGAACCTCACGCCCGCCCACGGCCATGCGGCGCTGTTCGGCGTGTACGGCATGCTCGGCATCGGCCTGATGCTGTTCTGCCTGCGCGGCCTCTATGCCCGTGAGCTGCACGCCGACCGGTGGCTCAAGCCGGCCTTCTGGGGCTTGAACCTGGGCCTGGCGATGATGGTGTTCATGTCGCTCGTGCCGGCCGGCATCTACCAGGCCTGGGCCAGCGTGACCCAGGGCCTGTGGTACGCCCGCTCGCCCGAGATCGTGCACTCGAAGCTGATGGAAGCGCTGGTGTGGCTGCGTGTGCCGGGCGACGTGGTGTTCGCCGCCGGTGCGGTGTTCCTGGCCGTCTACGGCGCGGCCCTGCTGCGCCGCCACTCGGGTGAGCCGCGCACGCTGGACGTGCCCGCCGCCAAGGCGGCGCGGTCGTGAGGCCTTACATCTTGGTCCCCGGGGCGGGCGCACTGCCCGCCCGCGGGGGGTGCCGGCCCGGCCCACCGTGCTCGATGGGGACGCCATGCGGTTGACCAGCTTCACCGACTATGCGCTGCGCGTGCTGATCTTCCTGGCCGCGGGCCGCGGCGAGCCGCGCGCGACGGTCGGCGAGATCGCCGCCGCCTTCGACATCTCGGAAAGCCACCTGACCAAGGTGGCGCACTTCCTGGGACGGCAAGGCTGGGTTGTGACGGTGCGCGGCAAGGGCGGTGGCTTGCAACTCGCACGGCCGGCCGGCACCATCGGCGTCGGTGAGGTGGTGCGGCGGGCCGAGGGCGAGGGCGCGTTCGCCGAATGCTTCGAGGCGCGCCCGCGCCAGGGCCTGGAGCCGGCCGACCGGCCCGGGGCTGGGCGCACGCCTTGCTCGATCGCCGACATGTGCGGCCTGCAAGGCGTGCTGCGCGAGGCGGTCGCGGCCTTCTTCGGCGTGCTGGACCGCCACACCGTGCAGGACCTGGTGCAAGAGCCGCAGCGCCTGCGCGCCGTGCTGTTCGTGCCGCGTGCGAGTGGGCCGCACACGCCCCCAGACGCGGCCGACGACGCGGGCGCCCCGACCCTTGCGAAGGAGTGGCCCGATGCCCTTGGACGATGATGCCCCCGCCCCGCCGGCCTACGAGTACGAAGGCCCGCCCGAGCTGCGCGAGCCGATCGACCGCGCGCTGCATGGCGTGGTGGACCCGGAGATGGCGCTGGACATCGTGGACGTGGGCCTCGTCTATCGGGTGCGCGTCGAGCCGCAGCGCGTGCACGTGCTGATGACGATGACCTCGGCCGCCTGCCCGGCGGCCGGCCTCATCCTGGAGGAGGTCGAGGCGGCGCTGCAACGCCTCCTGCCGGAGCGCGAGCCCGAGGTCGAACTGACCTGGGAGCCCGCCTGGACGCCGGCGCGCTTGAGCCCCCGGGCGCGGCGCTTCATGGGATGGTGAGCGCCGGCCCGGCCCGCCGTGCCGACCGGCGCCGCGCGCAGGCACGGTGGCGGGTGGCGCTGGCGCTCGGGGCGGCCGCGGCCCTGGTGCTGGGGGTGGGCGGCGGCCTGCTGCGCGCCGGCGTGCCGGTCGAAGGGGCGGCCTGGGCCTGGGCCGGGGTGCAGCATGCGGCGCTGATGATCGGCGCCTTCTTCGGCACCGTGATCGGGCTGGAGCGGGCCGTGGCGCTGGGCCACCCGGCCGCATATGCGGCGCCCGCGGCGACCGCGGCGGCGGCGGTGCTGCTCGTGTTCGGTGCGCAAGCGGCCGGTGCGTGGCTGCTCGTGGCAGGCGCGCTGGCCTTCACGCTCGACAGCGCCCTCATCGTGCGCCGGCAGCCTGCACTGCACACGGCGCTCTTGCTCGCTGCGGCGATGGCCTTCGTGATGGGCGCGGGGGCGTGGGCGGCCGGCGTGCGGCACGACGGCGTGCATGCCTGGTGGTTCACCTTCCTCGTCGTGACGATCGCGGCCGAACGGCTGGAGATGACGCGGCTGATGCAGCGCCGGCGCGCGGCGGCGCCGCTGCTCGTGGCGGTGCTTGTGGCCTTGTATGCGGGCGCCGCGGTCAGCTTCGCCGCGGCGCGCGCGGGGCACCTCGTCTTCGGCGCAGCGCTCGTCGCACTGGCGGCGTGGCTCGGCGCGTTCGACATCGCGCGGCGCACGGTGCGGGCGACGGGCTTGCCTCGCTACATGGCCGTGTGCCTGCTGCTCGGTTATGCGTGGCTCGCGGTGGGCGGGGCCGCATGGGCCCTGGCGGCCGTGGGTGAGCCGGTGCGCGACATCGCCCTGCATGCGCTGGGCCTCGGGTTCGTCATCAGCATGGTGATGGCCCACGCCCTCGTGATCCTGCCGGCCGTCGTCGGGGTCAAGCTCGAGTACGCGGGGGTGTTCTACCTGCCGCTGGTGTTGCTGCAGGTCTCATTGGTGGCGCGTTCTGTCGCACCGTGGGCGGGTCCGGCCTGGCGCGCGGCCGGCGCACTCGGCCATGTGGTGGCCTTCGTCGTCTTCGCGCTGTGCCTGGTGCAGGCGCGCCGGCGCTGGCAGCGCCTGCACACGAGGTGAGCCCGCGGGATGCGCCGGGCGTGCGGCTTCGCTGCAGCGAGGCCACGATGGCAGACAGACTGGGCCGTGACCCCCCTTGGGGGGTGGGGCGCACGCCCCGGGGGCGAACATGCAAGCCGCCGGCTTCGGGAGGCGGGCCGCCCCGGGCACCTTGCGGCGCCGGGGCGGGCGTCACGAGACGAGACGGGCAGTGCGCCCGCCCTCGGGTATGCTGGCGGCCCTTCGCGGCACCCGGGTGCCGCCTCCTTGCTCGTCGTCTCATTCATGCACAGCAATCCCTCCGTGAGCGCAGGCGCCCTTTCGACGGGCGCGGCGCTGCCTCCCGATGCCGTGAGCACGCTGGCCGAGCTGTTCGCCTGGCGTGTGCGCACCACCCCACATGGGCCGGCCTACCGGCAGGCCGAGGCCACCGGCCGCTGGCGCGAGCTGACGTGGCGCGAGATCGGCGAGCGCGTGGCCGCCTGGCGCGCGGCGCTCGCCGCCTTGCACCTGCCCCGTCAGGCGCGCGTCGCCGTGCTGCTGCCCAACGGGCTCGATGCGGTGTGCATCGACCAGGCCGCGCTCGCCGAGGCCTGCGTGCCGGTGCCGATGCACCTCATCGACAACCCGGGCAGCATCGCCTACATCCTGCGCGACAGCGAGGCCTCGGTGCTCGTGGTCCAGTCGCGCAGGCAGTGGGACGCGATCGCCGCCCTGGGCGAGCCGATGCCCGCGCTGAAGCACGTGGTCGTCGTCGAGGCGCCGGAGCTGGACGAATCGGGCCCGGTGCGCGTCGTCGGTGCGGCACGCTGGCTCGACGAGGCTGGCGCGCGGGCGCCCGGCGAGGCCTCGACCGCGGGGCCGGGCGAAGACGACCTGGCGGCGATCGTCTACACCTCGGGCACCACCGGCAAGCCCAAGGGCGTGATGCTCACCCACCGCAACGTGCTGGCCAACGTGCGCGCGACGCTGCAGCGCGTCGTGCCGCAGCCTCACGAGGTGTTCCTTTCGTTCCTGCCGCTGTCGCACACCTTCGAGCGCACCATCGGCTACTACCTGCCGGTGGCGGCCGGCTGCACCGTGGCCTTCGCGCGCTCGGTCAAGGACTTGCCCGAAGACCTGCGCACCGTGCGGCCGACCATCCTCGTGTCGGTGCCGCGCATCTACGAGCGCGTGTACGGGCAGGTGCAGACGGTGCTGGCCGCCTGGCCGTGGAAGCAGCGCCTGTTCGAGCACGCGGTGCGGGTCGGCTGGCGGCGCTTTTGCCGCGCGCAGGGGCTGCCGCTGGAGCAGCCCGCACCGGCCTGGCTCGACGCCCTGCAATGGCCGCTGCTCGACCGTCTGGTGGCGCGCACCTTGCGCGCGCAGTTCGGCGGGCGGCTGCGCATCGCCGTCAGCGGGGGCGCGCCGCTGCCGCCAGCCATCGCACGCTGCTTCCTGGGCCTGGGTGTGCCCATCGTGCAAGGCTACGGCATGACCGAGACCTCGCCCGTGGTGGCGGCCAACGCGCCGGACGACAACGACCCCTACACGGTGGGCCGGGTGCTGCCCGGCGTCGAGGTGCGCCTCGGCGACAACCGCGAGCTGCTGGTGCGCGGGCCGAGCGTGATGCGCGGCTACTGGCACCGCGAGGACGACACCCGCGCCGCCTTCGTGGACGGCTGGCTGCGCACCGGCGACCAGGCGGCGATCGAAAACGGCCGGCTGCGCATCCTCGGGCGCGTCAAGGAGATCATCGTCACCTCCACCGGCGAGAAGATCGCGCCCGCCGATCTGGAGCAGGCCATCGCAGCCGATCCGCTGTTCGCGCAGGTCTGGGCCTTCGGCGACAACCGCCCCTTCATCGGTTGCGCAGCGGTGCTGGAGCCCGCGCGTTGGGCCGCGCTCGCCCGCTCGCTGGGCCTCGACCCGCAGCAACCCGCCAGCCTGGAGGCCGAGGCCGCGCGCGCGGCGGTCGTGCGCCGCATGCGAGAGCTGACCGCCTCGTTCCCGCACTACGCGCAGCCCCGCGGCGCGATCCTGCTGCTCGAGCCCTGGACGGTCGAGAACACGCTGCTCACCCCCACGCTCAAGCTCAAGCGCAAGAACCTGGAGGCCCGCTACGCGGGGGCGGTCGAGCGGCTGTACTCGTCGTCACGGCGCGGCTGAACCGCCCGCCCGTGCCGGGGGCCGGCCCGCCGCGGCGCGGTCGTGGCCCTTTGCGCACCCCGTGGGCCGGCGGGCACCGGGCTTGCTCCGCTGGCGCCGCGGCGCGCCTTTCGCGCGGCCGATGAGGAGAGCGTATGCCCCGCCCCGCCTGCCCGGGCGTCAGCGTGCTGATGCCCACCTACGAGCAGCCCGAGTTCATCGCCCGCGCCCTGGACAGCCTGTGCGCGCAGACCTACGGCGAGTGGGAGCTCGTCATCGTCGATGCGAGCCCCGGCGGCACGACGGCCCGGGCGGTGCAGCCCTGGCTGGCCGACCCCCGCGTGCACTACGAGCGGATCGCCGAGGGGGGCCTGGGGCGCGCGATCAACGAGGCACTGGCGCGCGCCCGGGCGCCGCTCGTGGCGTACCTGCCCAGCGATGACCTGTACTGGCCCGAGCACCTGGCCGGGCTGAAGGCGGCGCTGGACGCCCACCCCGAGGCCGTGCTGGCCTACAGCGGGGTGCGCCACCACTACAACCGCGAGTGCGCGGGCCCGGTGCCCGGCGAGCCGCTGCAGCTGGTGCAGTGCATGCACCGGCGCCTGCCCGAACGCTGGACGGAGCGCGACGAGCTGGAGTCCGACGACCTGGAGCGGCTGTACTGGCACAAGCTGCGTGCGCACGGGGCGTTCGTGGCGACCTCGCGCGTGAGCTGCGAGTGGGTGGACCACCCGCACCAGCGTCACAAGCTGATGCGCGAGCCGGTGGGCGGCATCAACCCCTTCCGGCAGCACTACCGCGTGCGCACGCCGCTGCGCTTCCACAGCACGGTGGGCCAGCTGATCGACGAGCCGGCTCAGTACGGCCCCGCGCGCGAGCGCGCCGACACGCCGGCCGCGCGCGACGGGCTGAAGATCCTGCTGGTGGGCGAGCTGGCCTACAACGCCGACCGCGTGCTCGCGCTGGAGGAGGCGGGGCATCGCCTCTGGGGTCTGTGGATGCCGAAACCCTACTGGTACAACAGCGTCGGGCCGCTGCCCTTCGGCCATGTGCGCGAGCTGCCTCGCGAGGACTGGCGGCGCGCCGTGCGCGAGTTGCAACCGGACCTCATCTATGCGCTGCTGAACTGGCAGGCCGTGCCTTTCGCGCACGAGGTGATGCAGGCCACGCGCGGCATCCCGTTCGTGTGGCATTTCAAGGAAGGGCCGTTCATCTGTCTCGAAAAAGGCACGTGGCGCGAGCTCATCGAACTGCACCAGGGCTGCGACGGGCAGATCTTCAGCAGCCCGGAGATGCGCGACTGGTTCGACACCGTGGTGCCCGGCCTGTCGCGCAGCAGACCCACGCACGTGCTGGACGGCGACCTGCCCAAGCGGGACTGGTTCGACGCACCGCGGTGCGTGCCGATCAGCGAGAGCGACGGCGAGATCCACACGGTGGTGCCCGGGCGGCCGATCGGCCTGCATCCGCCGGACGTGGCCGCGTTGGCCGAGCGCGGCATCCACCTGCACTTCTACGGCGACTTCACGCACGGCCAGTGGCGCGAATGGATCGAGCGCACCCGCCGCCTCGCGCCGCGCCACCTGCACCTGCATGCCAACGTCGACGCGCGCGGCTGGGTGCGGGAGTTCTCGCGTTATGACGCCGGTTGGCTGCACAGCTTTCGCAGCACCAACGCGGGCGAGCTGCGCCGTGCCAACTGGGACGACCTCAACTACCCGGCGCGCATGGCCACGCTGGCCGCCGCCGGGCTGCCGATGATCCAGCGGCGCAACGACGGCGCGACGGTGGCCACGCACAGGCTGTGCCGCGAGCTGGGGATCGGGCTCTTCTTCGACGACCCGGACGACCTCGCGGCGCAGCTGCGCGACGTCGCAGCGATGCAGCGGCTGCGCCAGCGGGTGTGGCAGGTGCGCGAGCACTTCTGCTTCGACCGGCACGTGCCGCAGCTCGTCGAGTTCTTCCGCCAAGTGATCGCCTGCGCGCGCCCGGCGGTGCGCAGCGTGGCGTGAGCCGGCCATGTGTGTCTTCCCCCGGGGCGTGCGCCCCACCCCCCGAGGGGGTCACGGCCCGGCTCCCCGCGGCCGGTCTCACAGGCGACGGGCAGCCGGATCAGCAGGCGATCGGCAGGCGACCCCCAGGTGTTCGGGGCTACTTCAGCACCGTGCCCGGTGAGCGCGTTCCGCGGCGCCGGGGCAGCACGGCCTGGTCGGGCCCCGAGCCGGCAGCAGTCGGCTCGGTGATCTCTTGCAAGGCCTGACCGGCGAGCTCGGCGCTGGCCTTGGTCGCCACGTCGCCGAGCGAGACCATGCCGACGATACGACGCCGGCGGTCGAGCACCGGCATGCGGCGCACGCGCCCGCGCCGCATCAGGGCCGCGGCTTCTTCCACCGGCACGTCTTCGTAGCAGCACAGCACGTCGCGGCTCATCACCGCATGCACGGGGGTCGTCGAGACGGGCAGCGCGCGCGCCATCACGCGCACCGCGATATCGCGGTCGGTGAGGATGCCCACCACCCGGCGGCCCTCGCACACGGGAAGCACCCCCACGTTGAGCTCGTCCATCACCTGTGCGGCCTGCCGCACCGAGTCGTCCGGGGCCAGGCACCGGGGCGCGGGGGTCATCACGTCGGCGACCAGGCGCATCGTCGTCCTCCTTGCGGGCGTCCCTGCGCACGGGACGCCCGTGTGCGGCAAGCGGCGTTCCGGGCCGGGCGCGGGGTCTATGGCCTTCGCGCACCACCGGCTCGGAGCGGGCGCATTCCACGGCCGGGCCGCCCTTGCTTGCCTGCTCGCAAGCAACCCCGCGTGCCGTCGTGGTAAATGTTGGCGAGTTGACCCCTGCGCCCGGCCCAGGCCAGACTCACGCTCCTTCGCCCGTGCGGCGGTGGCGTGCAACGGCCGCCGGGGCGCCCCGATCCTCCCCTACGACCGAGCATCGCTTGGCGATGCCCTGCCGCTTGCCATGGCCGTGACACCACCGACCCGCCGCCGTTTCCTCCTCCAAGCCGGCGCCTGCGCCGCCGCTGCCGCCTTGCCGCTGGCGGCCCGGGCCCGCGCCGACGCCCCCCGGGCCCTGCAATTCCTACACCTGCACACGGGCGAGCGCCTGAGCGTCGAGTACTTCGACGCCGGGCGTTACCTGCCCGACGCGCTCGAGGCCGTCAACCGCCTGCTGCGCGACTTCCGCACCGACGACGTGCATCCGATCGACCCCGAGCTGCTGGACGTGCTGCATCGGGTGGCCACGCTCACCGGCACGCAGCGGCCGTTCGAGATCATCTCGGGCTACCGCTCGCCGCGCACCAATGCGGCGCTGCGCGAGCGCAGCGATGGCGTGGCCACGCGCAGCCTGCACATGGACGGCCGCGCGATCGATGTGCGCCTGGGCGACGTGGCGCTGCCCCAGCTGCGCGCCGCGGCGCTGGCGCTGCGCGCGGGCGGTGTGGGGTACTACCCGGCGTCGAACTTCGTGCACCTGGACACGGGCCGCGTGCGGTTCTGGTGAGGCCGGCCGCGCCTCGGAGTGCGGGCACCGCGGGGGCCGGTGTCAGGACGGGCGCCTGCGCGCCAGCGCCTCCAGCAGCCGCCGGTCGTGCCCGTAGATGTCCTGCGCGAAGTGCACCGCGCCGGTGTCGGGCATGACCATCGCGGTCACGTAGAACAGCAGCACCGGCACCGGCCGGCCGAGGTCCACCTGCGTCGGACGGCCCGCCTCCATCGCCTCCAGGATGCGCTCGCGCGTCCACTGCGGCTTGTCGTGCAGCAGCCACTGGGCCAGCGCCACCGGGTCTTCCACCCGCACGCAGCCGTGGCTCATGTCCCGCCGGTCGCGGCCGAACAGCTCGCGCGCCGGCGTGCCGTGCAGATAGACGCTCGCGTCGTTGGGGAAGATGAACTTCACCTGGCCGAGCGAGTTCTTCGGGCCGGGGCGCTGCCGCACACGCAGCTCGCCGCGGGCCAAGGCCTCGAGCGCCTCGGGCGTGGCCGCCACCACCGGCGAGTCGTCGCGATCGCCGCGCACCAGCTCCATCTGATGGCGCTCCAGGTAGTGAGGGTCGCGCCGCAGCGCCGGCAGGATCTCGTTGCGGGTGATCGAGCGCGGCACGTTCCAGTACGGGCTGAAGACGAGGTAGCGCATCTGGTCGAACATCACCGGCGTCTCGGTGTCCAGTGCGCGCCCGACGATCACCCGCATCGCCAGCGGCGGCGACGTGGCGGCCGGGCTGTCGCCGGCCCACAGCCGGAACATCGGGATGTTCACCGCCACGAAGCGCTCGGCGATGCGCGGCACCCAGCGCAGGCGTTCCATCGCGAGCTCGATCTGCCGCACGCGGTCGGCCAGCGGCACGTCGAGCGCGGCGAAGGTGGCCTTGCCCAGCACCCCGTCCGGCTCCAGCCCGTGGCGCGCCTGGAAGCGCCGCACGGCCTCCACCAGCTCGCCCTCGTAGCGCGGCGTGGAGGCGCGCTCGCCGTCGGCGGGGCCGGACGCGGCGGGCGCCGACGCTGGCGCCTTCGACGCCGCTGCCAGGCCCGGTTCGAGGTCGCCGAGCAGGGCGAGTCGCTGCCGCAGCGCCGGCACGCCCGCATAGGGCTCGCCGGGCCGCACGCGAGTCACGACCGGCACCGGCGGGGCCTCGCCTTCCCGTGCGGCCCGATCCCGGTACTGGCGCAAGGCCTCGCGCAGGGCGGCGTACTGCGGCCACGCCGGCCGCAGCGCCGCCACCGCCGCATCCCATTCGGGCGCCGTCGCGAGCTGCCGCACCTGCGCCGCCAGGTCCAGCCCCGGGCCGCCGCCGTGCAGCTTGAAGCCCACGCTGCGCGGCTCCACGCGGCCCGCCTGCAGATCGCGCAGGTAGCGCATCACCGACAGGCTGATGCGCAGCTCCAAGGCGGCGCCCTGCTCGGCGGTGGCCGGGCGGGCGAGGGCCTCTTGCAGCTCGCGGGCCTGGTAGTCGGCCGGCTCCAGCCCGTCGTCGGCCGCGGCGGCGAGCAGCGCCAGCGCCTGCCGGCCCCGGGCCGTGAGGCCGCCGCGCTCGTCGGTCCACCACCGCGAGCCGCCCTCGGGCGCATACAGGGCCTGCAAGGCCTGGCGTTCGGCCTCGTTCGCTCTCAGCGCCCCGAGCGCGGCGAGCACCGCGGGCTTCTCGTCGCGGCCTTCGACCGCCTCACCACCGGCCGCCGTCGCGCGCGCCTCGGGGGCCGAGGCCGCAGCGTCGGGCCGAGCACGGAACTCAGGGGCCAGCGGGCCGCCCGGCTCGCTGCAGCCGACGAGCCCGAGCGCGAGCGATCCCGCCAGCGAGCCCGCGCGCAGCACCGGGCGCAGGCGTTCACGCCAGGGGCGCAATCGGGGTGGGGGCGGCTCGGCCGCAAGGCCGAGGGAGGCGGTGATGCAGGCGCGCAGGCGCCGCAGGGTCAGGTGAACGATCATCGCTTTCCGGTATAGCAGACGGGATGCCCGCAGGCACAAGCCTTGCCGCGAAGAACGACGGCGAGGCGGCTTTCGTCCGCGGCTCGCCGGCTCCATGAAATCCGCGCAGATCTGGCCTTTGGTGAAGGAATCGGTGCTGTCCTGGTCGCGCGACAGCGCCTCCAGCATGGGCGCTTCGCTCGCCTACTACACCGTGTTCTCGATCGCGCCCCTCTTGCTCATCGTCGTCAGCATCGCCGGGCTGGTGTTCGGCGAGGAGGCGGCGCGCGGCGAGATCCTCGCGCAGCTGCGCGGCCTGCTCGGCGAGGAAGGTGCGGCGGCCGTGCAGGGCCTGCTCGAAAGCGCGAGCGAGCGCGTGCGCCCGGGCTGGGCGGCCGTGGGCAGTGTCGCGGTGTTGCTGATCGGCGCGACCACGGTGTTCGCCGAGCTGCAGCGCGCGCTCGACCTCGTCTGGCGCGCGCCCGAGCCGCCCGCGCAGCAGGGCCTGTGGCGCTTCCTGCGCGCGAGGCTGCTCTCGTTCGGGCTCATCCTGGCCTTCGGGTTCCTGCTGCTCGTCTCGCTGATCGCCAGCGCCGCCCTCGCGGCCCTGGGGCAGTGGTGGGGGCCGATGCTCGGCGGCTGGGAGATCGTCGCGCAGGTGCTCAACTTCGCGATCAGCTTCGCGATCATCACCGTGATGTTCGCGATGATCTACAAGTTCATGCCGCGGGTGAGCGTGCAGTGGCCCGACGTGTGGGTGGGCGCTGTGGTGACGGCGGCCCTGTTCACCATCGGCAAGACGCTGATCGGCTTGTACCTCGGCACGAGCGCGGTCGCCTCCGGCTTCGGCGCCGCGGCGTCGCTCGTGGTGCTGCTCGTGTGGGTGTACTACTCGGCGCAGATCTTCCTGCTGGGGGCCGAGTTCACCTCGGTGTACGCCCACACGCTCGGCTCGCTGCGCGGGCAGACGCGGCCGGCTGCGCCACCGCGCGTGTCCGGCCGCAGGGTGCGGGTGGCTGCGCGCTGAGATGGCGTGCCGAGGCCGCGCTGAAGTGATACTGCTTGGGCCGCCTCGGCGCCGCCCTCAAGCCGCCTGCGGCGGGCTGGTGCGGATCAGGTGATCGAAGGCGCCGAGCGCCGCGGTCGCGCCTTCGCCGGCCGCAATCACGATCTGCTTGTACGGCACCGTGGTCGCATCGCCCGCGGCGAACACGCCGGGCACGCTCGTGTGGCACTTCGCGTCGATCACGATCTCGCCGTAGCGGTTCAGCTCGACCGTGCCCTTGAGCCACTCGGTGTTGGGCACGAGGCCGATCTGCACGAACACGCCCTCCAGCTCGACGTGGTGCGACTGGCCGCTGGTGCGGTCGGTGTACGTCAGGCCGTTGACCTTCTGGCCGTCGCCGGTGATCTCGGTGGTCTGCGCGTTCGTGTGGATCGTCACGTTGGGCAGGCTTTGCAGCTTGCGCACGAGCACCGCGTCGGCCTTGAGCTGGTCGGCGAACTCGAGCAGCGTGACATGCTGCACGATACCGGCCAGGTCGATCGCCGCTTCGACGCCCGAGTTGCCGCCGCCGATCACCGCCACGCGCTTGCCCTTGAAGAGCGGGCCGTCGCAGTGCGGGCAGTAGGCCACGCCGCGGTTGCGGTACTCCTGCTCGCCGGGCACGTTGACGTTGCGCCACCGTGCGCCGGTCGCCAGGATCACCGAGCGCGCCTTGAGCACGCCGCCGTTGGCCAGGTGCACCTCGGCCAGTCCGCCCTCGGCCGCGGCGGGCACCAGTTTGTCCGCCCGCTGCGCGGTCATCAGGTCCACCTCGTACTGGCGCACGTGCTGCTCCAGGGCGGCCGCGAACTTCGGCCCCTCCGTCTGCGACACCGAGATGAAGTTCTCGATGCCCAGGGTGTCCAGCACCTGGCCGCCGAAGCGCTCGGCGACGATGCCGGTGCGGATGCCCTTGCGCGCCGCGTAGATGGCCGCTGCCGCGCCGGCCGGGCCGCCCCCCACGATCAGCACGTCGTACGGCGCCTTGGCGCTCAGTCGCGCCGCATCGCGCCGGGCCGCGCCGGTGTCGATCTTGGCGAGGATCTCCTCCACGCCCATGCGGCCGCTGGCGAAGAACTGGCCGTTCAGGAACACGGCGGGCACGGCCATGATCTGGCGCTCCTCCACCTCGGCCTGGAACAACGCGCCGTCGATCGTCGTGTGGCGGATGCGCGGGTTCAGCACCGACATCGCGTTGAGCGCCTGCACCACGTCCGGGCAGTTGTGGCAGCTCAGGGACATGTAGGTCTCGAAGTGGAAGTCGCCGTCGATCGATCGGATCTGCTCGACCACCTCGTCGCTGAGCTTGGGCGGATAACCGCCGACTTGCAGCAGCGCCAGCACGAGCGACGTGAACTCGTGGCCCATCGGCAGCCCGGCAAAGCGCACCTGCACCTCGCTGCCCGTGCGGCGGATCACGAACGAGGGTTTGCGCGCGTCGTCGACGCTCGCCTGCAGCGTGACCTTCGGCGACTGCTCGGCGATCTCGCGCAGCAGCTCCAGCAGGTCGCGCGAGGCCTCACTCTCGTCCACCGACGGGACGAGTTCGATGGGTTGTGTGATGCGTTCGAGATAGGCCTTGAGTTGGCCTTTGAGGGCGTCGTCCAGCATGGCGGTGTCCTTCGGTGATTGGCTTTCAGAGGGTGTGGCAGGCCCGGCCACCTCGAAAGCCACCGGGACTCACCGCCCGCGGAGGCTTTCAGTGTGGCCCTGCCGGGTGAGCAGCAAGCCGGCGGCCCGCTGCCCGCAGGGACACGGCCGGGGCGTGCCCGGCCGGTTCGCGCTTCACGCGACTCAGATCTTGCCGACCAGGTCCAGCGACGGGGCGATCGTCTTGGCGCCCTCGTTCCACTTGGCCGGGCAGACCTCGCCCGGGTGCTCGGCCACGTACTTGGCCGCCTTGAGCTTGCGCACCGTCTCGCGGACGTCGCGGGCGATGGCGTTGTCGTGGATCTCGGCGGTCTTGATGACGCCGTCCGGGTTGATGATGAAGGTGCCGCGCAGCGCCAGGCCTTCCTCAGGGATCAGCACGTCGAACGCGCGCGCCAGGGCGTGCGTCGGGTCGCCGACCAGCGGGAACTTGGCCTTGCCCACCGCCGGGGAGGTCTCGTGCCACACCTTGTGCGAGAAGTGCGTGTCGGTGGTCACGATGTAGACCTCGGCACCCAGCTTCTGGAACTCGGCGTAGTGCTCGGCCGCGTCCTCGACTTCAGTCGGGCAGTTGAAGGTGAAGGCGGCCGGCATGAAGATGAGGACCGACCACTTGCCCTTCAGGGACTGCTCGGTGACCTCGACGAACTTGCCGTTGTGGAAGGCCTGCGCCTTGAAAGGCTGAACTTGGGTGTTGATGAGATGTGACATGGTCTCTGCTCTCTCTGAGGGGTGGTTGAGGTTGTGTCAGAGATCACATCCTAGGACACCTGCACCATGTTGTGCATTGATTGATTAAAGCCCCGAGATTGGCTGCGGCTATCGCGCGCGGCGCCTCTGAGCGGGCCGAGGACGCGCGCTGGCCCGGGGCGTCATGTGCCCGCCATGTCCCTGTGCGACACTGGGGTACATGCCAGTCCTCACATCCTCCTCTTCCCCGTCGTCCGCTCCTCCCCACGCCGCCCAGGCCCTGCCCGACGCTGCACCGGCCGCCCATCCCTTTGCGGCGCTGGGCGCTGCGGAGGGCGCCACCACTGGCGGCGTGCGGTGGCTGCTGCGGCTCGAAGGCGCGGCCGTGCTCGCGCTGGCCCTGTGGGCCTACCACCAGCAGGCCGCCGGCTGGGGCTTGTTCGCCGCGGCCTTCCTCGCGCCGGACCTGTCCTTCCTCGGCTACCTGGCCGGGCCCCGCGTCGGCGCCCGCCTGTACAACGCGGCCCATTCGTACCTCGGCCCGGCCGCCTGCCTCGCGCTGGGACTGCTGGCCGCCGTGCCATGGGCCGTGCCGGCCGCCCTGATCTGGGCCGCGCACATCGGCTTCGACCGCGCGCTCGGCTACGGGCTCAAGTACCCCAGCGGCTTTCGCCACACGCACCTCGGGCTGATCGGCCGGCCGCCGCGCTGAGGCCCGGCGCCCGGCCGCCCGAAGCTGGGCCGTAACCCCCTTGGGGGGTGGGGCGTAGCCCCGGGGGCCGAACACAAAGCCCGGCGCCCGGCCGCCCGAAGCTGGGCCGTAACCCCCTTGGGGGGTGGGGCGTAGCCCCGGGGGCCGAACACAAAGCCCGGCGCCCGGCCGCCCGAAGCTGGGCCGTAACCCCTTGGGGGGTGGGGCGTAGCCCCGGGGGCCGAACACAAAGCCCGGCGCCCGGCCGCCCGAAGCCGGCCTCATTCCCGGCGGTCCACCCACGGCACGCCCTCCAGCGAGCCGGCGAGGTGCGGGCTGGGCGGCAGGTCGTCCGGCTGCGCGGCGGGGCGTCGCGCCGGGGTGGGGGCCCGCTCCGGTGGCGCGGTGCCGGAGCGGCGAGCCTGCCACTGGGCGCGCAGCCCGTCGCGCCCGCTCGCGGCTCGCCACATCAGCGCGGCGCCGCCCGCCAGGCAGGCGAGCCGCAGCAGCGCGGAGCCGGGGCGCCGCGTGAAGAGCCAGGCGCCGGCGGCCAGGGCCGCCCAGTGTTCGCCGGGCAGGCTGTCGCGTTCGGCGTTCCATCGGCGCAACCGCTGCCAGGCGGACGCCAGGGACGGCGCGCGGGCGGTCGTCCCGGTCGAGGCGTCGGCCCGCAGTGCGGCCTGTGCGCCGCGCGAGGCCTCGCGTCCGCCGGTGTCGTGACCGGCCGCAGCGCCCGCCCCGCTGTCGCGGTCCAGGCCCTCGGCGGGCAGCGGGCCTCCGCTGTCGGAGCGCACCAGGGGCGAGACGAGCATGCCGCGCGGGCCGCGGTCGATGCGCTCTTCACGCACCTGCACGTCGCCCGCCAGCCCGCTCGGGTAGGCGCCACCGACGCGGCCGGAACCGGCGGCAGTGCCGCCCGGGTCGGCGTCGCCGCGGCGATCGTTCTCAGGGGGGTGGGAGGTGGGGTCGGAGGGGGCCATCGGGAACTCCTCGGTGGGGATGGATGTTCCCGACGGGCAGCAACGCCGGTGCCTGGGGCCCGGCGCGCGCTCGGGCCTGAATGTCTTTGCCCCCGGGGCTTGCGCCCCACCCCCCGCGGGGGTGTCGGCCCGGCTCCGGGCGGCCGAGCGCCGGGCCTTCAGGTCCCCGTTTGCTGGATGCCCGCGATCGTCCAGTCGCGGCTGCCGTCGTGCGGGCGCACGAGGTGCCAGACTTCGTCGAACGGCTCGGCCGCTGCCTGCGCCTCCTCGCGGATCAGGCCGCGATAGCGCACGCTCACGAGGTCGCGCTCGGCCTCGCGCGTGAAGTCGACGATCTGCGCGTCGAGCTGCAACACGTCGGTCTGCTGCGCCCGGCCTTGCCGCTCCTGCAGGTCGAGCCGGGCGGCGGCGAACATCTCCGGCGTCGTGAAGCGTCGCAAGTCGTCCAGATTGCCGGCGTCGTTGGCCGCCTGCATCCGGATGAAGACGAGCTTGGCGAGGCGCTCGAAGCCTTCGCGGTCGAAGTCGGCGGGCAGGGCTGCACCGCCGCCGGGCACGAAGGCCGCCGGGGCGGTGTCGCGCTCCACCGAAGTGCGCGCGGAAGGCGTCCAGGCGCTGGGATCGCGCGCGGCGCTCTCCGCCGGGCCGCGCTCGAACGCTGCCCCGCCTGGGGCGCCGGCCCCCTGCCAGGCCTCGCGGCGCGCCGGGGCGGCCGGCGAGAAGCGGCGCAGGAGGAAGCGGATCACCACGACGGCGAGCAGGGCCAGCAGCAGCAGCATCAGGAAGTTGGCGAACGCGGGCCCGAGCCCCAGATGGCTCATCAGCGCGGCCAGGCCCAACCCCGCGGCCAGGCCGGCGAGGGGCGCCATCCACGAGCGCCGGGCGCCCTGCTGGGCCGCGGCCGCGCCGGTGGCGGTGGCTCCCGCCGCTGCGGGCGCGGTGGGAGAAGGCGTGCCACTTTGCTGCGACGGCGGGGTCTGCGTGGGCGAGGACTGCGTCGGCGAGGCGTTCTGCCCCTGCGCAGGCTGGGTCGGCTGCTGAGGCGCGGAGCGGTCCGGCAGCGTGCGCTTCATGCCGGCGCTGCTCCCGCCGCCCAGCCGTCTCGCGTCGGCCTCGACGGGCGCGAGGGCGACACCGGTGCTCATCGCGGCGATCATGCCGGCCAACCACCACGATTTCATGCGGGCTCCTGGGTGCGTTCGTGTATGCATCGAATCCTAGTGGACCTTGGCTTCGCCCGGGAGTTCCACGCCCCTCCTAGCGGCTGGCGCCGGGCGCGGGCGGGGGTGCGGCCGTGCCGGCGCCCGGGGCGGTGGAGCCCGCGGCGGGGCCGGTGCTCGCGTTGGGCGCCGCCGGGGTGCCGCTCGCGCCCGGGGCGCTGGCGGTCCCGGACGGTGCGGTCGCGGCGGGGCCGGGGCCGGACGGCGTTCCCGCCGGTGCATTGCCCGGGGTCTGCGGCAGCACGGGCGGTCGTTCGCGATCACAGGCGCTCGACGTGGCGGCCGCAGAGAGGGCCGCGGCCAGCGCGGCAATGCGGCGGGTGCGAGAGGGGCGTGTCATGGGCGGCTCCTTCATGAGCGACCCCCTTGACGGACCGGTCTGCGGACGAACGCCAAGGGCGGCTCCCCCGTGCGGCAGGCGGCGTGCCCGCCCCCACCGCCGACACCGGGCGCGATGACGCCGACACACCTGTCGGTGCGCGGCCGACTGTGCGTGCGAGCCCGACGTGGCGAAATGCACCCACAGCCCAAGACGCTTCGAGCCCCCCCGGGCCACGGGCGTCGCAAAGGAGTAGACATGTACTACCAGATCGACGAGCAGGACTTCCTCGAGGCCTTGCAGGAGCTGGACGACGAGATCACCGAGGCGGCGCTCGCCTCCGGCGAGTTGGTGAGCTATCGCTGGTACTGCACCCACTGCGGCGCCGACTACACCGCCTTCGAGCTGATCCCGCCGCCGTCGCCCTGCAGCTGCGGCTCGCGGTTGCTGTGTCCGCGCGCGCCGACACTGCATTGACGCCATGCTGGCCGTGCAGGATCAACCGCAGCCCGAGCGGCTGGACCCGGCCGACGAGGCGAGCCTGCGCCGCTGGGCCGAGAAGTTCGCGGTGAGCGAGGCCCAGCTGCTCGAGGCGGTGCGGGCGGTGGGCACCGACCCCGAGCGCGTCGGGGCCTGGCTGCTGGCCGCGCGCGACGACCGCCATACGCCGCCCCCGGGCCACAGCGAGCCGCCCGCGGGGCCCCGGCCGCCGCGGTAGCGGGTGGGCGCGCTCTGAAGCGGCCGCCGCCGCTTCAGAGCGTCATGCCGCCGCTGACTTCCAGCGCGACGCCGTTGACGTAGCTGGCCTCGTCGCTGGCGAGGAAGGCGTAGACCTTGGCGATCTCCTCCGGGGCGCCGAGGCGGCGCATCCAGCAGTTGCCGCGCATCTGTTCCAGCACCTTCTCGGGGATGGTGGAGAGGATGTCGGTGGCGATGAAGCCGGGGCACACGGCGTTGACGCGCACCCCCTTGGGGCCCAGCTCGCGCGCCCACGTCTTGGTGAAGCCGATCACGCCGGCCTTGGTGGCGGCGTAGTTCGTCTGGCCGAAGTTGCCGTACAGGCCGACCACACTGGAGGCGTTGAGGATCACGCCGCGGCCCTGCTCCACCATCGAGTCGACGACCGCCTGCGTGCAGTGGAACACGCCCTTCAGGTTGACGTCGATCACGAGGTCGAACTGCGCCTCGGTCATCTTCTGCAGGCGCGCATCGCGCGTGATGCCGGCGTTGTTGACGAGCACGTCGACCCGGCCGTGGCGCTGCAGGACGCGCTGCACCACCGCGTCGACCTGGGCCCGGTCGGTCACATCCATGCGGTGGGCTTCGGCGCGGGCCCCGCGGGCGGCCAGCTCGGCCTGCGCGCGCTCCAGCGCCTCGGGTTGCACGTCGGCCAGCACGACGATGGCCCCTTCGTTGGCGAACTGCCGGGCCGTGGCCAGACCGATGCCGTTGGCGGCGCCGGTGATGAGGGCGACCTTGTCCTTCAAACGCATGGGAAAGCACTCCGGTGTGTCGGTGACGGGCGCGATTCTGCGCGAGACGGCGCGCCATCTCCGACGCCGGGCTCACGCAACCGGCGGTGCCGTGCAGCAATGCTCACCCGCGCCGCACGCGTGTGCGGCAGGTGATCGAGTAGCGCAGCGCCGGCACCGGAGGCACCGCGTGCTGCCAGCCCCAGCGGGCCTCGCCGGCCAGGCCGTAGATCGACCGGGCTTCGAGGGTGAGGTCGAGCGTGGGCGCGCGGGCCACCGGCGGGTAGCGCCGTAGGCGCAGCAGCGCATCGGCGGCGAGCGAGACGCCGGCGATGCGCTCGAAGGACGGCACGTCGCGGTGCCAGCCGAGCGGCGTGCCGGGACGGTACTCGGCCACCAGCACATGGGCGATGGTGCCCGGCGCCACCCCCATCCACTGCGCGACGCGCTCCACCAGCGCTGCGAGCGCCTGCGGCAACGGCTCGCCCGCATGCAGGCGGTTGCCGTCGAAGTCGTAGCGGGTCAGGTAGCTCGCCACCCGGCGCCGGGCCGTGTGGCCCTTGTAGTCGGCCTCGCGCAAGGGCAGCGCCTGCACGACCGCGATCCAGTGCGCCTCTTCTTCCGGCGTGAGGAAGGCGGGCTCGTACACCAGCCCCTCGGGCCAGCCGGCCCGCGGGCCGAAGAGGTCGGGCTGGGTCGGCGACACGGCCGGGCGCCTTCCCGTCAGCGTGCCAGCAGGTGCAGCGCGGCGTACTGCAGCAGCATGATGGTCTTGCCGTCCTTGATGCGGCCGTCCTCGATCATCGCCAACGCCTCCTCCAGCGTGGGCTCGAGCACCTCGATGTCCTCGCCTTCGTGGGCCAGCCCGCCGCCCGAGTCCACGCGGTCCTCGGCGCGGTACTCGCCGACGTAGAAGTGCACGATCTCGGTCACGGCGCCGGGGCTCATGAAGGCCTCGAACACCTTGCGCAGCCCCCGCGGGCGATAGCCGGTCTCCTCCTCCACCTCGGCGCGGGCGCGCGCCTCGGGGTCCGCGTCGTCCAGCAGCCCGGCGGGCGATTCGATCAGCAGGTCGTCGTGCCCGTTGACGAAGGCCGGGTAGCGGAACTGGCGTGTGAGCACGACGGTGCGGCGCGTGGGGTCGTACAGCAGCACGGTCACGCCGTTGCCGCGGTCGTAGGTCTCGCGGGTTTGCGCTTGCCATTGGCCGTTGCGACGGCGGAAGTCATAAGTCGTCTTCTTCAGCACGTAGTGGTCGTCCGACAGGACTTGGACGTGGCGCACGCGCACGCGGTCGGCGATCGACATGGGGTTTCCTCCGGAAGTCGTGGCAAGGTCCGCCCCCAGCATGCCCCGATCGGGCCGAGGAGGGCGTGTGCAGGCGTGACCGCGCGTCGTCACGGGCCGGTGGGCGCCGGACACGCCGCAGCGCCTCAGCCCGCCGGGGGCAGGTGCGTCTCGGCCCGGCGCAGCTCTTCCACCCACTGCGCGTAGGCGGCCTCGCGGTCGGGGCCCCGCAGCCGCAGCAGGGCCGAGGGGTGCAAGGTCACGAGCACCGGGCGGCCGTCCGCGCGCACGAGCCACTGGCCGCGCTCGCGGGTGACGGGGACGGCGCGGTGCAGCAGCGAGCGGGCGGCCGTCGCTCCCAGCGCGACGAGGGCGCGCGGGCGCACCGTCTGGATCTCGCCTTCGAGCCAATGCAGGCAGGCGGCCGCCTCGCGCTGGCCGGGCGTCTTGTGCATGCGGCGCGTGCCGCGCCACTCGTACTTGAAATGTTTGACCGCGTTGGTGACGTACAGCCGCTCGCGCGGCCAGCCGAGCGCCTGCAGGGCGCGTGCGAGCAGCTGCCCGGCCGGGCCCACGAAGGGGCGGCCTTGCCGGTCCTCCTGGTCGCCCGGTTGCTCGCCCACCAGCATCAGCGGCGCGTGCAGGTCGCCCTCGCCCCAGACCGTCTGCGTCGCATGGAAGCCCAGCGGGCACTCCCGGCAGCCGGCGGCCTGGGCGCGCAGCGCCTGCCAGCGGGCCTCGGGGTCCGTCCGGGTGTCGGGTGGGACGAGGGCGTCCTCGGCCGCCGGTGCCCGACGGGAAAGGCCGCTGGCGGGCGCGGTGGAGGGCATGGCGGGCGTCGGTCGCGCGTTGACGTGGCGGCGGGCCATGGTCGTGCGGGGCGCAGCCGGCAGAGACGGGGGCGTGCTCAGGCGCTTGCCACGGCCGCGCGGGCGCGCCACGGCCGCGGCGCGCCGAGCACCTGGCGGCGCAGGGCCTCCACCTGCGGCGGCACCGGCCGTCGATGCCGCCACACCCACGGCAGGCCGAGCGCCGTGCGCCACAGCACCGGCCAAGTCAGGCCCTCGCGCCGGGCCTCGCGCAGCACGCGTCGCGTCTCGTGCCAGGCGCTGTCGGCGGGCAGGCGCAGCCAGGCGATCCACAGCGTGTTGCGGGCATGGAGCCAGCGGCGCTCCACCGCGTCGCGCAGCGGCGAGGGGTGGTGGTGGGCCACCACGTCGTGCAGGTACACCATGCGCCAGCCGGCCGCGAGCAGGTCCAGCCCCATCAGCCGCTCCTCGCAGCCGATGAAGAGCCGCTCGGCATACCCGCCCACCGCGCGGTAGGCCTCGGTGCGCATCACCACCGCGCCGGCCATGAAGCCGATGAGCGCCGGGCCGGGCAGCCCTTGGGCGTCCAGCGGGCTGGTGGCCATCACATGGCAGGTCGGGTCCTCGCGGCCGGCCGGCTCCACCAGCACGCGGGCCGCGACGGCCGCCAGCCGCGGGTGGGCCGCCAGCGCGTCGGCCGCCCGCTCGAGCGCGCCGGGCGCCCACCAGGTGTCGTCGTCGCAAAAGGCCACGTAGGGCGTGCGCACGAGTTGCACGCCCTCGTTGCGGCCCGCCGCGCCGAGGTTGCGCGGGCAGTGCACCAACTGCACCCCGGGGTAGCGGGCCACGACGCGGGCCACCCGGGCGTCGAGGGCGTCGTTGTTGACCACGACGATGCGGGGCACGTCCGGCAGCGCGTGCAACGCGTGCAGCGTACGCGCCAGCGAGTCGGGCCGTCGGTAGGTGAGCACGACGACGCTCAGGCGCTCGTGCAGGGGTGGGTGCAGTCGGTGCAGCGGCTCGGGCAGGGCACGGCAGGCAGGCGCTGCAGCGGGGGCTGCATCAAGGGGTCGCAAGGGCAAGGTCATCGGCGGTCTCCCGGGCCCCGGACCTCGGCGTGGCCGGGGGCGGGGTCAGCTGCCAATAGCGTTCGGGCTCGAGCGCGTCGCTCCAGCCGCCCGGGCCGAAAGCGCGCAACTGGCTCGCGTAGGCCTCCACGGCGCGCCGCTTGTCGGCCGGCGCACCGAGCGGGCCCAGCGTGGCCGGCGTGGCGCACCAGCCGGCCGCAGCCAGCGCCGCCAGGCGCCTTTGCAGCAGGCCCGGCTTGCGCCGGTAGAGCGCGTCCTCGTACGCCAGCGCGGGCGGCGCGCCCGGCTCCTTCAGCACGGCGAGCGCCGCCTCGTGCACGAGCTCGTGGTCGGAGTGAAAGAGCCCCATCGGCACCAGCACCGCGAGCGGCGCGGCGTCCTCGGCGAGAGCGGGTGGTCGCCCCTGCGGGGCGAAGGCCCCGGGCGCGAGCGCCTGCATCGCACCGCGCAGGGCGTCGCACAGGGCAGCGCGACTCGGCGGCCGGCCGTACTGGCTGTCGAGGAAGCTCAACCACAAGGGCCGCGCGGCGAGCTGCGTGAGGGCCCGCCGGTCCTCCTCTCGGCGCGCCGCCATCGCGGCCTGGGCGCTCGTGAAGCCGCACCGGCGGTCCCATTCGGGAGCGGGGGCGGCTTCGGGCACGCCGGCGAACACGGTCAGGACCGTGCTGCCCGGGTGCGCCGCCAGCAGCTGCCCGCAGCCGAAGACGCCATCGTCCAGATGGGGTGAGATCACGAGGTAGCGCAATGAGAGCATCCTCGCAGCCGCGAGCAGACGGCGTACCTGCCCTTCGTGCCCGCAAGCGCGCACGATTCCACGCGGGGGGTGTGCGGGTGTACGTGGCGGCCGCGCGGCGGAACTATTGCCTGGGCCGCCGGGGCGGCGCTGGTCATACTGCCGGGCTCTGTCTTTGCGCGGCCTCGGTTGCTGCCGCCCGGATGCCATGCCGATCCCTTCTCTCGCCAAGCGCGCCGCCGTGTGGCTGGCGCAGGCTGCCTGGGTGGCCGCCGCCGTGGCGGCTCCGCCCCCGGGTGCCGGGCCGGTGCGCGCCTCGGCCCCCGAGGCCCTCGTCACCGACCGTTTCGTCGTCAAGCTGCGCCCGACCGAAGCGCCCGCCCGGGCGGGGGTGCCCGGGGCCTCGGCCTCTCGCGCGGCCCCCGGGCCTGCGGCCGGCCCGGCGACCCGCTGGCAGCAACGCACCGGCCTCGCGTGGCACCGCTCCCACGAGACGGCCGGCGGCTCCGTGGTGTACCGCACGCAGGGGCCCGTGTCGCTCGCCCAGGCCCGCGCGCTGGCCGCGCGGCTGGCCGACGACCCGGCCGTGGAGTGGGCCGAGCCCGACGTGCGGATGCGAGCGCACCAGGTCGAACCCGTCCCCAACGACGGCGCGGCAGTCGGGAGCTGGTCGATGCGGGGCGACAGCCTGGGCGGCGCGCGGCTCTTTCGTGCCTGGCCCCTGGCCGGCGCCCGCAGCGTGCGGGTGGCGGTGCTGGACACCGGATCGCGCCCGCACCCGGACTTGCAGGGCATGGAGCTGCCCGGGCGCGACTTCGTCACCTCGCCGGACTACGAAGGAGACGGCACCGGCGGGCGCGACGACGACCCCACCGATCCGGGCGACTACTGCCTCGCCGAGGGGCTGCCCTCCAGCTGGCACGGCGTGCACGTCGCCGGGGTGATCGGGGCCATCGCCAACAACGGCATCGGCATCGCCGGCGGTGCCGCGCCGGTGGTGGCGCTGCAGCACCTGCGCGTGCTCGGCCGCTGCGGTGGGTGGATGTCCGACATCGCGGACGCCATCGACTGGGCCTCGGGGGCGGCGGCCGGCAACCCGACGCCTGCGCAGGTCATCAACCTGAGCCTGGGCGGGGCGCCCGGCGTGGCCTGCGGCGCCACCTTGCAGGCGGCGATCGACCGCGCCGTCGCGCGGGGCGTCGTGGTCGTGGCAGCGGCGGGCAACGCGGCGGCGAGCGCCCTGCCGCCGCCAGCCAACTGCCGGGGGGTGATCGCGGTGGCGGCGCACACCGCTTCGGGCGATCTGGCCCGCTACTCGAACCGTGCGGCCGGCGTGGCCCTCACGGCGCCGGGCGGAGGCAGCTGCCAGGCGGCCGGTGCCTGCGACACGCGCCCTATCCTTGCGCTCGGCAACTCGGGCGTCCATGAGCCCGGCGTGCCCACCTACGACAGCGAGTTCATCGGGACCTCGGCCGCCGCTCCGCACGTCAGCGCCGCCGCTGCGCTGGTGCTGGCCACGCATCCCGCGCTCACCCCGCAGGACGTGCGCTCGCTGCTCGTCTCCAGCGCGCGCCCCCACCCGCCGGGCAGTTGGTGCGCGCTGCATCCCGGCACCTGCGGCACGGGCCTGCTGGACGCCGAGGCCGCGTTGCTGCGCGCCGGCCAGGCACCCACCCTGCGGGTGAGCGCATCTTCGCCGGTGGTGGCCGGCGGGGCGACGGTGTCGCTCGACGTCCAGGCCGCGCAGGGTGCGGCCCCGTACCGCTACCGCTGGGCGCAGCTGTCGGGCGCCCCGGTCGCGCTGCTCGGGGCCGACTCGGCGCAGGCCGCCTTCGCCGCCCCGCCGGTGCGCGGCGCGCCGCTGGTGTTCGAGGTCACCGTCGCCTCGGCGACCGGCGTGGAAGCTCGCGACCGCGTCGCCGTGCAGGTCGACCACGCACCGGTGGTGGCGTCCGTGCCCTCGGCGCGACTGGCCCCCGGGGCCGGCTGGCGCCAGCGGCTCACCGTCACCGACGCGGACGGCGACCCGTCCACGCTGCTGTTGCTGGAGGCGCCTCCCGGCGCTCGCCTCGAGGGCGATGAGCTGGTGTGGCAGGTCCCGGCGACGCCCGCGCGCGCCACCTACACCTTCGCCGTCGCGGCGGCCGACGACCTGCTGACCGGGCCTGCGGTGCGCTTTTCGGTGGAAGTGGGCGAGGGCGCGCCGGGCAGCACCGCTGCGGGCCCCGAGCCGACGACGGGTCAGGACCCCGGGGCCGGTGGCGGGGCCGCCTCCGGCGCGGGGTTGGCGGCCCTGGCGGTGTGCGCCGCCCTCGCGGCACGCCGGAGGCGGCCGCGGCCTCTATGCCGGCAGCACGGCCAAGCTCGCGAGCGCGATGAGCCTGCACACCCCGCGGATGCTCGACGGGTTCGACCGCAAGTTCATGAAACGGTCGGCCCGCTCCTCGCCGTGGGGCTCGCCGCGTGGGTGCTGCGCGCCCGCAAGGCCTGACGCCGAAGGCTCACTGCAGCGGCGCGGCTTGGTCCGTCTGCGACGCCACCACGGCGGCCGGATCGCCCTCGCGGCGCATCGAGCGCTGCAGTTCCTCCATCTGGCGGCCCAGCTGCTCCAGCGTCTGCGGGTCGAAGCGCTTGCCCACCCTCGGGAAGAGATGCTCTTCCTCTTCCTCGTGGTGATGCTCCGTCTGCTCCTTGAGCACTTTCAACTTGGCCTCGAACACCTCGTCGCCCGGCTGGTCGAGCTCGCGCAGGTCGGCCAGCAGCCGCTTGAGCGAGAGGTGCTCCTCCAGCGACTCCAGCAGCACGCCTTCGATGTTCTGGACCTTGACGGCCGGATAGAACACCTGCTCCTCCGAGGCGATGTGCACGCTCAAGTGCTCGGCCACCTGCTCGAAGAGCTCGCGCTTGGCCGCGCTCGTCACCATCTCCGACCACTGGGCGAGCTTGCCCTCGATCGCACGGTGCTGGGTGATGAGAAGATCGATTGCGTTCATCGTGGCAGGTCCCTCGTTCACTCTCCCGCCCGGTCATCCGATGCACCGGGCGGCCGTTCCGACTCGGCCCCACCGGCTGGCGGCGACCGACAGCCCTCGTGAGCAGGTGGCGTGCCCGCCTCAGGCGGCTGAACTTCCGCGGACCCCGGCCGCCCGCAGGGGGCATTTCTCGCTATGCTTGGACCGGCTCCCCCAGGAGGGGCCCTCCTGCCGACCGCGCCCATGCCTCCCATCGATCCCGCCCTGCGCTCCCTGCAAATCGAGTTGCCCGCCAAGCCCGACGTGCTCGTCCAGCTCGCGCTGCTGATGGCCGAGGACGAGGTCGATTTCAAGGCGATGGGCAGCCTGATCGAGGGCGACATGGCCCTGGCCGCCGCGGTGCTCAAGGCGGTGAACGCGCCGATCTACGGGCTGCGGCAGACGGCGCGCACCGTGCAGCAGGCCATCCTGTACCTGGGCAGCCAGGAGGTCGCGGCCATCACCTATGAGATGGGCCTGCGCTCGGTCTTTCCCTCCTCGCCCGAGCTCGAGGCGCTGTGGCTGCGGGCCAACCGCCGCGGCATGGTGATGGCGCTGATGGCGCGGCGGCTCGGGCTCGACGCCTTCGTCGCCCACTCCGCGGGCCTTTTCGAGGAATGCGGCAAGGCGGTGATGTTCCGCCACGCCCCTGAACGCTATGGGCCGATGTTGCGCCAATCCACCGGCGACGACCTGCTCGTGTTGCAGGAGATGCAGACCTTCGGGGTGAGCCACGACGCGCTGGGGGCGGCGATGTGCAAGTCGTGGGTGCTGGCGAGCGCGGCGACCACCTGCGTGCGTTACCACGTGGTGGTGCAGACGGGCGGCACCTGGCCCGCCGAGCCCGAGGCCGTGCCGGTGTGCGCCCTGTCGGCCGTGGCGCACTACCTGCTGCGCGCACCGCAAGCGCTGGGGCCCGCGGTCGAGGCCGTGGCCGCGCTCTCGGGCCTCGACGAAGGGCGGCTGCGCCAAGCGGCAGAGGACGCCTACGCCGTGCTGCGTGCCGCCTGACGGAACGGCACTTTCGCGCCTGACGCCTGGGCGACAGGCCGTGGGGGCAAACCCCGGTGGCAGGGGCATGGGCGGGGTGCCATGCTGGATCGAAGCACCTCGCGGCCAGCTCGCCGCGTCCACCACGAAAGCCGAAAGGGACCCTCCATGAAACGCCGCCAAGTACTGAAGACCCTGGGCGCCGGTGCGGCAGCGCTCGGCGCTCCCGCCTACGCCTGGGCCCAGAAGTTCCCCAGCCAGCCCATCAAGCTGATGGTCGCTTTCCCCGCCGGGGGGCCCACCGACATCACCATGCGCGTGCTGGCCGAGAACGCCGGCAAGATCCTCGGCCAGACGGTGATCGTCGAGAACCGGCCCGGCGCCGGCGGCACGCTGCCGGCCCAGCAGTTGCAGCTGGCCAAACCCGACGGCTACACCCTGGCGCAGATCCCGCTCGGGGTCTTCCGCCTGCCTTACACCGCCAAGATCAACTGGGACCCGGTCAAGGACATCACCTACATCCTGTGCGTGACGGGCTACTCCTTCGGCCTCGTGGTGCCGGCCGACTCGCCGCTCAAGACCTGGGCCGACTTCGTCGCCTGGGCCAAGGCCAACCCCGGGCGGCTCACCTACGGCTCCACCGGCGCGCTCACCAGCCCCCATCTCACGATGGAGGAGATCGCGCAGAAGGCGGGCATCGAGCTCAATCACATCCCCTTCAAGGGCAGCGCCGACCTCATGCAGGCCATCCTCGGCGGCCACGTGATGGCCGCGGCGGACTCGACCGGCTTCATCCCCCATGTGCAGGCCGGCAAGCTGCGCGTGCTCAACACCTGGGGCGCCAAGCGCTTGGCCAAGCTGCCCGACGCGCCCACCCTCACCGAGCTGGGCCTGGGCATCGTGCAGGCCTCGCCCTACGGCATCGGCGGGCCCAAAGGCATGGACCCGGGCCTGGTCAAGACGCTGCACGACGCCTTCAAGCAGGCGATGGAGATGCCCAACCACGTCGAGGCGCTCGCCAAGTACGACCAGGAGCTGATGTACATGGGCTCGCAGGAGTACAGCCGCTTCGCCGCCGAGACGTTCAAGAAGGAGAAGGCGCTGATCGAAAAGCTCGGCCTCGCCAAGCCGAGTTGAACGCAGTCGTCGGCTGAGGCTGCGGCGGCTGCCGGCCCGCCCCGCAGCGCCGTCATGCGGCTTGCAACTGCAAGGCCGGCAGCAGGTGCGTCAGCCGCAGCTTGTCGCCACCCGCATAGATGCGGCGGAAGCGCAAATAGCCCGCGCCCAGGACGAACGGCTCGCGGCCGCGCGTTTCCATCTCCGGGATGCGGCCGGTGGCCTTGTAGTGCTGGATCCAAGCCAGCTCTTGGCGGTTGAAGTGCAGGGTCGGCTGCGGCTCGTTCCAGCGCCGCGCGTGCTCGACCTGCGCCAGGTACTCGTCGTACTCGCGCACCCAGCGCTTCAGGCCCTCCTCGACCTCGGAGGCTTCCCAGCCCGAGAGCTTGAACCACGCGCGCGAGTCGTGCACCAGCGTCTCCAGCAGCGAGGCGACCGCCTCGGGCACGTCGTCGCGGTCCCACCAGTCGTTCAGGTCCTCCCACTCGTCGAAGCGGCCGTTGTCCAGCCCCGGCACGCGCCGCTCCTCGATGCGCATGCAGGTGCCCACCACCGCGTCCTCGCACCGGGAGTGCGGATTGCGTCGCTCCCCGCGCCAGGCCTCGAAGCGCCGCATCTCCTCGCAGAACTCGCGGTCCGCGCCGACGATGTCGTTGCGGTCCTCCTGCCGGGCGGCCGCCAGCACCGGCATCTGGCCGGCCCGCCCGGCCCAGCGCTTGCGCCACAGGATCGCCATCTCCATCTGCGTGCGCATGATCGCGCGCATCGGCGCCATGCCAGCGCGCGGGTGCGCTTGCGCATAGCGTTCGCTCGCCTCGATGTAGGCATTGAACGCGGCGAGGGTGGAGCGGGCGATCAGGAAGCGTCGTTTGGCGGTATCCGATGCCAGTTCGAGCTTGAACGGCACCCCTTGCAGCCGTGCCTCGCGGTACATCACCGCCAAAGGAATGCGCGACAGCAAGTCCGCTCCTTGCGGATCGGTGCCCCGCCCCTGCTCGCCCGGCGCATAGCCGCCGCCCACATCCGAATGCACGCCTGGAAAGACGATCTCCTGGCAGCCCGGCGGCAGTTGCTCGCCCACGCAAACCGAGTCCAGCGGGAACGAGCGGCGCACCTCGTGGGCCGAGACCAGGTGGGTGCATTTGATGCCGGGCGGCACGCGCATCGACACCTCCGCGTCGGCCCAGTCGCCATGGCCGTGGCTGATCAGCGCGCTGGAGGCCAGGCCCACCGAGGCGACGGTGTCGAACAGGCCCAGGAAGTCGAACTCGACCGGAAAGCCCCCCAACGTGCGACCGCTGCGCCCGAGCAGCCGCGCATCGAGCTCGCACAGCGCGACGAACCAGTTGGCGAAGACCCGTGCCGCCGTCGCCCCGCGCGAAAAGCCGAAGGCACTGACGTACAGGTGGCGCACGATGCCCGGGTCCACCCGTTGCGGCTGCCCGGTGTGCGGGTCCGGCATGTGAGGCCCAAGCGCCTGGTGCAGGCGCTCGAGCCCTGTTGCAGCCGCGCCTGCGTGTTGGCGGCCTGAAAGCCATCGGCCTCGTGCATCACGAAGCGGGGCGAGCGGCGCAGCGCGTGGCGGTTCAGGTCCACCTGGCGCGCCAGCGCGAGCACCTCGGCGTTGGACAGCAGTGGCGCCTTGTGGAAGTAGCGGTGCACCGCGTTGATGGCCTGCGCCAGCGCCCAGACGATGCGCCGCTCGCCCCAGCGCGCGAAGGCCGACCCGAGCTTCTCGTCCAGGCCCCGGCCGCTGTCGTCGATTTCTTCGAACGGGGTGCCCACGCCGGGCATGTAGATGCGGAAGTAGTTGGGATACGCCGCCTCGTTGGGCCAGCGCACGCGCTCGTCGAGCATGGCCTGCGGGGCAATGGTCTGCCCCGGGTAGGCATCGAACAGCCGCGCGACGTTGGAGTGCGTGTGGTCGCCGCGCTCCTCGCTCAGGCCGTAGTGGTTGCGCGTGCCGTCGAAGAAAAAGCCGAAGAACAGGTTCGTCTCGCACGAGCGGCCGGGTTGGCCGATGGCGGGCAACTCCCGCATTTCCCACGTTCGTACCTTATCCATTTGACCCGCAAACATCCTCTCCTTGTCCGCTGGATTGGCGAAAGCAAGAGGATCTACGCTGGGTGCAAGACGTATCGTCATGCTCCCTCCTATGGCTTGACTCTAAGAAGCTGATCCGCGAGACGCCGATACGTCTCCAGAGCGATCTGTCTCTGCTGCTCCAAGAAGTTGGAGAAGGCGGGATCCAACGGCCCACTGAAGGCGGCAAGGCGGTCCCTCATTTCCTGGGAGAAGCCCCTGTAGAAACTCCATTCCTTCTCGAGGTCCTCCTGCGTTCTTTGCGGCTGTCTTTCGAATGTCTTTATGCCGGCCAGAGCATCCTCGTACTGCCTCTGCCACAACTTGAGCTTGTACTCGCGGCTCGGCACGGGCCAGTGCTTGAGCTTGCCCGGCCACTTCGGGTGGCCGGGGTCCACGGCGCTGGCCAGCACCTCGACGCTGCCGTCCTCGTAGAACAGCGCCCACAGCACACCCGGCTCGTCGGTGGGGTACGGCGGCAGTTCCTGCTCGACCGTCTCGTACCGGCGATCGGCCGACGAACCGGTCCACCAGTCGTAGCGCACTTTGACCTTGATGCCCGGCTGCCATCGGCGCGGCAGCGCATAGCAACACATCGCGCCGCTGGCGCCGTAAGGATCGGCCCCCGTGCCGCCGGCGACCCGAGTGGACTGGGGATCGATGAACAGCACCGCATTGAGCTCCCGGCCGGTGTAGTTCACCGCCGTGACGGCCACGGCGTCGCGGTCCGACGGCATCGGGCCGGCGCAGCCGGCGAGGAGCGTCACAAGAGCGCCGAGGACCAGGAGCCAGGGCACGCAGCATCGTGGGGACATACACAAGCGGCTCATCGGCGGTTCACCTTCTGGAAGTTCTGTCGCGTCGTGTGCGGATGGAGGCTCGCGGGTGGGGTCATGGCTTGTGGCGCTCCAGCCATTCCAAGCGCTCCAGGGCCTGCGGCAGGAGTTCGGCGGCGTCTTTCTGGAGGGCTTCCTTGAACCGGGGGTCGTCCGGTCCGGTGTAGTCCTTCAGTGCCGCGGGCCTGCGCTGGTGCAGCCCGTCCCACAGCTCGCGCAGTTCGTGGGGGGGGCAGCCCGTTCATCCTCCGCTGCAGCCGGGCCACGGCGCGCGACTGCCGGTCGTGCTCGAGTTGCCACTGCTTGAGCTGGTGGTCCCGGCTCGGCGCCGGCCAGCCTTTGACCTTGCCAGGCCATTGCGGGTCGTCGGGCTCCGCGTCGCTGAGGACGACTTCGACGCTGCCATCGGCGTGGAAGACCGCCCACAAGTCCGCGGGCCGACCCCTGGGGTAGGCAGGCAGCTCGTGCAACGCCGTTTCGTGTGCCCGCTTGTCCAGCAACCCCGTCCACCAGTCATGGACCAGGTGGACGTTGATGCCGGCCCGCCATTGACGCGGCAGCTCATAGCAGCACAGGGAGGGCGAGCTGGAGTAGGGTTCGACGTACGGGCCGCTCACCCCGCTCCCGGCGTCGGGGTCGACGAAGGCGAACGCGACCAGGTGCTTGTCGGTGTAGTTGAGGGCTCGGACGCGCACGAGCGTCCCCTCCGGCGCAGCATCGGCCTCGCCGTTCAACAAGGCCAGAGCGGCTGCAAGAGTCACGAAGATGCGCATGGGTCTTGGTGAGGGCAAGAGGTCCCTTCGAGGTGGGACGCGGAAGAGGCGCCCGTGCGCCGCAGCGCTTCGCGCACGCGGGCCAGGCGTGCGGGAGTGTCCCGCTCGCCGCGCCGATCGGCTTCTCGCAACGCCTCCCGCGCGTGGCGATGCCGCCATGACGGCCGGGTGCGCTGCCACACGTGAGGCAGGTCGCGCTCGAGCGCGGCGAGAAGCCCGTCGGCTTCGCTGTCTTGCACGAGGGCCGCGAACTGGGCGTCATCCAGGGGCGGCGCTTCGATAGAGTTTGCGGTGAGGGCTGTCGGCTCCACCGCAACGCGGGGCAGTTCGTGCCAGCGGCCGTCGCGACCGATGCAGCGCCACTGCAACGCCGGGCCGATGAAGTCGGCCAACTGCTCGGGCTGCAGGGCACGTGCGATGGCGGGCAGACGCCTCGTGTCGGCGAAGCGCAGATGGAAGAGGCTCCCGGTGGCGTTCACGATCGCCCATCGCGCGAGACGGTCTGCGAGCTGGTCGGCACTCTCCGAAGTGACCACGGCGGTGACCATGGGCCGGGCGCTGCACTGGTGCAGCACGTCGCGCAACGCCGCATCGTGAGGGCGGTGGGCGACGACGCATGGAGAGACAGCGAGGGCCTCCGGGCCCGTCTCCCCGAGACGGTGGAAGACGGCCTGTGCCAGCGCTCGGCGCCGCCGACCACGCTCAAAGGGCGCCCGGCCGCGGTCTGAGCGTGGCGGTGATTGCCTCCCACAACGCCAGCATCTGGGCTTCGCTCAGCGTGGCGCGCTTGAGATCCGGGATCTTGGCCTGTTCTTCCAGACTGCGCGGCGGCGAGGGGATGTAGTGGCCGTTGAACATCAGCATCTTGAAAAACGGCGCCGAGCGGCCCTCGACCGCTTGATCGGTCTGCAAGACCGCGCTGTGGCCGGGCACTCGGGCGGAAGTCACATGCGCCGGTTCGCGCCCCGCCGACTCTTCGTACGCTTTGCCGTGGATCACCCGCGGGCGCAGCCACAACAGTTCGGCCCCCGAGCGCTGGATCTGCCGTTCGATCTGCGCGCGCCGCTGCATCAGACCCGTGTCGGGGCGGGCCACCCGAGCGTCGCCGCTGACGCTGCGCAGGTGGATGTACACATCCGGCGTGCCCTGCAGGTGGTAGTTGATGGAGAACTCGGCCGCCGGGGCCTGCGCTCCTTGCCAGAACCCGTGCGCAAAGCCATCGCCCGGCTCGGACGGAATCTCGTCATCCCGCCGCCCGCGCACGCGGGCGATGACGGCGCGAAGGGTGGCGAGTTTTTCGGGCACCTCGGTTCCTTGCTCGCGCCAGTAGGGGTCCGACTGCAGCTCAGGGTAGGTGCCGTCGATGGCCTTGATCGTGGCCCGGTGGGCGTATCCACGATCCCACCACAGCGCCTCCAAGGTTCTGCCAGCGCGGATAGAGGTTGCGTCGTGCTCAGCTCTATCCACGATCACCCCGCCCGCAAGAGAGATCTCGCGACTGACGAACGGCAATCCGGCGCTTTTCCCCACCAGAGATTGAGAGCGATATTTGCGCAACAAGGCATGGGTCTCCAGCTCGAATCGGTCCTTTGCCAGCGGCCGGATCTCGACGTGGACCTCATCGATCACCGCTTCTTGTACCGGATTCAGCACGAACTGCTCGGGCAGATCAATGAGGTGGCGACCGATGCAGCGGGTGGTCATGCGCGCGGTCAAACTTTGAATGAGTTGGGCTTCTTCGGCGGTCATGGCAGGAGCGCGGAACGAGCGGGCGGCAGCGGAGGGCGAGGGCGTCAGCGGTATGCAGGCGGCGGCTTGTAGCAGACGGCGTCGGGTGGGATTCATCGGAGGTCGTCGTACATCATGGTGGATGTCTCACGCACCCGTTGCGCAATGCGCACGATGGCGCGCACGGTGAAGTGGAGCGCGAGCAGGCTCGTTTTCCCCTCCTCCGGGTTGTACGCCGGTTCATGCTCGACAGCGACCCGCAAGAAGCTTCGGCAGTGGGCCTTGGGCGCCATTCCCGAGCGACGGGGCACGGTACCGTCGCCCGCTTCGTCAGGGCCGCTGATCGAAAAACGCGCCTGCGTGTTCCCGTGTGGGTGCAAGACGACACGATCTTCTTCGAGTTGATTAATCCGGCGGCGTCCCCACTCGTGCGGTGCGGTGCCTTCGATCCACTCGTCCAACGGTTTCCCCTCATCGCTGCTTTGTTGCCACGACACGGTGCCGTAGGTTTTTTTCTTGTCGCTGTCCCCACAGAAGGCATGGGTGTGGGGGTGATAGCAGCTGCTGATAGCCGAGTGGAAGGATTTGACCTGCGCTTGGATGATGCGCGAAAACACCTTCCAGTCGTTATCCATCTCTGCTTTGCTTCGATTGACATCGCGCTCTTCGTTGAGGGGATTCACCAGTTCCTCGTCGCATAGACCCCACCACTTGCCGCGCACCGTGTAGATCTCGGAATAAGGGTCGCCGTGACGCGGCAGGCTGACTTCCTGGGCGCCGCTGCGGATGCGCAGCCATCCATTGCCGTACTCGGGGGTGGGGAGCAATTGCAGGGGGCCGGGCGCGGTGGACAAGACCGCGGTCATCTCCGCCGCATCCGCCCCCATCACCTGCGCAGCCGCCCATCCGCCTTCCGTGCCGCTCTTCATGCGCCGGTAGACCGCCGCAGCCCCGATCGCCGGCATCACTCCGTGGACGATGCCGTAGATCTTGTCTCGGTAGCCCAGCACTTCGGAGCAATACCGCGCGACGAGCCCGCCCATGCTGTGGGTGACGAGTATGACCCGCTCACAGCGCTTGCCCTCGTTTCGATAGCGCGTCAGCACCTGATCGATTCGCTCGCCCAAGCGGCGGGCGGACCGGGCGTTGTCGTCCAGCCAGTTGTAGCCGCACGCGTGTACCGGGAAGCGATAGCGGTAGCTCAGGCGTACCTCGTCTTCGGTCAATGTGGCCTCGCCCAGTTCTGCCCCGAGCGCCTGCTCCATCAACTTCACGCGCACTCCGTCGCGGCAGTTCTCATAGTCGTTGAGGTTCTCCTCCAGCCAGCGCAGCGCGGCGCTATAGCTCATCGCCGCGATCTCGCCCCAGCCGCGCCGGCGCAGTTCCTCGCGCGGCACACTCATCTTCCTTTGCACCTTGCCGCCGTCGTCCACCTCCATCGTCTCGGGGCGCAAGGAACGCTTGCGTTCCTTGGCGTCGGCCCATATCCACGACAGGGCTGTCCAAACCGAGTCCATTCGCCAGCGTCGGCCTTCGCCGCTGGATCTGAGGTTGCTGCCCATCACCCCTGGCACAAAGATCACGGGCACGATGCGGTCAGGCACGATGTGGCACACACCGACGCTGTCGTCGGGTGGGCTCATGCGCGAGTCCCAGTAGGGGTTGCCGCGCTCGTCGTAGCGCACGGGGATCATCCGCTCTTGGGTGGATTGCTCTGCCATCTCAAACCTCGTCCAGGAGCCGTAGGCGGATCTGTTCCAAGAAGTCGCTCTTTTGCAGACCGGTGCGCCCGTTCGCGTCTGTGTGCCCGCGCACCGTGGTGCCATCGCCTCTGACGATCTCGAAGCGGCGGTGGGCGATGGGCTTGTCGTAGAAGACGAGCTGGTTGTAGCCCGCGCCGCCGAACTCCCGGCTCTTGAAGCCGCTGAGCGCGGCGCGGTTGGTGTCGGCGCGCGGGGAGCGCACGGTGGGGCGGCCCTGCACAGCCCGGACGATCAGAACGCGTTCGGCCGCCGGCGCAGCGTGGGCAGCACCGCGTCCCACAGCGCGATGGACTCGGCTTCGCCGAGCGTTGCCTTCTGAATCGGCTTGAGCGTGGCCTCTTCCTCCAGCGAGCGCTCCGGGTGGGGAATCCGCGACCCACTGTCGAAGTCGATCACCAGCAACGGCTCGCGCGCATTGCCCGACTCGCTGTTCAGCTCGAGTGTGAAGTGGTAGTCCTTGACACCCGGGTCGACTTGTCGCTCCATCAACCACTCCTCCGGCCTCAGGTTGTTGGTCTCACGCACGCCTTTGCGCAGCGTGCGCCCGTCCACCCTCTTGAGCGCTGGTTCGATCGAACCGCCTCGCTGCAGCAGCGTATCGGACTGGGGACCGATATGGCTCAAATAGTGAAACGTGAACGACACGTCCTCCGCGGTGCTGAGGTAGTAGTTGAGGTCGATCCATTCCTGATCGGTGGCTGGCCCTCGGATGAAGCCGTGGCGGATGCACACGCCCGGGCCGGTGGGAATCTCATGATCGGCACGGCCTGAGGTGCGCTGGAAGACGCCGATGAGATGGGCGAGCTTCTGGGGTACCTCGTTGATGCCCTTGTACTTCTCGACCGTCCGGCGTTCGCTTTCTTCAAAGACCGTGCCAATCACCTCCGAGTCCACCTTGAGGTCTGTTCCGTCGGTGGCATTCAGCGTCATGGAGAAGCGGACCCCGTCTTTCCAAGCAAGCAGTTCCAGCGTGCGAGCAAACGCTGGTGCACCGGTGTGTTCTGCGCGATTGAATATGCGGCCGACTTCTACGTGAGCATTGGCTTCCACCCGTTTGAGAAATGGCGTCCCAGGCGCGCCATCCATATGAGCAGACCGAAGCTGCGCCTCTCGATTCATCAAGTAGGCCTCAAATTCGTTCCTGCTCATCGGCTCGGTCTCGATGGTGATGCCTTCGATCACGGCCCTTGCGACAGGGTTGACGACGAAGCTTCGCGGCAAATCGATGAGGTACCGGCCGATGCAACGCGGCACGAGGTCGCTGGTGAGGTTCTTCATCTGAGCGGCTTGGGAAGGCGTCATCTGGACAGGGGGAGGTTGGCAACCGGCTGTCAAGGCAGCGGCCAGCAGCGCGGTCAGGATGCGACGAGGCGTCACTTGTAGGCGAGGCTGGTTTCGTTGATGCGCTGCGCGATCTTGACGATGGCGCGCACGGTGAACTGGCGCACTCTCTCGATATCGACGCCGGCGTGGTAAGCCGGTTCGTGGCCGGTGTTCACCTGCAGCAGTGAACGCACATGCGGCCTGGGCGCGATGCCCGAGCGGTGCGGCACGGTGCCGTCGCCCGGTTCGTCGGGCTCGCTGATCGTGTAGTCCTGATGCTCGGCCCTCAACCAGCCGGAACCCTGCAGCGTCGCCGCGACGGTGCGCGTTTCGTTGACTTGGGACGGATCGAGCGCGCGGGCGTTCAGCACGTCAGCGGCGCGGTCGCCGCGCAGCCAGCTTCCGCCATCGCCTGTCCAGGTGACGTTGCCGTAGGCCCGTTGATCGGGGTGACTGCCGAAGAACGCGTAGGTGTTGGGGTGGTAACGCTTGTACAACTTCTGATGAAATGGCTTCACCTCTTTGTGCACGAGGTGGTCGTACGCCGCCCAATCCCGATCCATCACTGCCTTGCGCTTCTTCGGGTCGGTCTCGGTATTCAGCGGATTCATCAGGTGGTCCTCGCACAGGCTCCACCACTTGCCGCGTACCGCGTAGATCTCGCCATAGGGGTCGCCCCGTTGCGGCAGCGACAAGGTGGTCTTGCCGTCCCGGATGCGCAGCCAGCCGTTGCCGTATTCCGGCGTGGGAAGCAGCTGCATCGGTCCGGGCGCGCTGGACAACACGGCCGTCATCTCGCGCGCGTCGTTGCCCAGTGCCGAGGCCACGAAAGCGCCCTTGATGTTGTACCAGGGCGTGGTGTCTTCCGTACCGGCCTTGAAGCGCCGGTACACCGCCGCCGCGCCGATGGCCGGCATCACCCCGTGCACGATGCCCAGGATGCTGTCGCGCATGCCCAGCGCCTCCGAGCAGTAGCGCGCCACCAGCCCGCCCATGCTGTGCGTGACGATGATCACCTTCTCGCAGCGCTTCTTCTCGGCCCTGTAGCGCGCCAGCGTTTGCTCGATCCGCCGCTTCAGCCGGTGGGCCGAGGCCACGTTGCTGTCCAGCCAGTTGTAGCCGCAGGCATACACCGCAAAGCGGTAGCGATAGCTCAGGCCGACCTCATCGCGCGACAACGCCTCGTCGCCGGTCATCGCCCGCAGTGCCTTGCCAATGAGCTGCGCTCGCAGGCCGGTCTTGCAGGTATCGACGTCGTTGAGCGTGTTCTCCAGCCAGCCCAGGAACTCGCCATAGCTCAGGTAGCCCACTTCGCCCCAGCCGCGCCGGCGCAGTTCTTCGGCCGGCAGGGACGTGTTTTCCGTCACCTTGCCCTGCGCATCGACTTCCATTGCCGCCGGGTTCAGATACTCCTTGCGATAACGGGCATTTCTGTCGGGGGCAGCCCAGCGGCCGGCGCTACCGGCATCGTCCAGACGCCAGCGGACGGCACTTTTTGGCTCAACACCTCGTTGCTTCAAGTTGCTGCCCATCACCCCCGGCACGAAGATCACCGGGATGATGCGGTCGGGCGCCATGTGGCACACACCGACGCTGTCGTCGGGTGGGCTCATGCGCGAGTCCCAGTAGGGGTTGCCGCGCTCGTCGTAGCGCACGGGGATCATCCGCTCTTGGGTGGATTGCTCTGCCATCTCAAACCTCGTCCAGGAGCCGTAGGCGGATCTGTTCCAAGAAGTCGCTCTTTTGCAGACCGGTGCGCCCGTTCGCGTCTGTGTGTCCGCGCACCGGGGTGCCATCGCCTCTGACGATCTCGAAGCGGCGGTGGGCGATGGGCTTGTCGTCGAAGGGCCAGCGCAGCACCAGTTCCTCATCGAAGGGCGCATCTGCCGGCATGGCGTTCATGCCGTAGGCATAGGTGCTCGCCCCCACCATGCTCTTGGTGGCCGCCTGCACGGTGAGCTTGCCGGGGCACTGCACGGTGATGCCCGAGGCGTCCAGGGTGACGCTGGCGCCCGCGGCGGTGCGCAGGGTGATCTTCTTGGCGGCGGCCCAGTCGAGGTGGGCGTGCGCGCTTTGCACGTGGACCAGGCCGCGGGCGGCGATCTGCAGCGGGCCGCTTTGCGCCTGCACCTGCACATCGCCTTGCGCGGCGATCAGCGTCAAGCCGGTGCCGGCGGCCGCCTCACCGGGCGCGTGGGCGCCGGCCAGCACGCCGATGGCCTGGCCGGTGTGCAGCCGCTCGGCGCCGCCCACCGCGCGGGTGGTGTCGCGCCCGCTGCTCAGGTGCACCGCGTCGTCGCTGGCCACCAGCACGTCTTGCCCCGCCACGGCGGCCAGGCCGGCGCGTGCCGCCACGACGACCACCGGTTCGCCGGTGGCGGGCAAGCCGGCGCCCGCAGTGCCCGCAGTGCCCGCGCCGCCGGCGGCCCCGCCCGGTCGCAGCTCGGGCGTGTGGGCGTGCGCCTGCGCGGCCAGCACCGCCTGCCAGGCCGCCAGCGCCGGCTGCTCGTCGGTCAGGGCGCAGGCCCCCGCGGCGCGGGTGCCGCGCACGCTCGCCAGCGTGACGCTCTGGTGCTGCTGCGCGGCGCGGTCGTGCAGTTCGGCCAACTGTCGGGCTTGTTGCCCGAGGGCCTCGGCGGCCGTCGCATCGCCGGCGGGCGCCTGGGGTTCGGTCGCGTAGGTGCTGAGCAGCAGGCCGCGGGCGGCGCGCACGGCCCCCCAGGCGTCGGTGCGCAGCTCGAAGCCCCGCCCGCGGAAGCTGCCGCGGTGGTTGTCGGCCTGGTGGACGAGGTGCCCGAGGTGGAGCCAGGTGGCGTGCTGGGTGGTGCCGGCTTGCACGCGCAGCTGGCCGTCGGTGTCGTCGAAGACGAGCTGGTTGTAGCCGGGGCCGCCGACCTCCTGGGTCTTCAGGCCCGACAGGGCCGCGCGCTGGTGCTGCTCGCCGGCGGCGGCGCCGTGCCAGGCAGGCGGGTGGCCCCCGGCCACGACGCTGTCTTGGCCGCTGGGCGAGTGGTCGTGGCTGCGGCTGAAGGCCGAGCGCTCGGCGGCCTGGGGGCCGGCCGGTTGCCCGCCGGGGGTGGGCGCGGTGCCGCCACGGCCGCGTCCGTTGTAGAGGGCGGCGCGCACGATCGGCCGATCGAGGTCGCCCTCCAGGAAGCCGACCAGCACCTCCTGGCCGATGCGCGGGATGAACAGCGTGCCGCCGTCGGGGCCGGCCAGCGGCTGGGTCACGCGCAGCCAAGCGCTCACGGGCTCGTCGGCGCCGTCCAGCGCCTGCCAATGGAAGCGCACCCGCACCCGCCCGAGCGCATCGGTGTGGAGGGCGCCTTCGGCGCCGGGCCGCTCCTGGTCGTCGGGGCCGACGACGGTGGCGCTGCAATGGGACAGGCGCGGCCGCGGTGCGGGGGGCGCCGGGCGCCAGGGCCGCTCGGCGGGCACGGCCTCGAAGCGGTTGGCCAGGCCGGTGCGGCGGGCCGCGGTGGCGCACGCGGCGCCCAGCGGCGCGCCGCCGTGGGCGTCTCGCAAGGTCTCCAGCGGGTCGCCCAGCCGGCGGGCGAGCGCCTCGTGCAGCGGCGTGGGCAGGTTGTTCAGGGCCCAGTGTTCCACGCGGGTGAGCAGCAACTCGGGCGGGGGCGCGGCATGCGAGGCGGGCTGGATGCGCACGCGGGTGCCGGCGCGCAAGGTGCGCACCGTGCTGCGGCCGGTCCAGATCTCGCTGCGCGCCTCGTGCGCCTGTTGGCGCAGCTGCGCGTAGTGGGCGGCGCTGGCGGCATCGAAGGCATAGGGGCCGAGCGGCTCGTAGTCCTCCAGCGGGGGCGGCGCCTCCTCGTCGCGCCAGGCAGCCTCGGCCACGCCGGCGACGGCGCGCTTGGTGCGGTAGTCGGTGGTCAGCAGCCGGGTGCGTGCGGGCACCAGGCGCGTCTCGTGCGCGAGCGCTTGCACGAGGTCGGGCGCGTCCTCGGCGCTGGTGCGCTGCCAGGCGAGCGGCGCGTGGGCGCTGGTCGGGTCCTCGGGGCAGCCGCGGGTGTCGGCCAGCAGGTGCAGGGCGTGGCCGGCGCAGGCCTCGTCGTCTTCGTCCCAGCGCCACACCAGGCCCTCGCGCGCCAGGTGGTGGGCGAGGAAGTCCCACTCGGCTTCACGGTGGTAGGCGCAGTAGCTGCGCCAGCCGCCCTGATGGCTGGCGCGCAGGAAGTCGCTCACGTCCGGCGCCCAGTGCCAGGCGGCTTTCGGGGCGGCGCGTCGCAAGACGGCCTCGACGATCTGGGTCAGCGGGCGCTCCTGGAACACCCCGCTGCCGCGGCGCATCTGCAACAGCCATGTCCATGGCACCACCGAGAGCCGCCAGCGCTGCACGGCGCCGTCGCCTTGCAGCGCGTGCACGGCGCGCACGAGACCGCTGCGCCGCACACGGCCCGCGTGGCGGGTGCGGGTGTGCAGGTGCAGCGGCTGCAACAGCAGCGCGTCCAGCTCCAAGTCGGCGCGCGGGCTCAGGCACAGCACCTCGAGCTCGTAGCCCTGGGCGAGCGTCTCGTGCATCGACCAGGCCTCCACCAGCAGCTGGGTCGCCAGCGCAGGCAGGCCGGGCAGCTCCAGGTGGTGCAGCCGCGCGGCGGTGCTCGGCACGAGCGACGCAGGCACGCCCAAGGCGCGGGCCAACTGCGCCAGCAGCGCGTGCGCAGACTCCTCCCCCGCCGCCGGCGGTGGACGGTGTGACATGGGACCTCCCTCTCTTGACGCTCGCGAAGCTCTGGGGCTTCGTCGCGATGAGGGGCCCGACGTTAGGGAGTGGGCGCGCGGCGGTCAATCCCGCCGCAGGGGGGACGGTGCAACCAGATGTGACGCCGCGCGCAGTCGGCGCGGCTGCCCGCTTCAATCGACTTTGGCGCCCGAGATCTTCACCACCTGCGCCCACTTCTTGTGCTCGGCGTCGATCAGCCGCGCGAACTCGGCGGGCGTCATGCCGCTCGGAATCGCTCCCTGGCTGAGCAGCCGCTCCTTGAGCGCGGGTGAGGCCAGCGCCTTGGCCGTTTCCTGCTGCAGGCGGTTGATGATGTCGGCCGGGGTGCCGGCCGGCGCCAGCAGTCCGAACCACGAGCTCGCTTCGTAGCCCGGCACCGGCCCGGCCTCGGCGATCGTCGGCACGTCGGGCAGCGCTTCGGACCGCTTGGCCGTGGTGACGGCGAGCGCCTTCAACTTGCCGGCCTTGATGTGCTGCATCGCCGAGGGCAGGTTGTCGAACATCAGGTCCATGTTGCCCCCGATCAGGTCCATCAGCGCCGGGCCCGAGCCGCGGTACGGGAAGTGGACCATGTAGGTGCCGGTCATCGACTTGAACAGCTCGCCCGAGAGGTGGATCGAGGTGCCGTTGCCGCTGGAGGCCATGTTGAGCTTGCCCGGATTCGCCTTCGCGTAGCGGATCAGATCGGGCACGCTTTGGATCTTGTACTCCTGCGCCTTGGCCGGGTTCATCACCAGCACATTGGGCACCGCGGCCACCAGCGTGACGGGCGCGAAATCCTTGATCGGGTCGTACGGCAGCTTCGGGTAGAGCGCCTGGTTGATGCCGTGCGTGCCCACCGTGCCCATCAGCAGCGTGTAGCCGTCGGCCGAGGCGCGAGCGACTTCGGCCGCGCCCAGGTTGCCGCCGGCGCCCGGCTTGTTGTCGACCAGGAACTGCTGGCCGAAGGCCTTCGCGAGCTCGGGCGCGAGGGCCCGGGCGAGGATGTCGGTGGTGCCTCCGGGGGCGAAGGGCACGACGATGCGCACGGGCTTGGCGGGCCACGCCTGCGCGGCCACGGGCCCTGCGGCGGCCGAGACCAGCACGGCCGCGGCGGCGAGGATGCAACGACGACGGAATGCGAAATGACGAGCGTGATGACTCATAGGACCTCCTGCGCCTGACCGTAGAGCGGATGGCCGCGAGTGCCAACCCGGGCTATCCCCGTCTCGGCACACGCGGGTGCGCTCCTCGCATGGCGGCCCCCTCCCGCCGAAGAAGGGAACGAGGTGTGGCGCAGTGCACGAGAACCTGCGGCCGACGAGGGGCCGTAAGGGTTTCTCGCGCTGCAAAGCGCAGCACTCGCGTTCCTAGAATCGCGCACCCCTGGTCAGCCTCCGCGGCCCGCAGGGTTCTTGTCTCACCTTGCAACTGCTGCCGATCGCCGTCCTGTGTCGCCACAGTCCCCGCCCGTCGCCGCCGCGCGCACCGACCCCCAGGTCGCCCGCTTCGTCATCGTCTTCGGGGCGGCGTTCTGCCTGTTCGGGGCTTTCCTCGTCGGGGTGCTGTACCAGGGCGTGGAGCCGCTGCAGCGCTTTCTCGGGGGCGCGATGCTCGGTACCCTCGCGCTGGCGATGGCCGGCGTCGGGGCCTGGACGCCGGAGTCGCGCCTGCGTGTGGCCACCGCGATCGTGCTGGCAGGCTGTCTGCTGGGCATCATCGTGGTCGCCGTCGTCACCCGCCAGGGGCTCTACAGCAGCGGGATGCCGCTGGTCGCGGTGTTCGTCATGGTCGCAGGCCTGCTGCTCGGCTGGCGGGCGTCCGCGGCCATGGGCGCTCTCTCGGCGGGCGGTGTCGCCGTGCTGTGGCTCGCCGAGCGCCAGGGCTGGCTGCAAGGGGCCACGGCCCCGGCCGCCACGTCGCCCAGCAACCGCGCCCTCGCGCTGACCGGCATCGTCCTGTCGGGGCTCGGCCTGGCGTGGGCCTTCTCGGTGTACGGGCGCCGCCGCTGGGAGGCCGTGCTGCAGGCGCAGCAGTCGGTGGCGGCCAGCGAGCGGCGTTGGCGGCATCTCTTCGCGCGGTCGCCGTCGGCGCTGTTGCTGCACCGCGAGGGCGTCATCATCGCCGCCAACGAGGCGGCCGCACGCCTGTTCGCGTACGACTCCCCCGAGCAACTGTGCGGCCGGCCGCTGCTCGACTTGTACGACCCCGTCTCGCGCCCCCTGTTGCGCGCACGGCTGGCGATGTTCGACTCGCTCTCGGAAGGGGCGAGCCTGCCGCTGGCCGAGTTCAGCATGCGGCGCAGCGACGGGCGGCTCCTCTATGCCACCGCGACTGGGGCCAAGGTGCTGCTGCCGGACGGGCCGGCGATCGAGTCGATGTACGTCGACGTCACTGAGCGCCGTGCGGCCGAGAAGGAGTTGCTGCGATCCCAGGCGCTGCTGTCGCAGCTCTTCTCGTCGAGCCCCGACGTCGTCACCGTCACGGAGCCGCAGTCGGGCCGCTACATCCTCGTCAACCCCGTCATCGAGCGCATGCTCGGCTACAAGCCCGAGGAAGTGCTCGGCCGCACGGTGGTCGAGGTCGGCATCCTCAGCAGCCAGGCCGAGCGCGAACGGTTCCTCGCGATCATCCGCCGCGACGGCTCCGTCAAGGACTTCCTGGTGCACTACCGCGCCAAGGACGGCCGTCTGGTGCCTTGCCTCATCTCTGGCACCATCTTCCACGTGGACGGCTCGCCGTACCTGCTCGTGCTCACGCGCGACGTGAGCGAGCGTCTGCGCTCGCGTGCCGAGTACCGCGCCATCCTCGACAACGCGCCGGTGGGCATCGCCGTCGTGCAGGACGGCCGGTTCGAGCAGGCGAACGCGCGGCTCGAGCACATGCTGGGCTGGGAGACGGGCACGCTGGCCGGACAGCCGGTGCGGGTCATCTGGCCCAGCGAGGAGGAGTTCGAGGCCGTGCGCGGTGTGGCCGCACGCGGGCTGGCGCGCGACGAGCGCGTGGACATCGAACGCGAGATGATGCGTCGCGACGGCCAGCGCTTCTGGGGGCGCTTGCGCGCCTCGCGCATCGACGACGGCCAGCCCCAGCGTCGCAGCACACTGTGGATCCTGGAAGACGTGACGCAGGCCCACCAGGCCGCGCGAGACCTGGCCGTGGCAAAGGAGCAGGCCGAAGCCGCCAGCCGGGCCAAGAGCGTATTCCTGGCCAACATGAGCCACGAGATCCGCACGCCGCTGCACGGTGTGCTGGGCCTCGCGCAGCTCGCGCTCGCGCCGGGAACGCCCTCGTTGCGCCGCGAGGAGTACCTGCGCCGCATCGTGGACAGCGCGCAAAGTCTGGCGGGCATCATCTCGGACATCCTCGATCTGTCCAAGATCGAGGCCGGCCGTCTGCAGCTCGAGCAACTGCCCTTCGATCTGCACGAACTGCTGCACTCGCTGGCCCAGTCCTACGGGGAGCTGGCGGCCAGCAAGGGCCTGCGGCTCCAGCTTCGCATCGAGCCGCGCGTGCCGGTGCAGGTGATGGGCGACCCGCTGCGGCTGCGGCAGGTTCTGGGCAACTACCTGAGCAATGCGCTCAAGTTCGCAGAGCGGGGCACGGTCGAACTCACCGCGGCCGCCGTCGACGGCGGGGTGCGGCTCGCAGTGCGCGACGAGGGCCCGGGGATCGACCCGGCGCTGCGCGATCGGCTGTTCCAGCCCTTCACCCAGGCCGACGAATCCATCTCGCGCCGTTATGGAGGCACCGGCCTGGGCCTGTCGATTTGCCGGGAGCTGGCCCGCCTGATGGGCGGACGCGTCGGTGTCGAGAGCGAGCCTGGCGTGGGTGCGCTGTTCTGGGTCGAGTTGCCCCTGCCTGCCGCACGGTTCAGCGAGGCCGCGGCGGCGGGTGGGCCGCCCGAGCAGGACGCGCTGCAGGGGGCGCGGGTGCTCATCGTCGAGGACAACCCGGTCAACATGATGATTGCGGTGGCCATGCTCGAGCAGTGGGGCATCGAGGTGGTGCAGTCCACCGACGGCCAGGAGGCCCTGGCCCGGCTGGAGGCCAGCGACGCCGCGTTCGACGCCGTGCTGATGGACTTGCACATGTCGGGCATGAGCGGCTATGAAGTCACGCGCCGCGCCCGCGAGCGCTGGGACGAACGGCGCCTGCCCATCATCGCGCTGACCGCCGCGGCGCTCGTGAGCGAGCAGGAGCGCGCGTTCGCCTCGGGGATGAACGACTTCATCCCCAAGCCCATCGACATGCAGCGGCTGCGCGCGGCCCTGGCCCGATGGGTGCGCTGCGAAGGCCCCTCCACCGTGCTGTGACGGTGCGGGGCCTCGCGTTTCACGCCAGGGCGAAAACGAGTCCCATGGCGGCGTAGGGCAACAGCACCTTCAAGGCCACCATGGCCCAGTCGCAAGCGCACAGGCGTCGCCACGAGGGCATGGGCACGCGGAAGAACTCACGCGGCGGGGTCGCAGGGGTGAGATGCAGGTTCATGATCTGCTCCTGAACGTCAGGCAATTCGAGATTCGAGGGACGAACCCGGCCGCCGGCACTCGCGACAGCGCAAGGCACGGGGCAAGGACCGAAACGCACGGGCGCACGCCAGCCCGACACGGCGGAAAAACGCCTGTCGAACGGCTGCGCGCGAACGCGACGAACCTAACGGTCAGGGACGCAGAACGAAGCCCGGCGAGCGAGCCGGCGCACGCGTGGGAGGCTGCGCCGCTCAGGCGCAGAGGGAATCAAGGCGGGCACGAGAGGCAGGAGTCGCCTTGCGTCTTGCCCGCCAAGGATGGCGGTGGGGGACATGGGGTCTCTCCTTGATTGACGTGGTGCCACTGGCACCACCCCTCCAATCTACCCCAAGCCCAAAGGCATTGCCACTGCAAGCCCTTTCAGGTGGCAAGCCCGGTGCCCCGAGGGGCGGTGCTTTCAGCGCTTGTGCCCGCCCAGCAGGGCGTACAGCAGGATCGCACCGAAGGTCGCGGTGCCGATGCCGCCCAGCGCGAAGCCGCCGATCTTCAACGTGAAGTCGCCGGTGCCGAGGATCAGCGTGATCGCCGCCACGATGAGGTTGGTGTTGTCGGAGAAGTCCACCCGGTTGTCGACCCAGATCTTGGCGCCGGCCACTGCGATGAGACCGAAGACCACGATGCTCACGCCGCCCATCACGGCCAGCGGCACGGCCTGGATCAGCGCGCCGAACTTGGGGCTGAAGCCGAGCAGGATCGCGATCAGCGCGGCCACCACGAAGATGGCGGTCGAGTAGATCCGGGTCGCGGCCATCACGCCGATGTTCTCGGCGTAGGTCGTCACGCCCGTGCCGCCCGAGGCGCCCGAGACGATGGTGGCGAGGCCGTCGCCGACGAAGGCGCGGCCCATCATCGGGTTGAGGTCGCGGCCGGTCATCGCGCTCACGGCCTTGAGGTGGCCCAGGTTCTCCGCCACGAGGATGACGGCCACCGGCGCGATCAGCAGCATCGCGGAGGCATCGAACACCGGCGAGGCGAACCGCGGCAGCCCGAACCACGGGGCGCTCGCGATGCCCGACAGGTCGATCGGCTTGCCCAGCCCCAGGCCGTTGGTGAGCACCGCATAGAGGATCGAGGCCACGATGAGGCCCACGAGGATCAACAGGCGCTGCACCATGCCGCGCGTGAAGACCGCGACCGCGCCGACGGCCAGGAACGTCACCGCCTGCATCCACGCGTCGAACGGCGTGGGCGCCATGTTCTTGACCGGCACGGCCGCGAGGTTGAGGCCGATGACCGCGACGACCGAGCCGGTGACCACCGGCGGCATGAAGCGCTCGATCCAGCCGGTGCCCGTGGCCATCACCGCCAGGCCGATGAGCGTATAGAGCACGCCGCAGGCGATGATGCCGCCCAAGGCCACGCCGATGTTGGCATTGGCGCCCTGTCCGGCGTAACCGGTGGCTGCGATCACCACGCCGATGAAGGCGAAGCTCGAGCCCAGGTAGCTGGGCACCCGGCCGCCCACGACGAAGAAGAAGATCAGCGTGCCGATGCCGCTCATCAGGATCGCGACGTTGGGGTCGAAGCCCATCAACAGCGGCGCCAGCACGGTGGCACCGAACATCGCCACCACGTGCTGCAGGCCCATCGCCACGGTCTGCGGCCAGGGCAGCCGCTCATCCGGCGCGACGACGCCCTCGGTCTTCTCGCGCCACTGGGGGAACAAGCTCATGAAAGCTCCTGTGATGTGGGTTCACCTCGCGCACCCGCGCGAGGACGCGGGCGGGAGTGTAGGAGCTTGTAAGCAAGTTTGACACCCCGGGCCGCCCCGGCGGAGTGGGGCGTGCGGCGTCGCGCCAGGAAAAAAAGAAAGGCGGCCGGGGCTCTCGCTCTCTCCCCACCCCGGCCGCCGCCCTCTCCCTCGACGTCCCCAACGAAACTGGGCAGGAAGGGCAGACCCCGGTGCGCCGGCGCGGCGCACAGGACAACGGGTGCCTGCCGGCAGTGAACCGCCGGCAGGCGTCGATCTCGGTCAGCGCATGCGCAAGGCCAGCGTGCGCTGACCGGGCTCGCTGCGCGATTGCAGCACTTGGTACTGGCGCAAACCGGTGGCCGCGGGCTGCGTCGCACCGGGGCTGCGCTGCGGTTCCCGTGGGCTGGCCGGGCGGGCCAAGACAGGGGTAGCAGTGACGGAAGCGGCAGTTTTCATGGCTGGAACCATTGGCTGGGCGCGAAATCGGTGCACAGGAACACCGGGGCCGGCCGCTTCCAGGGCGCCCACGCGGGCGCGCGTGCGGTGGACTCGCCCGTGCGCGGCGCCAGGCGGATCAGCGACGACCAGCCGCCGCGTGCCGGTGCGGCTTCGACCGTGCTGCGCGCGGCGGCCTGACGGCGTCCGTGGCGGGCGATGCGACCCGCCAGCGACAGCAGCGCGGCAGATCGACGTTTGGAAGGGCAGGCCATGGGCGTTCTCGTGCGACGATGGCGCGAGCAGCGCATCTTCCATGCCAACCCGCCGGGTGTAACCAAAGTTCAACGGGTGCCAAAGAGTTCCGGTTTGGCGGGGGCTGGCGGTCCGCCTCTTGTCACGGGGCTGACACGGCGTGTCACCCCCGCCGCCCCACGGGCGCCTTCTGTCAGCCCCAGCCCCCGCCTGCGCCCGCGAGGAACGGCCGCGCGCTCAGGGCAAGGAGGAGAAGTCCTCGTTGCTGCGCGGCAGCATCTTCCACAGCCGCACGGCCAGCACGGCAAGACGGGCGGCGACGGCCAGACCCAGGGCACCAAGAACGATCAACATGGCAGACTCCTATTTCGCACGGTCGTGCGAAGTTGGTGGCGGAAAAGGCACCTCGAGGGTGCGCGGGGGACGGGGTATGGCGCTCCTCGGTCAGTCGCCCGCCTTGGCCGCCTCGGCGGCAGGCGCGCGGTAGCTGCGGATGATGCGCCGGTAGGCCGACCAGGTGCGGTCGGCCGCCCTGGGATCACGCAGGAAGCGGGCGTCACGCATCAGCGCGATGAACAGCCCGTCCAGTTCGAACACGAGCTGCTCGACGTCGGTGTCGGGTCGCAGGTGGCCGGCTTCCACCGCCTGCAGCACCGAGCGCCGCAGCGTGGCGCGCCAGCGCATGATGCCGTCGTACAGCAGATCGCGCAGCGGGCCTTCGCGGTCGTCGAACTCGAACGCGCCGGCGCAATAGAGGCAGCCGGTGTGCGCCTCGATGTCCCGCACGCGCTGCAACCACAGCCGCACGATGGCGTCGAGCCGGGGCAGCCCCCGCGGCTCGCGCATCGCTGGCAGAAACACGTCCTGCAGGAAACGCCGGTCGTACTCCTCGATCACCGCCTTCTGCAGGGCCTCGCGCGAGCCCACGCGCGAGAACACGCCGCTCTTGGACATGCCCAGGCGCTTGGCCACTTCGCCGATCGTGAGGCTCTCCAACCCTTCGGCGGAGGCCATCAACAAGGCGGTGTCGAGGATCGCCGCGCGAGTGAGCTCGCTGCGGCCGGTCTTTGCTTCCATGATGACCAGAATTTAGCACGATCGTGCGAAGAAGCAAATCCGGCCGACGAACGGTCGGCGGGGCGCGGCGACGCGTCCTCTCAGTACGGGTCGCCGTTCTTGTGCAAGAAGGCCCACTGGCTTTCGACCATGCGGGCGGCGATGTCGTCGTCCGGGTAGCTGACTTCGTCGCCCGGCGTGCGGTCGCCGATCTCGAGATAGACGACCTGTTCTTCGGTCTCGTTGACCAGCCGGTGCGCGTTGCCGCTGCCCGCCTTGAACCCGGCGCACATGCCCGGCGCCAGCGGCGTGTTCCCTTCGTCGGTGTGCAAGGTGGGATGGCCCGAGAGGATGTAGACGAACTCGTCCTGCTTCGTGTGTGCATGGCGCAGGGCCGAGATCCCCCCGGGGGCGAGATGCACCAGGTTCACGCCGAAGTTCGTCAAGCCGAACAGCTCGCCCAAGGGATGCTTGAGGCGTCCGTTCATCCTTGAAGCGAAGGGCGGCGGATAGAGCGACGGTTGGAGGCGGGGCGGCGCGTCGGCCGCCACGACCGCTACGGGGGAGGGGGAAGGCGTCATCGACAGTGGGAGGCGGCGAGCCCCCGCGGAAAGTGCAGTGGAAGCACCCACTCTACCCTGGCCGGCCGCTCGTGCACGGGCAGCGGCTCGGGCCGCGCTGCAGCGCATCGGGGAGCATGGGGCCTTCCTTCGCGCAGTGCGGAGCTTTCGCCCTCACCGCTCCTCGGTGGCCCGGCGGCCGGCGGCGGCGAGGGGCGCGAGGTGCGCCGCGCTAGCATCTGCACTTGCATCCGGATCCGCACCGGCATCCGCATCTGCATCCGCCCCTGCGCTTTCCGCTCCGCCCCGCTTCCATGTCCGCTGCTCCCGACCCTGCCGAGCCTTCGCCCCCGCCTGCCGTCGGTACCGATGCCGGCGACGATCCGCCTCCGCCCGAGCCCGCGCCTCCCGCAGAAGGGGCCTGTTGCGGCAGCGGCTGCGACCCGTGCGTGTGGGACCTCTATGCCGAGGAGCGCGCCCGGTGGATGGAGGCGATGCGCGGGTGGCAGGCGCGACGGCGCGACGCGGGGTGACGAGGAGAGGCCCCTGCCGTGCTGGCGGATGTGCGCCACGGCGGCCGGGCGGCGCCGCCGCGCTCGGCGCGCCCGGGCCTGCATCCGGCTTTGGGGGCGTCGCCTGCTCACTCGCGCTCTCGAATGCGGTCGGGCCAGGAGCGCAGCATCGCCATGTGCAGGTACGAGACGCTCCAGCCGATCAGCAGCAGGCCGTTGAGGCACTCGATGCCCGACAGCAGCCGCATCGGCCCTTCGAGCAGTTCGTCGCCGTAGCCCAGTGAGGTGAAGGTTTCGGCCGAGTAGTACCAGGCGCGCCACCAGCTGGGCGACGCCTCCTCCACGAAGCGGCCGTAGATGCCCGCATGGGCGAGCTGATGGGCCGCCACGGCGTACATGCCGATCTCGACCGCGTGCGCGAACAGGCATCCGAACAGCACCAACAGCAAGCGCACCCGGGGCCGCACGTGCAGGTGCGCGATGCGCGGCCCGAGCACGCGCAGCACCTCGTAGTGCCAGGTGGTGGTCGCAATGACCAGGAGGAGCGCGACGAGGACGACGACGAGGGTCATGGCAGCTTTCCGTTCAGGGCGTACGGGGTCCGTTCGGGGCGCCGAGGGCATGCGGCACCGATTGCAGCAGCCGACGGGTGTACTCGGCGTGCGGTGCGGCGAGCACGGCGTCGGTCGGGCCTTGCTCGACCACCTCGCCGTCCTTGAGGACGAGCAGGTCGTCGGCCATGAAGCGCACCACCGCCAAGTCGTGCGTGATGAAGAGGTAGGCCAGGCCCAGCTCGTCTTGCAGGTCCTTCAGCAGATTGAGGACCTGCGCCTGCACCGACACGTCGAGTGCAGAGACGGCTTCGTCGAGCACCAGCACGCGCGGCTCGAGCGCGAGGCAGCGGGCAATCGCGATGCGCTGGCGCTGCCCGCCGGAGAACTCGTGCGGATACCGGTGCAGCGCCCCGGCGTCCAGGCCCACCTTGGCGAGCAGCGCGCGCGCCCGCGCTTGGCGCTCGTGCGCATCCGTGCCGAGGCCGTGCAGCCGCATCGGCTCGGTCAGTGCCTGCGCGACCGTGTAGCGCGGGTTGAGCGAGGCATACGGGTTCTGAAAGACGATCTGCAGATGCCGCCGCAGCGGCCGCCACTCGTGCGCAGCGAGCCGCGTCAGGTCCCACTCGTGCGCGCCGTCGCGGTAGAGCGCCCGACCGCGCGTGCGCCCGCCGCGGGCGGGATGCAGGCCCAACAGCGTCAGGCCCAAGGTCGTCTTGCCGGAGCCCGACTCGCCGACGACGCCCAACGTGTGCCCGGCGCGCAGCGTGAAGCTGGCGCCGCGCAGGGCATGGAACTCCTCGCGTCGCCAGCCGCGCCGCACCCAATGGCTGCGCGAGAGGCCCTGGGCCTCGAGCACGACGGGCGCCTGGGCGTCTTCGGGGCGCGACCCGGGGCCGGGGGAGGGCGTGGGCGCGTCGAGCACGGGCAGGCGCTCGACGCGCACATCCAGCCGCGGGCGGCAGGCCAGCAGCGCCTGCGTGTAGGCGTCGCGCGGGGCGCCCAGCACTTGGGCCGCCGGCCCTTGCTCGCGCACACGGCCGTGGCGCATCACGACGATCTCGTGCGCGATGTCGGCCACCACGCCGAGGTCGTGGCTGATGAAGAGCATCGCCATGCGGCGCCGCTCCTGCAGCCGCAACAGCAGATCGAGGATCTGGCGCTGCACCGTCACGTCGAGCGCGGTGGTGGGCTCGTCGGCGATCAACAGGCGCGGCTCGCAGGCCAGGGCCATCGCGATCATCGCGCGCTGCTGCTGGCCGCCCGAAAGCTGGTGCGGGTAGGACCGCAGGCGCCGGTGCGGCTCGGGCAGGCCCACCTCCTCCAGCAGATGCTCGGCGCGCGCCCACGCCTGGCGGCGCGACAGGCCCAGGTGCAGGCGCAGCGGCTCGGCGATCTGTTCGCCCACGGTGAACACCGGGTTGAGCGAGGCCATCGGGTCCTGGAACACGCAGGCGATGTGACGGCCGCGCAGTTGCCGCAGCCGCGCGAGCGGCGCGCGCAGCAGCTCCTCGCCGCCGAAGTGCACGCGGCCCGTGATCTCGGCGTTGGGGGGCAGCAGCCGCAGCACCGACAGGGCCGTCACGCTCTTGCCCGAGCCCGACTCGCCCACCAGCGCGACGGTGCGCTCGGCCGGCACCGCAAAGCTGACGCCATCGACCGCGACGACGCGACGCAGGCGGCCGCGCTCGCCCAGCCTGAAGGCCACACGCAGGTCTTCGAGGGCGAGCAGCGGCGCCATTGGGCGCGCCTGCGACGGCGCTGCGAGCGCGTCGCCCGCCCCGGGCGCGCCGCGGTCGAGCGGCCGCTCGGCGGCCGTCATGCCTCCACCCCCCGCAGCTTCGGGTCCAGCGCGTCGCGCAGGGCATCGGTGAGCAGCGAAAACGCGGTGACGAACACCGCCATGAAGGCCGTGGCGGTGGCGAGCTGCCACCAATGGCCCAGGATCAGTTCGCTTTGGGCCTCGCCGAGCATCGTGCCCCACGAGACCTGATCCACCGGCACGCCCAGGCCCAGGTACGAGAGGATCACCTCGGCCTTGATGAAGCCGACGACGAGGATCGACAGCTGCACCAGGATCACGTGCGACACATTGGGCAAGATGTGCCGCACCATGCGCACCCAGGGGCCGGCGCCCGATGCCTCGGCGGCGCGTACGTAGTCGCGCACGGCGTGCTGAAGGTACTCGGCGCGCACCTGCCGGTACACGCCCGTCCAGCCCGTGAAGCCGAGGATCAGCACGACGGTGCCGATGCCGCGGCCGAACACCGCCGCGAACGCGAAGATCAGCAAGATGCCCGGCACCGAGGTGAAGACGTTGTAGAGCCACTCCAAGACGTCCCCGAGCCGTCCGCCGAAGAACCCCGCCAGCGCCCCGAGGGCGGTGCCGAACGCGGTGGCGACGAAGGCCGCCGCCACACCGACGAAGATCGAGACCTGCGCCCCCTGGACCGCCTTGGCGAGCACGTCGCGCCCGAGGCGGTCGCCGCCCAGCGGCAGCGTCGCGCGTCTCGGCGGCTCGGTGGTCTGCAGTTGCGCAGCCCGGCGGCGCCACTCCTCGTAGCGCGGCGCAAGCGGGTCGATGTCCGACAGATCGATGGGCTCGCCACGGGGCGAGGCAGGGCCCGCTTCGTCGGCCGCTGCGCCGGCGGACGCTGTCGGCGCGCCCGTGCCTCCTGGCTCCTGCGCCGCGTGGCTCGTCAGAAAACTCGGCGGCGCATAGGGCACGCCCACCTCGCGCTGCCAGTCGCGCGCCACGAGTCCCGCGGCGCTGGCCGCCACCAGCAGCAAGAAGGCGGCCACGACGGCCAGCGACGCCATGCCGACGCGGTCCGCGCGAAAGCGGCGCCACGCGAGCCGCCACACGCCCTCGCCCTGCGGCCGGGCCGCGGCCTCGCGCGAGACGGTCGGCTCGCCGGCGGCCGCGCTCACTTGAGCTCCACGCGCGGGTCCACCGCCTTGTAGAGCAGGTCGGTGAGCAGGTTGATGGCCATCGTCAGCACCGCCAGGTAGATCGTGAAAGCCTGGATGACGGGATAGTCGCTGCGATTGACGGCCAGCAGCACCTCGCGGCCCAGCCCCGGGATGGAGAAGAACACCTCGATGAGGAACGAGCCGACGAACACGCCCGGCAGCCCGGCCCCGATGTTCGTGAGGATCGGGATCATCGCGTTGCGCAGCACGTGCTTGAGCAGCACCGTGCGCTCGGCCAGGCCCTTGGCGCGGGCGGTGCGCACGTAGTCCTGCCCCATCTCGTCGAGGAAGAAGCTGCGGTACAGCCGCGTTTGCGGCGCGAGCGAGACGGCCACGGCCAGCAGCACCGGCAAGGGTGCGTAGCGCAGCAGGTTGGTCCACACCGAGTCGCTCCACCCCTGCACCGGAAACCACCCGAGCCGGAAGGCGAACAGCCACTGCCCGACGATCACGTACACCAGGAACGAGACGGACAGCGCGACCGTCGTCAGCACCATGACCGCGCGGTCGGTGAGGCTGCCGCGCACCGCCGCCACCGCCAGCGCGAGCGGGATGCTCAGCACCACCTCGAGCACGAGGATGGGCAGCATCACCGTGAGGGTGGCCGGCAGCCGGCTCGCGAAGAGCTGGGCGACGGGCTCGCCGGTGGCCCAGCTGCGGCCCCAGTCGAAGCTCAGGATCTGCCCGACGAAGCGGCCGAGCTGCACGTACCAGGGGCGGTCCAGCCCCAGCTCCTGCCGGATCGCGGCGATCTGCTCGGGGGTGGCGTTGAGCCCCGCCAGGATCTCGGCCGGATCGCCGCCGAAGGCCTTGAACAGCACGAACACCAGCAGCACCACGCCGGCCAGCGTCGGCACCATTTGCCACAGTCGTCGCAGGAGATAGGCCATGCCAGGCGGGAAGGAGGCTCTCGGCGAAGTGTAGTGTCGGCGCGCAGGCCCGAAGCACCTTCTACACTCGCGCAGTGACCGACGACGACCCGCCCGCCCTCACGCGCCGCGCCGTGCACCGCGGCGGGCTCGCGCTCGCCCTGGGCGCCGTGCTGCCCCCGGCCGGGGCCGCCAGCCGTGCGCGCGCCCGCGAAGCGCCCGGCCCCGCCACGCCGCGCCAGGTGCTGCGCTACGCCTTCAACGTGGCCGAGAGCGGCTTCGACCCGGCGCAGATCTCGGACCTGTACTCGCGCATCATCGCGGGCCACATCTTCGAGGCGCCGCTCGCCTACGACTACCTCGCGCGCCCGGCGCTGCTGGTGCCGCGCACGGCCCTCGCGCTGCCTGAGGTGGCGGACGACTTCCGCAGCTTCACCTTCCGCATCCGCCCGGGCATCCACTTCGCCGACGACCCGGCCTTCGGTGGCCGGGCGCGCGAGCTGACCGCGCACGACTACGTCTATGCCATCAAGCGCCACTACGACCCGCGCTGGAAGAGCCCTTCGCTGTACGTGCTGGAGAACGCGCAGGTGCTGGGCATGGACCGCGTGCGGCGCGACGCGGTGGAGGGCCGCCGGCCCTTCGACTACGACCGCGAGGTCGAGGGCCTGAAGGCGCTGGACCGCTACACCTTCCGCGTGCGGCTGGCCAAGCCGGCGCCGCGGTTCGCACACCTCTTCGCCGACCACGCCACGATGGGGGCGGTGGCGCGCGAGGTCGTCGAAGCCCATGGCGATCGCATCGCCGAGCATCCGGTGGGCACCGGGCCGTTTCGTCTCGTGCAGTGGCGGCGCTCGTCCTTCATGGCGCTGGAGCGCAATCCGCGCTTTCGCGAGATGCGCTTCGAGGCGCGGCCCGCGCCGGACGACGCCGAGGGCCAGGCGCTGCTCGCGCGACTGCAGGGGCGGCGCCTGCCGCTGCTCGACCGCGTCGAAATCTCCATCATCGAGGAGTCGCAGCCGCGCTGGCTCGCGTTCCTCAATGGCGAGATCGATCTCGTGGACGTGCCGCTGGAGTTCGCGCACATCGCGGTGCCCAACGGCCGGCTCGCGCCGCATCTGGCCAAGCGCGGCGTGCGCATGACGCGCCAGGTCGCGCCCGACATCACGGTCACCTACTTCCAGATGGAGCATCCGGTGGTGGGCGGCTACACGCCGCAGAAGGTGGCGCTGCGCCGCGCCATTTCGCTGGCCTACGACGTGGGCGAGGAGATCCGGCAGGTGCGCCGCGGCCAGGCGTTGCCGGCGCAGGGGCCCATTCCGCCGCTGACCTTCGGCCACGACCCGGCGATCGTGAGCGAGATGAGCGAGTTCAACCGCGCCAAGGCGCGCGCGCTGCTCGACTTGTACGGCTACGTCGACCGCGACGGCGACGGGTGGCGCGAGCAGCCCGACGGGCAGCCGCTGGTGCTGGAGCTGGCCTCGGGCTCGGACTTGCAGGCGCGGCAGTTCCAGGAGCTGTGGAAGAAGCACATGGACGCGGTGGGCCTGCGGATGCGCTTTCGCATCGCGCAGTGGCCCGAGCAGCTCAAGCTCTCGCGCGCCGGCAAGCTGATGATGTGGGGCGTGGGCTACTCGGCCACCTCGCCCGATGGCGAGGACATGCTCTCGATGGCCTACGGCCCCAACGCCGGCAGCGCCAACCATGCCCGTTTCGCGCTGCCTGCCTTCGACCGGCTGTACGAGCGCATCCAGGTGCTGCCCGATGGCGACGAACGCGCCCGCCTGATGCACGAGGCGAGCCGGCTGATGATCGCCTACATGCCCTACAAGGTGCACACGCACCGCATCCGCACGACGCTCGTGCAGCCCTGGGTGAAGGGCGTGCGGCCGCATCCTTTTGCGCGCGACTTCTGGCAGTACGTGGAGGTGCAGCCGCGCCCCGCGGCGAGCGGCTGAGCCGGCGCGGGAAGCCCTGCTGCCACGCGGCCTACGCGGCGCGCGGAATAATTCGGCCGTCTCGTCCTCCGACCGCATCGTGACGCCCCCTCGCCGAGCCGCCGCGCCTACGTTCTCGTCCTTGCAGTTCCGCCAGGCGCTCGGCATGTTCGCCACCGGCGTGACGGTCGTGACCGCGCGCGACGCCGACGGGCGGCTCATCGGGCTCACCGCGAACTCGTTCAACTCGGTGTCGCTCGAGCCGCCGCTGGTGCTGTGGAGCCTCGCGCTGCGCGCAGGCTCCATGCCGGTGTTCGCACGGGGCTCGCACTACGCGATCAACATCCTCGCGGCCGACCAGGTCGAGCTCGCCGAGCGCTTCGCCAGCAAGAACGTGGACCGCTTCGCCGGCGTGGCCTGGCGCCCGGGCCTGGCCGGCGCACCCGTGCTGGAGGGCGCCGCGGCGGTCTTCGAGTGCTTCAACCGCAGCCAGTACGAGGAGGGCGACCACGTCATCTTCGTCGGCGAGGTCGAGCACTGCACCCGCCGCGAGGGGGCCTCGCCGCTCATCTTCCACGGCGGGCGCTACTACACCGAGTTGCCGCTCGGCCCGCGTTGAGTCGCGGCGAGCATGCCGGGCCTTGAATTCCGGTGCCGCGCCTCGCACCTGCGGGCGTCGCGAAAGGATCGCCATGCACATCGCCTGCCCCCACTGCCACAGCCTCAACCGCGTGCCCGACGAGCGTCTGGGCGAGCAGCCGCACTGCGGCCGCTGCAAACAACCGCTGCTGCCCGGCGCGCCCGCGGAGTTGGGCGACGCGGATTTCGAATCGGTGGTCGGCCGCACCGAGTTGCCGTTGCTGATCGACTTCTGGGCGCCGTGGTGCGGTCCTTGCCGGGCGATGGCACCTCACTTCGAGCAAGCCGCGCAGGCGCTGCAAGGGCGCGTGCAGTGCTTCAAGGTCAACAGCGACGACAACCCGAAGGCCTCCGTGCGATATCGCATCCGCAGCATCCCGACGCTGGTGCTGATGCGCGGCGGCCAGGAGATCGCGCGGCACTCGGGCGCCATGAGCGCGCGCGACCTGCTGCGGTGGGTCGAGACCCAGCTCGGCGCCGCCTGACGGGCGCGGCTGCGCGGCCCGCGCGGCGCGGGCACAATTCATCGGATGACCGACCGCCGCGCCCATCTCGACTCCCGTGCCGTCGTGCTGCTGCTGGCTTGCTGCCTGTTGTGGGGCCTGCAGCAGATCGTCGCCAAAGCCACGCTGCCCTCGATGCCGCCCATGGCGCAGGCCGCGGTCCGTTCCTTGGTCGCGGCGGCGGCGGTGTCGGCCTGGTCGGCGTGGCGAGGCATCCCGCTCTTCCAGCGTGACGGCACGGGGGCGGCCGGCCTGCTGGCGGGCCTGCTGTTCGCGGGGGAGTTCCTCTGCATCTACGTCGGCCTGGGCTACACCACCGCGTCCCGGCTGGTGGTGCTGCTGTACCTGTCGCCTTTCGTCGTGGCGGCCGGCATGCCGTTCATCAGCCGTGCGGAGCGGCTGGCGCCTTTGCAGGTGGGCGGGTTGGTGCTGGGGTTCGGCGCGGTCGTGGTGGCCTTCAGCGAGGGCTGGGGCGTGGCCGGGCAGGGCCAGCGCTGGGTGGGCGACCTGCTCGCCGTGCTGGCGGCCGTGCTGTGGGGTGCGACCACCCTCGCGATCCGCGCCACGCGCCTGGCCAGCGCCTCGGCCGAAAAGACGCTCTTCTACCAACTGGCGGTCTCGGCGATCGCGCTGGGCGTGGCCTCCCCGCTGGCGGGCGAGGCGTGGCCCGCCCGCTGGGGGGCGGCGCTGTGGGGCTCGCTTTTCTTCCAGTCGATCGTGGTGGCCTTCGCCAGCTACCTGGTGTGGTTCTGGCTCGTCCGGCACTACCCGGCGACGCGGCTCGCGTCGTTCACCTTCCTCACGCCCCTGTTCGGCCTGCTGTTCGGCTGGTTGCTGCTCGGTGAAACGGTCACGCCGCGTCTGGTCGCGGCACTGGCAGGGGTGGCCACGGGCATCTGGTTGGTCAACCGCAGAACGGTGCCCCGGCGCGATTGATCGAGGTCAATTCCTCCCCATGAAGCACGGGCCGCTTCCTCCTTTCAAGGGTTGGCAAAAAATGGATCAGGATGTAACCATGGGTTGCGTCTGCTGTTCTCCGCTTCCGCGTGCGTCCCATGTCTGCTGTATCTGCCCCTTCTGCCCCCATTTCCCGGGACGACCTGCGCACCTTCCAACTCGTCGTCCAGCATGTGCCCAACATGGTCGTGATCGCCGATGCCGAGCGCCGCATCGAGTGGGTCAACGACGCCTACACGAGCATCACCGGATGGACGCTCGATGAAGTGCGCGGCCGGCGGCCCGCGGCGTTCCTGCACGGCCCCGGCACCGACCCCGAGGTGGTGGCACGAATGCGCGAGGCACTGGAGCGAGGCGAGCCGGTGGCCGGCGTGGAGGTGCTCAACTACACCAAGGACGGCCGCGAGCTGTGGATCGCACTCAACATCCAGCCGGTCTGCGATGCGGACGGCCGCGTGCATCACTACGTTGCCATCCAGTCCAACCTGACCGAGCGCAAGCGCTTCGAGCAGGCGCTCTCGGAGCAGCGGCGGCTCCTGCAGCAGGCGCTCGCGCTCGCTCACATGGGCAGCTGGGAGATGGACCACGAGACCGGAGCGATGGTGTGCTCCGACGAGATGTACCGGCTGTTCGGCCGCTCGCGCACCGACTGCGCATGCCACTGGGAGTGCTTCCTCGAGCGTGTGCATCCGCAGGATCTCCCCCGCGTGCGCGAGGCTTTCGCGCAGCCGACACCGCAGCGGCCCGAGCACGAGTTCGAGCATCGCATCGTGTTGCCCGGTGGGCAGGTGCGCTGGCTGCTGCAGCGCGGGCGCACCGAGTTCGACCCCGAGGGCCGTCCCGTGCGCACCTCCGGCTTCGCGCAGGACATCACCGAGTCCAAGCGCAACGAGAAGCTCGAGCGCGACAAGCAGGCGCTGGAACAGCTCAGCCGCGCCAAGACGCAGTTCCTCTCCTACATGAGCCACGAGCTGCGCACGCCGCTCAATGCCATCGTCGGCTTCTCGCAGTTGCTGCAGTCCCGCGCGGACGCGCTGCCGCCCACGGTGGCGAGGTATCCCGACCTCATCCTGCAGGCCAGCGAACACCTGCTGCGGCTCATCAACGACCTGCTCGACCTCTCGCTCGTCGAGTCCGGCGGCCTCGCCTTGTCGCGCGACCGGGTAGACGTGCCCAAGCTGCTGCACGAATTGATCGTCCTGCTCGACCCCATCGCGCGCAAGCGCGACGTCGAGGTGCGCATGGAGCCCGGCGCGCGGATGCACTGCAGCGTCTGGGGAGACAGCACTCGCCTGCGACAGAGCTTCATCAACCTCCTGTCCAACGGCATCAAGTACAACCGGCACGGCGGCACGCTGACGGTTCGCGTGCTGCCCGGCGAGGGGCAGGTGCGCATTGAGTTCGAGGACCAGGGCGACGGCATTCCGGCCGACAAGCTCGACTCCCTGTTCGAGCCGCTCCAACGGCTCGGGCGCGAGTCGGGCGACGTCGAAGGGGCCGGCCTGGGGCTTGCGCTCACCCGCTCGCTCATCGAGCGCATGGGCGGGCGGATCGGCGTGCGCAGCCAGGTGGGCCGCGGCTCGGTGTTCGTGGTGGAGATGCCCCGTGCCGAGGAGGACGACGGGCCGGTCTCGCGCCCCGCGCCTTGGATCGAGCCCGAGGCGCTGGCCGCGCCCCGCCCCTACGGCCGGGTGCTGTGCATCGAGGACAACGAGTTCAATTGCCTGCTGCTGGAGGGCCTGTTCGAGCAGCGCCCGGGCCTGGCGGTGAGCTACGCGCGCACCGGGGCTGAGGGGCTGCTGCTGGCGCAGCAGAGCCCGCCCGACCTCATCTTGCTCGACATGCGCCTGCCCGACATGGACGGCCACCAGGTGTACGCCCAGCTGCAGCAGGACGCGCGCACGCGCGGGGTGCCGGTCATCGCCTGCTCCGCCAGCGCCTACGCCGAAGACATCCGCCAGGCCTTGTCCGAGGGGCTGGCCGGCTACCTCATCAAGCCGCTCAGCATGCCGCAGTTCCTGGCGACGATCGACCGCTTCCTGCCGCCCCCCGTCGAAGGGCGCTGAGCAGTGCCGGCCCGGCTGAGCCCGGGCCGGGTTTCTAGAATGCGCGGATGTCTGAGACCTCCGCCGCGGCCGCACCCCTCACGCCGGCCTACCGCCGCAAACTCTTCTGGGTCGCGCTGCTGTACTTCTCCGAAGGCCTGCCGCTCGGCGTCTTCTACGACATCTTTCCCGTCTATTTCCGACAGCAGGGGGTCAACCTCGCCGACATCGGCCTGCTGAGCCTGCTGGGGCTGGCCTGGACGCTCAAGTTTCTGTGGGCGCCCGCCGTGGACTGGGCACGCCGCCACCGGTGGTGGATCGCGGCGGCCAACCTCGGCATGGCGATCGTGATGTGGACGTTCGCAGCCAGCGCCGGTTTCGGGCCGTGGGTGTGGGTGGCCATCGGCTGCTTCACGATGCTCTCGGCCACCAACGACATCGCCACCGACGGCTACACGATCGAGCTGCTCGACAAGCGCGAGTACGGCCTGGCCAACGGTTTTCGCATCGGCTTCTACCGCGTGGGTATGCTCACCGCGGGTGCCGTGCTGATGGTCTCGGGCTGGTTCGGCTGGTCGCTCGCGTACCTGCTCGCCGGTGCGGTCTTCGTGCTCAATGCGGGCCTCGTGCTGCTGGCGCCGCGCGAACCCGCGCGGCCCGGGGCGCCGCCCGGCAGCGCGTTGCAGGAGCTGCGCCTGCTGCGCGAGCAGCCGCTGTGGGTGGCGGCGCTGGCGCTCGTGCTGCTGGGCCTCGTGTGGCCCGCCCTGCCGCCGCTGGCGCGCGCCTTCGGCTGGCCGGGGCTCAACGCCTGGGGGTCGACGTGGTGGTTCCGCGGGGCCATCCCGGTCGCGTTGATGTTCGCCGGCGCGGCGCTCATGGTGCGCGCCGCCCACGGACCCGAGGCGCACCGCATGAAGGAAGGCCCCGTCTTCGGGGCCTGGGTGGAGCTGCTCACGCGGCCCGGCATGATCGGCGTGATCGTCTTCATCCTGCTGTTCAAGCTCGGCGACGCGGCGATGGGCTTCATGGTCAAGCCCTTCTGGGTCGATTCGGGCTTCTCCAACGAGAAGATCGGTCTGGTGAGCGTCAACCTGGGGCTGGCCTTCTCCATCGCCGGGGGCCTGGTCGGCGGCTGGTACGTCGACCGCGTGGGCATCTTCCGGGGGCTGTGGGTGCTCGGGCTGTGGCAGGCCCTGTCCAACCTCGGCTATGCGCTCGCGGCCTGGTACGTGCCCCGCGTGCTGCCCGGCGCGGACGGCATCGTGCAGCCGGTGGACGTGGCCTGGTCCCACCAGCTCGCGGTGTACGCCGCCAGCGCGCTGGAGAGCTTCACCGGCGGCCTGGGCACGGGCGCCTTCCTGGCGTTCCTCATGGGCATCACGCACCGGGCGCGGGCGACCACCGAGTACGCCATCCTGTCCTCGATCTTCGCGTTCTCCCGAGCGGTGGCCGGCTGGGCCGGCGGCCTCGGCGCACAGGAGATGGGTTACGCCGCATACTTCTTCCTCACGTTCTGGCTGTCGTTCCCCGCCTACGCGTTGTTGCCCCTGGTACGCCGGATGCTGGAACCCGGACGCGCGCAAGGGGTCTGAATCACCAAGCGGCTGCGGGCACGCCACCCCGGCCGGGCCGGCCCTGCTCCCGGCACGTTCGCGACGGAGCGGCGGCTGGCGTTTCCTGGAAAGCCTCGACGAGATGAACGCTTACGTGCACCACTGCCCGATGTGCGCCTTGTTGGCCCGGATCGGCCACGAGCCGGCCGACGCGCAGGCGCCGGCCGCCCCTGCCGCCCCGGGGCACGACGACGATGCGCCGGCCCTTCCGCAGCGGCGCCTGTTCACCGGCGCCCTGCTGGCGGCCGGTGCGGCCGCCGCCCTGCCGGCGTGGTCGCGCGAAGGCATCGACGTCGGCAAGGAGTCGGCCTTCACCAAGCTCGTGCCGGCCGAGCAGGTCGAGGCTGCGGCCCAGCAGCAGTACGCGCAGATGATGGCCCAGGCCCGCGCGCAGAACGCGCTCGCCCCGCGCGACCACCCGCAGGTCGTGCGGCTGCATTACGTGGCCAACCGGCTGATCCCGCTCAGTTACAGCTGGAACGCCCGCGCGCGCGAGTGGCGCTGGGAGGTCAACCTCATCGGCTCCAAGCAGATCAACGCCTTCTGCATGCCCGGCGGCAAGATCGCGTTCTTCACCGGCATCCTCGAGAAGCTGCAGCTCAACGACGACGAAGTCGCGCAGATCATGGGCCACGAGGTGGCGCACGCGCTGCGCGAACACGCGCGCGAGCGCATGGGCAAGACGGCCGCCACGCGCATCGGCGCGAGCCTCTTGTCCAGCCTGCTCGGCCTCGGCAACACCGGCGACGCGCTGCTCAACATGGGCGGCCAGTTGCTCACGCTCAAGTTCAGCCGCGAGGACGAATCCGAGGCCGATCTGGTGGGCATGGACCTCGCCGCACGCGCCGGCTACCAGCCGCAAGCCGGCGTGAGCCTGTGGCAGAAGATGATCAAGGTCACCGGCAGCGGCGGGCCCGAGTTCCTCTCGACCCACCCGGCCGGCGAGACGCGCATCCGCGAACTCGAGACCCACCTCGCGCGGGTCATGCCTCTGTACGAGCGCGCTCCCAAGCCCGAGCGTCGCTTCGACCGCGGGTGAGCCCTCCAGCGGTCCGCGGCGGCGTCACGTTCCGCCGACGAAGGGGTTCGTCCTGCGCTCTCGCCCGAAGGTGCTCTCCGGCCCGTGGCCGGGGATGAACACCACGTCGTCCCCCATCGGCCACAAGCGCTGCGTGATCGAGTCGATCAGCGTCTGGTAGTCGCCGCCCGGAAAGTCCGTGCGGCCGATGCTGCCGGCGAACAGCACGTCGCCGACGAAGGCCCGGCGCGCCTCGGGCGAAAAGAACACGACATGGCCCGGCGTGTGCCCCGGGCAGTGGCGCACCTGCAGGGTGCAGCGCCCGATCTGCACCGTGTCGCCGTCGGCCAGCCACCGATCCGGCTCGAACGCCTCGGCGGCCGGGAAGCCGAACATCGCGCCTTGCTGCGGCAGCGCGTCGATCCAGAAGCGGTCGCCCGGGTGCGGGCCCACGATAGGAAGTTGCCGCTCGCGCGCCAGGCGGGCCGTGCCCCCGGCATGGTCGATGTGGGCATGCGTGAGCCAGATCTGCTCCAACTGCACGCCGAGCCGGTCGGCCGTCTCGAGCAGCCGCGGCACTTCGCCGCCGGGGTCGATGACCGCGGCCCGCAGGGTCTGGTCGCACCAGACGATCGAGCAGTTCTGCTGGAACGCAGTGACGGGGACGGTGTGATAGCGCAGCATGCCGTGCATTCTGCGTCAGCGGCGGCGGTCCGGTCGCGGCCCCGCCCCCCGGCGCCCCCTGCCCACGACAAGAGTCGTTGCAAGTTCCCCTCCGAAGTGGGGCTGCGCGCCGCCGGCCTGCACGGCACGCTACGGCGGTCCCTGGCTCATTGAACGATGGAGGACGTATGGGCTTGCTCCCCCCTTCCCGCTCGAGAGGGTCCCGTCGGTGCTGGGCGGCCGTGCTGGTGGCCGCGCCGCTCGTGTGGCTGGCCGCCTGCGGCGGCGGCGGTGGTGGCGGCGGTGGCGGTGGATCGGTGGCACCTGCGCCGTCCGGCCCGGGCCCTTCCATCGCGGCCCCCACCGGGCGCCTGTGGCACCACAACTACGCGCTCGATTTCCTCGACGGCACGCAGATCGCGTCGGCCACGGGCGGGCCGCCGATGGCGGTCACCCCGGAAGCCGAAGCCATCCCCTGGCCCGATGGCAGCCAGTACGTCACGGCCGAGTGGGACCTGCGCACCGACCGGACCGCCGTGCGCGTGCACGCGACCGCATCAGGCGCCGTGTTGCACGAGGCCGCGGTGGACCAGTACTTCCGCGCGCCGCGTCCGGCACCGCATCGCAAGGAGTGGGTGCTCGGCCGCGTCAGCGACAGCGTGACGACGGCGGGCGTGTATGCGGTGATCGATCTGGCCGCGCGGCGGGTGCTCGATCAGTTTCCGGCAGACGACGCCGCTGTGGACTGGCTGCCCGACGGACGCTATGTGCACGTCACCCACGACGGGCGCATCTCGATCGGCACGGTGGGCGTGGCCGCGCGGCAGGCGGTCGGGCAACTGGCGCTGCCCCGCGGGCTCACCGTGAACGAGGTGTGGGCCGACCCGCAGGGCCGGCGTCTGGCGCTGCGGCTGTGGTCCAAGAGCGAAGCAGGCACCATCGATGTCAGCGACCTGTGGGTCAGCGATCTGGACGGCCGCAATGCCTACCGCCACACCCAGACCCGCATGACGAACCGGGCGCGTTGGTCGCCCGACGGGCGCCTGATCGCCTTCGATGTGGACACCGGCTCGTTGTGCGACTTCAGTGGCTGCGTCGGCCATTGCGAGCTTTGGTATGCCGACGCCGACGCGCGCGAGGTGACGGCCCTGCCGGCGGCCGGCGATGCGCGCCAGTTCCGAGTCAGGAACCGCAGCGGCCAGGAGCGCGTGCTCGGCTGCGACCTGCTGGGCTGGACGCCTTGACCCGTGGCGCGGCCGCCTTGCAGCCACAAAAAAGCCCGGCGGCGCCGGGCTGGAGGACAACGCCGCCGAGGCGGCGCGCAAGGATCACCTCAGGTTGCCGCTGATGAGCTTGGTCATCTCGAACATCGACACCTGATCCTTCCGGAAGATCTCCTTGAGCTTGGCGTCGGCATTGATCATGCGCTTGTTCTGCGCATCCTGGAGCTTGTTCTTCTTGATGTAGTCCCAGACCTTCTTGGTCACCTCGGTGCGGGGCAGCGGCTTGTCGCCCACCACGGCGGCCAGCGCCGGCGTGGGGGTCATCGCCTTCATGAAGGCCGCGTTGGGCGTGCGCTTCACCTTGGGCTTGGCCGTCTTGGCGGCGGCCTTCTTCGCCGGGGCCTTCTTCACCGCCGCCTTCTTGGCGGGCGCAGCCTTCTTTGCGGGGGCCGCCTTCTTCGCCGGTGCCGCCTTCTTGGCGGCCGGGGCCTTCTTCGCCGCCGGGGCCTTCTTGGCCGGGGCTTTCTTCGCCGCCGTTTTCTTCGCAGCGGCCTTCTTCGCAGTTGCCATTTCGAATCTCTCCATCAAGTCGGTGGTTGATGTGCCGGTCGGGGCGAAGACCGCATGAGCCTTCGTTCTCTGCCGATGCCTGCGTGGCGAATGGTACTGCGTGCCTGCTGCATTGAGAAGCAGGTTTCAGAGGGAAATCAAGCGTCGTCCCCTCTGGAAAGCCGCTTTTGTCGCGGCGTGGCATCACTTGCGTCACTCGCACAGGCCCTCGTCGGCACTCACGAGTGCAAGAACACGAATGCGAGAACGCGCGATCGACGAGGACGACCTCGCGCTCAGCGGGCACAGGCGCGATGCGTTCGTGCAGGCGCATCGGCCCGCCCGTGCGAAGCGGCTTCTTCGTGCGCGGGCTCCTCGCTCCACAGCACCGCACGGTCGATCTGCTCGAGCGTCGCGCATCCGCACAGCGCCATCGCCGCCTCGAGTTCGTCGCGCAGCAGCCGCAGCGCATGGGCCACGCCGAGCGCCCCCGCACAGGCGAGCGCGCACACGATGGGTCGCCCCACCAGCACCGCGCGGGCACCGAGGGCGAGCGCTTTGAGCACGTCGGTGCCGCGGCGGATGCCGCCGTCCACCAGCACCGGCATGGCGTCGCCCACCGCCTCCACGATGCGCGGCAGGGCCCAGGCGGTGGGCACCGCGGTGTCGAGCGTGCGGCCGCCGTGGTTGGAGACGACCACGCCCGCGGCCCCGACCGCCTGCGCCTGACGCGCGTCGTCGGCGTGCAGGACGCCCTTGAGCAGCAGCGGCAGGCGCGTGCGAGAGGCGAGCCAGGCGACGTCGTCCCATCCCGGTGCCGCGAGGGCGAGGTGGTCGAACACGTGGCTCGCGGCGGGTCCTGCGCCTCGCGCCTCGGCGCGCGGCCGATCCACCAGGTTGACGGAGCGCACCTCGGGCGGCACACCCGCACCGGCGCGGCGCTCGCGGTCCCGCACACCGGACACCGGCGCATCGACCGTCAGCACCAGCGCCTCGTACCCCGCCGCCTCGATGCGTGCAAGGAGCTCCTGCATCCAGCCCCGGTCGGGGTGCCAGTAGAGCTGCATCCACAGCGGCCCTCTCCCTGCGTCGGCCTGCATCGCACGAGCGACACTTTCGAGCGGTGCGCTCGCCTGCAGGCTCAGCACCAGTCCGGCGCCCTGGGCCGCGGCGCCCCACGCGGTGGCCCACTCGCCATCGGGATGCACGGCGCGTTGGTAGGCGACCGGCGCGACGAGGACCGGCTGGGGCCACTCGCGGCCGAACAGGTGCACCCGCGTGTGCCCGTGCGCCAGGGGACGCAGCACACGCGGGTGCAACCACAGGGCGTCCCACGCCTCGCGGTTGGCACGTCGGGTGAGCTCGTCGCCCGCAGCGCCGTCCAGCCAGGCCCAGGTGGCGGAGTCCACCCGCTCTGAAGCCAGGCGCTCGTAGTCGGCAAGGTTCACGATGCCGGCCGGGATGCGATCGATGCGAGGGCTCATGACGTCAGGTGTCGGCCCACATGCGCAGCAGGTTGTGATACGTGCCCGAGAGCGCCACGGCCAGGTCCGACTCGCCGTGCCGCTCGCGCAGCCGCAGCAGGTTCATGTCCAGGTCGAACAGCAGGCGCCGCTGCTCAGCGCCGCGCACCATGCTCTCCACCCAGAAGAAGCTCGCCATCCGACACCCGCGGGTGACCGGCTCGACGCGGTGCACGCTCGTCGCGGGGTACAGCAGCGCGTGCCCGGCAGGCAGCTTCACCCGCCGGCTGCCGTAGCTGTCCTCGACCACGAGCTCGCCGCCCTCGTACTCGTCGGGCTCGCTCAGGAACAGCGTGCAACTGACATCGCTGCGCACCCGCTCGCCGGTGAGGCGCGAATGCAGCACGGCGCCGTCCACGTGGTTGCCGTAGTGGTTCGTCTCGCCGCCGTACCGGTTGAACAGCGGGCCGAAGATCTTCTTCGGCAGGGCCGCCGAAAAGAAGATTGCGTGGCGGTTCAGCGCGGCTCTCACCATCGCCTGCAGCTCGCGGCTCGCCTGGCTGTCCTGCGGCAGCTGCTGGTTGTTCTTCACCGCGAGCGCCTGGGCCCCCGCGGTGGCCCGGCCGTCGGTCCAGGCGGCCGCCTCGAGGACCTGCCGCGCATGGCGCAGCTCCTCGGGCGTCAGCACGTCCTCTAGGTGCAGCAGCATGGCGACCGCCTCAGAAGACGGCCTTCGCAGACAGCTGGACCGTGCGCGGAGCACCGGGGATGTAGAACCCGCGGTACAGCCCGTCGGCATGGCGCTTGTCGCCCGCGTTCTTCACGTTCAGCTTGAACGACCAGACCTCACTGAGCAGGTACTCGCCCATGAGGTCCACCGTGGCGAAGCCGGGGGCTCGCACGTGCCGCGCTCCTTCGGGGTTCTGCGCGCTGCGGAAGTTCACGCCCGTGCCCACGCGCAGCTGGGGCGTGAGGCGGTATGTCATCCACACGGAGCCGCTGTGCTTGGGCGTGAGGCCGGGGCGATCGCCTTCCACCTGAGCGCCGGTGCCGGCCGCATTGAGCGCGACGTTGCTGCGGTCGATCTTCGCCCGCGGGATCCACGAGTACGACACGAAAGCCTCCCATGCCGGCGTGATGCGCCCCGCCACGTTCAGCTCCAGGCCCGCGGCGTGACGCTTGCCGGACAGCAGTTCCTGGGTGGCCGCCGAGTCCGGGTCGGTGTTCCGCTCGTTGTACTTCTCCGAGTAGAAAAGGGCCGCGCCGACGAACAGCCGGTGGTCCAGCAGGTCGAACTTGCCGCCGATCTCGACGTTGCGGCTCTTCTCCGGCGGGGTGTTCAGGGCACGCTGGTTCCCCGGGGACGCCAGGCTCGAGTTGACGCTGTAGGAGTAGGTCTCGCCCGAGGTGTTGTAGGAGTAGCCGTACGACGCGTAGTACGACGACGAGTCGTTCGGCTGGTACAGCACGCCCAGGCGCGGGCTCCACAGGTTCTCGGCGATGCTCTTGGTGGCACCCGCGGTGTCGCGGTAGTCGGCTCGGAAGCGATCGAACCGCACGCCGCCCACGAGCTTCCACAGGGGCGTCAGCGACACCACGTCCTGCGCATAGAGCGAGAGGTTCTTCGTGTCGAACTTCGCCATCGCGATGGGCCAGCGCGTGTCGGGGATGGCAGCGCCGTCGTCGGGCGTGCCCACGCGCGTGGTGGGCCGCGGCGTCGCGCCCGGGATGTTGTTGTTGCGCTTGGCGTCCTCGCGACTCCATTCGATGCCCGCCAGCACCTCGTGCCGCACGCCACCCCAGTCGAGCTGGTCGGAGTATTCGCTTTGCAGCGTGGTGATTTCGCTTTGGCCGACACGACCCTTGCCGGTGCGGCTCAGCACCGTGTCCCCGCGGATCTGCTCGCGGCGCGTGATCGCCTGGCCGTCCGGCTGCTGCGCGGCGGGCGCGAACCGCACCACGCTGGCCCACAGGTCGCGCTCGTACTTGCCATGGCGCAACGTCGTCTTGAGTTCGCCGCGCCCGTCGAAGCGGTGCACGTGCTGCAGCGTGCCGTAGGTCGCGCCGCCTTCGTTGTGGTCGCTGGCCAAGCCGTAGTACGCATCCGCTTCGAGCGTCGGGATCAGCGTGCCGCGGTTGCCCTGGCTGAGCAGCCACGGGTGGTCGTACAGCGGCCGGTTGTCGTACTCGAGGTGGTACAGCCCCACCAGGAACTCGTTGCGCGTGCCGATGCCCCAGCGGTAGGTGGGCGCGATGCCGCGCTTGTCCACCGTTGCGCCGTCGTTGTCGGCATGGTGCACCATCGCGTTCAGGCGCAGCGCTGCATCCTCGCCGGTCTTGAGATTGAAGTCGCCGGTCACGCGCCCCATTCGGCCGGTGCCCACCGTGGCCTCGACCTCGTGCTGGTTCATCAAGAAGGGCTTCTTGCTCACTTGGTTGACCACGCCCCCGGTCGAGCCGCGGCCGAACAGCATCGACGCCGAGCCCTTCAGCACCTCGATGCGGTCGTTGTTGAAGGTGTCGCGTTCGTAGAGCGGGGCGTCGCGCAGCCCGTCCACATAGAGGTCGCCGGCTTGCAGGAGCGAGAAGCCGCGCAGCCGCACATCCTCCTCGCCGGTCTCGCCGGCCTGAAAGGTCACCCCGGCCGTCGCGCGCAGCACCTCGCGCAAGTCGTCCAGGTGGCGGTCGTCCATCAGCCGCTCGGTGTGTACCGTGACCGACTGCGGCACATCGCGCAGCGCCTGGTCGCCCTTGGCCACACCGGTGCGGCTGGCCCGCAGGCTTTGTTTGTCGGCCGTCTCGGGCGTGCCGCGCACGGTCACCTGCGGCAAGGCCGGCGGCGTGGGTCCGGGGGGCGTCTGGGCGCAGGCCAGGCCGGCCAGACCGAATCCGGCAGCCAGTGCGCCCAACGGGGCGAGCACGGGGCCCAAGCTGGGGGGCTGTTCAGCGGTGGGCGCGGCTGCGCGCGCGCGAGAAGACAGATGGCGTCGAGCCATGGGTGGCACTCCAGAGTTGAGAGACGGATTGCGGGATCGCCGCAGTCCGTGGCTCGCCACCCGGGAGGAGGGCTTCGAAGGCCGAGGGCCGGCTCAGGCCGACCCCGCCGCGCTGGCTGGGACCGCTCGTGAAGAAGCGTGAATGATAACCATTCTCTTTGACGTGTGCTGCGCGAGGCGCCCCCGCCCGGTGCGCCATGCGCACCGGGCGGGGCGCTGCCGTACCGCCTCAGCCCTTCTTCGCCGCGAGCTTGGGGGCGGTCTTCACGCTCCAGACCATCGTGATCGCGAGGATGGACACCACCACCCCGAGCGACCACAGCACGGGGATCTTGTAGACGTCGATCAGCAGCATCTTCGTGCCGATGAAGGCGAGGATCACCGCGAGCCCGTAGCTGAGCAGGTGGAACTTGGTCGCCATCGCCGCGAGCAGGAAGTACATCGCCCGCAGGCCGAGGATGGCGAAGATGTTGGACGTGAGCACGATGAACGGATCGGTCGTGATCGCGAAGATCGCCGGGATCGAGTCGACCGCGAAGATCACGTCGATCACGCCCACCAGCAGCACCACCAGCAAGAGTGGCGTGGCGATGCGCTTGCCGTTTTGCACGGTGAAGAACTTCTCGCCGTCGAAGTCCTTCGAGACGGGAATGACCCGGCGCAGCAGCTTGAGCGCGGGGTTGCTCTCCATGTCCGCTTCCTGGCCGGCCGCCCACCACATCTTGATGCCGGTGATGACCAGGAAGGCGCCGAACACGTAGAGCAGCCAGTGGAACTGCGCGATCAGGTAGCTGCCCACCAGGATCATCACGGTGCGCAGCACGATCGCGCCGATGATGCCGATCATCAACACCCGCTTCTGGAAGGCCTGCGGCACCGCGAAGTAGGTGAAGATCATCAGGAACACGAAGATGTTGTCGACGGCGAGCGACTTCTCGATCAGATAGCCCGTGAGGAACTCCATCGCCTTCGTGTTGGCCATCGCGACGCCGTGGTCCTGAGCGACGGCCCACCAGAACAGGCCGTTGAAGGCGAAGCTGAGCAACACCCAGACGAGCGACCAGTTCAGCGCCTCCTTCACGGAGACTTCGTGCGCGCCCTGCTTCTTGAGCACGACGAAGTCGATGAACAGCGCGACCAGCACCGAGACGACGAAAAATGCCCACAACCAATCGGGCGCAATGGTGTCCATGCACACTCCAGAAGAGTTGAACGATTGCGCCGAAAGGTCTTGCGGGGTGGGCGCGACGGGCCGGGGGATGGCTGCGCCCTTGCGGGACCCGGGCGCTTCGCCGGGAGGCGAATGCGTCCGTATTGACGGGTGTCCGCCACGGCCTGGGCCGTGTGCTACTCCCCTTTCGACAGGCGCGATTCTCGCCAATCGGCCCAAATCCTGTCGAATCGAGGGGAATTGCGACCGCGCCCGCTTGGCAGGGCGGGGCCCGCGGGGCAGACTGCGGTCGCCGGCATTCTTGTCCATCGTTGCATCGTCTGCCCCACTCCATGAAGAAGATCGTGGTTCTCATCGACGACGCGGCGCATGCGCAGGCCCGACTGCCCGCCCATGGGCCGGGCGAGGGCGTGCAGTGGGTGTTCGTCGCCTGCGCGCCCCGACTCACGCACCGCGCTTCCAAGTGGGTCGCGCACGGCGCGCGCGAGCACTGGCGCGCCAAGTGGGCCGCGCGGCTGTTCGAGGCCTTCGAGCCTTGCGTGCGAGCGCGAGGATGGCGCTACGAACTGGTGGTCGCCCGCGGGCCGCTGCCACCCTTGCTGTCCCAGCTCGGCGGCGACGAGGTGATCGACGCCCGGCGCCCGAAGGACGCATCGCCTGCGCCCGTGCCCCCCTTCAAGGCCTCCACCCCGGGCTCGCTGTGGCTCGTGATGCTCGGCACCTGGTTCGCAGCCGAAGCCGCGTGATCGGCGCAGCCCGCCGCGTGCCGCCGCACGGGCTCGCTGCGGTATGCTCGCGCCCATGCTGAAGATCCTCGTGCGCTGGTTCTTGCTCGCCTCGGCGTTGCTGCTGGTCACGCAGCTCTATCCGGCCGTCGAGGTGCGCAGCTTCGGCTCCGCGCTCGTCGCGGCGCTGGTGTTGGGGCTGCTCAACGCGGTGGTCAGGCCCGTGCTGGTCGTGCTGACGCTGCCCGTCACCGTGATCACGCTCGGGCTCTTCCTCTTCGTGATCAACGCGCTCATGTTCTATTTCGCCGCGAGCCTGCTCGAGGGGCTGCAAGTGCCCACCTTCACGGCGGCCCTGATCGGCTCGCTGATCTACAGCCTGTGCGGCGTGGTCATCGACGCCGCGCTCGAGGCCCTGTTCGAGCGCCGCTAGGCCTTCAACGCCCGGCTTCCTCGCGCAGGCGTCGGCGCCATTCCTCCTCCCACAGCCGCAGCCGCGCGTCGATCACCGAGGCTTCGATGAAGTCGGACTTCGCGCCCGTGCGCGCGAGGGACTGCGCGGCGCGCAGCCGGTCGATGGCGCCTTGCACGTCGCCCACCAGATAGCGCGCCTCCGCCTGGGCCCGCACCGCGCGCAGCGGCTGGCCGAGCTTCTCCCAGGCCTGCCCCAGCAGCTCCCAGGCTTGCAGATCGGTCGCGCGCAGCGACACCCAGCCTTGCAGGTCTTCCGCGGTGCGCTGCAGCCTTGCGGGCGCCTCGGGCCCTTGGGCGGCCAGGCCGATGCGTGCGCTCAGCAGTTCCATCCCGCGCGAGCCGTCGCCCCGCCAGGCAGCGAGGGCCTCGTCGGCGCGCGCCGCGTCGCCGCGCAACAGCCAGCTCTCGGCGCGCAGCATCGCCGCCGCTCGGCGCGCCCGCGCGTCGTCCTGCACCAGCGGCTCCAGTTGCGCGAGGGCCGCGTCGGCCGCCGCCCAGTCGCGCAATTGCGCCGCAGCCTGTGCGCGGGTGGCCAGGGCCAACGCGCGTGCCGGGCGGGCGCCGCCGGCGTCGTCCGTCTGGCGCAGCCAGGCCCGCCAGGTGTCGGGCCGCGGGTCCATCAACACGCGCGCACGCGCCTGCATGAGCGCGTGTTCCAGCGAGACGCCCGGCGAGCGCGCCGGGCCCATGCCCTGGCGCGCGCGGGCCTCGCCGATGCGCTCGCTGGTCAGCGGGTGCGTGCGCAGGTAGGGGAAGGCGCCGCTGTCGTTGACGCGCGAGCTCTGCTGCAGCTTCTCGAACATGCTGGACATGCCGGCCGCCGAGAAGCCGGCCTCCTCCAGCACGAGAAACCCGATGCGGTCGGCCTCGCGCTCCATGTCGCGCGAGAAGTTGAGCTGCGCTTGCAGCGCCACCGCCTGCCCGCCCGCGATCATCGCGTTGGCTGCCTGAGGACTGCGGCTGGCGGCCAGCACGCCGACGATCATCGAGGCGAGCGCCACCAGCGACTGCTGCTTGCTCTGCACGAGACTGCGCGCGATATGGCGCTGCGTCACGTGCGAGAGCTCGTGCGCCAGCACCGAGGCCAGCTCGTCGCGGGTGGCCGTCAGTGCGATCAGGCCGAGGTGCACCCCCACGTAGCCCCCGGGCAAGGCGAAGGCGTTGACCGAGCGCTCGCGCAGCAGAAAGGCCTGCCACGCGAAGCGGTCGTGCAGCTCGGCAGACACCTCGCCGCGCGCACGGGCGGCGGCCATCAACTGCTGCCACAGCGCATCCACGTAGTCGTCCAGCAGCGGGTCCGCGAAGTACGCCGGGTCGCGCCGGATCTCGGCCACGATGCGGTCGCCCAGTTGCCGCTCGGTGCCGACGCTGAACTCGCCCGAGACGCTGTCGCCCAGGGCGGGCAGCTGCTGCGGCATCGGCGCCGGGGTCGATTGCGCCCACGCAGTGGAAAGCGGCGCGCTCACCGCCCCGAGGCCGAATGCGAGGGCCACTGCGCACACGGCCCACGTCGACACCCGGCGAGGCGCGGGGCCCACGCCTGCCGCCCCACCCGACGAACCAGGACGTGGCCCGGCTGCGGTGGGGCCCAGCGTGGCAGGCGGCGCGAAAGATCGGTGCAGCAAGAAAACGGCTCCAGACGAGGGCCTGCGCGGCAGGCGGGGATCGGGACGGGTGCCGGCTCGCGCCAGCCTCGGGGTTAGAAGGCGGCGGGGCCGCGAGGTTCAACGTATCATGCCAAAGCCATGAACCGCACTGCTGCATCCGACACCGGCCTCACCCACTTCGACGCGCAGGGGCAGGCGCACATGGTCGATGTCGCCGGCAAGGACGTGACCCACCGCGTCGCTCTCGCGCACGGTTTCATCGAGATGCTGCCCGCCACGCTGCAGGTGATTCGGTCCGGCACCGCCAAGAAGGGCGACGTGCTCGGCATCGCGCGCATCGCGGCGATCCAGGCCGCCAAACGCACCGCCGATCTCATCCCCTTGTGCCACCCGCTGCCCCTGACCCGGGTGGCCGTGGAATTCGAAGTCCACGCCGCCGGCAGCCGCGTCGAGTGCCGGGCTCAGGTCGAGACGCTCGGCCGCACCGGCGTCGAGATGGAGGCCCTCACCGCGGTGCAGGTCGGCCTGCTCACCATCTACGACATGTGCAAGGCCATCGACCGCGGCATGACGATCACCGGCGTGCGCCTGCTCGAGAAGCACGGCGGCAAGTCCGGTCCGTACGTCGCGCCGCAGCCCGGCACGGCGGCGCGCTGAGCGGCGCTCCCGCGCCACGGCGCCGGCGCATCAACGCTGCCGCGCCGCCAACACCGCCCGCGGCTCCAGGTCCTCGAAGCCGTACTCCGTGACCGGCGTGGTGTCGCAGTGCCAGGGGCGCGCACCCTCGGCGGCGCGTTCGCAGGCCGCGAACCACTCGTCACCCAGCGGGTGCCGGAACTCGCGCAGGCGCTGCGCCACGTACAGTGCGCGCCGCTGCTCGCCCGATTCGTGCAACGCCTTGGCATACGCGATCATCAGCCGCGCATCGACGAGGTGATGCAGCGGCCGCTCGAAGGTGGCGAGCAGCGGCCCCGGGCGCGAGGCCGTCGTCACCGCGGCGTAGTCGGCATGGTGACCGAACCAGCGGCTGCGCTGCCCCGCCCGGATGCGTTCGCTCAAGGGGCGTTCCCCAGCCTCCCCCTGCGGCGCGAAGATCTGCACCACGCGCTCGTACTCCCAGGCCGCCTGCACGGCGCCCGCGATCATCACGAGGCCCGCCACACGCGCCAGCACGCCAGCCACCCGGCACACCCGCTCGCGGCCGGGAGGGATCACCCCCACGCCGCCCGCCCCCAGATACACCGCCAGCGCCACCGCCGTGGGCAGCAGGAAGTAGGCGTACCACAACGGGTACTCCAGCAGGCTGTGCAGCCCCACGAGGGCCAGCATCATCAGCGCCACCCGCGAGGCCCGCGAGCGGGCCTCGTCGGCCGCGCTCAGCCCGCCGCGCGCACGCCACATCAGCGCCCCCAGCGTGCCGAGCAGCACCAGCGTCATCGGCACACCAAGCTCCACCGCGAGCTGCAGCACCAGGTTGTGCGTGTGGTCGAAGAAGGCCACCGGCCGGTCGGGAAACGGCGTGAACGTCCATGCGAAGTTGAAGTGGCCCCACCCCACCCCGGCCCAGGGGTACTCGGCGATCAGCGCGAGCGTGTTCGACCAGATCGCGAACCGCGAACTGCTGATGTCGCTGGCGCTGTGCATGCGCGCCTCAGGGAAGAACGTGACCCCGCCCCAGCGCCCCCACAGCCACGCCAGCACCGCGAACGCCGCCGCCAGCGGCAAGGCCGCCATCAGCCCCTGGCGCACCCCCGGGCGCAGCCGTCGGTCGAGCGCGCCCCACGCACTCAGCATCGCGAGCATCAGCCACCCCATGCGCGAGCCGCTCAGCACGATCCCGAGCGCCAGCAGCGCCATCACCGGCACCAGGAGCCGCCGCGGCCACGCCCGCGCCTGGGCCCACCACACCGCCCCGCAGAGCGCCAGCGCGAGCAGCGTGGTGAGCTGATTCGGCTGCCGCACGTTGCCCATCGCCCGGCCGGCCGAAGAAGGGGTCGCGATGAAGCCCGGCAGCGTGGAGTCGCCTCCCCACGCCGGCCACACGTACTGCACGATGCCAAACACCGCACTCACGAGTCCCGCGGCCAGCCACCCCAGGCACAACGCAGCCATCACCGAGCCCTCACCGAAGGAGCCCTGAGAGGGCCTTGCATGCCCCGGCCCGACCCCCGTCGGCGCGATGGAAGGCCCCGCGCTCCAGGGCGGCGCCACCAGCAGCCACACCCCGAAGCCGAAGAGGCTCGCCAACCCCAAGTGCAGCACCGGCTCAGGCGTGCCGGAGCCCACCACCAGGGGCGGCAGCGCGACGGCCAGTACGAGAAGGGGGAAGCTGAAAGAAGCGGCGGTTCGGCTCACGCGGCGCATTGTGCCTGCGCGGCGGGGCCGTCCCTCGGCGCGGTCGACGCTGCCGACGCCCCCGGCGCGGCGGGGCGCCTCCAGGCGGCCGGCGCCGCCCTCAGGCCGCGACGACGTTGTCGCCCGAGAGGCGACCCCGCGTGTCCACGATCAGCTTGGCGTGGCGCTGGATCAGCGCGTAGTCGAACCCGTCGTGGTCCGTGGCGAGCAGGAGGCCGTCGTAGCTTCCGATGGTGTCCGCCGTGAGCGGCACCGATTGCAGGTCGAAGTGGTAGTCCCGTTTGCGCGGGAAGACGGGCACGTGCGGGTCGCTGTAGGCGATCTCGGCCCCTTTGGCCTGCAGCAAGTCCATGATCTCCACCGAGGGGGACTCGCGCGTGTCGTCGATGTTCTTCTTGTAGGCCAGCCCCAGCACCAGGATCTTGCTGCCCTTGATGGCCCGGCCCCGCTCGTTCAGCGCGTCGGCCACTTTGCCCACGACCCACTGCGGCATGTAGTGATTGATCTCGCCGGCCAACTCGATGAAGCGCGTGTTCACGCCGTACTCGCGCGCCTTCCACGTCAGGTAGAAGGGGTCGATCGGGATGCAATGCCCTCCCAGGCCGGGCCCGGGGCGATAGGGCACGAAACCGAACGGCTTGGTCGCCGCCGCGTCGATCACCTCATGGATGTTGATGCCCATGCGATCGGCCACGATCTTCATTTCGTTGACGAGGCCGATGTTGACGCTGCGGTGGATGTTCTCCAGCAGCTTGGTCATCTCGGCGACCTTGGTGCTGCTGACGGGCACCAGCGTCTGGATGGCGTGTCGGTACACCCCCTGCCCGAGATGCAGGCAAGTGGGCGTCGCCCCGCCGATCACCTTCGGGATGTCCTTGGTGCCGTAGTGCGGGTTGCCCGGGTCTTCACGCTCGGGGCTGAAGACCAAGGCGCAGTTCTCACCGGGCACCAGGCCCCGCGAGCGCAATCGGGGGGCCAGCACCTCGTCGGTCGTGCCCGGCCACGTGGTGCTCTCCAGGCTCAAGAGCTGCCCTTCACGCATGTGCGGCAGCATCGACTCCACCGTGTTGACGATGAAGCTCAGGTCCGGCTCGCGATAGCGGTTGAGCGGCGTGGGCACGCAGATGATGAGCGCGTCGGCTTCCTTGGTCCGCGCGAAATCACCGGTGGCCTCGAAGCCCTGCGCCCGCGCCTGCTGGATGCGGTCTGGCGTGAGCCGTTCGATGTAGCTCTGACCGGCATTGAGCTTCTTCACCTTCTCGGCATCGATGTCGAAGCCGATCACTCGAATGCCGACCTCGGAGAAGCGCAGCGCCAGCGGCAAGCCCACGTAACCCAGCCCATAGATGCCCACGGTCAAGGTCTTGCCACGAATGCGATCGTCCAGCGCTGCAAGAGAGTGCGAAAGCATGCGGGTGTCCATCGGGGCATTCTATGGACCACCCCCTCGGCCGTTGTGTAAAGGACGGCAACTCTTGAACTTGAACTCCGGGTGCAAGCCACCCCGGGCACAGCCGAAGAGCATCAGCCGCGATAACACGCTGCGCGCTCGAAGTCTCAGGCCTGTTCCGAACACAAGGGCTGCTTTCGCAGCTTCCCTCTTCTCAGCGCCGGCTCGGGAAGTGCAAAGCCCGGTCGCCTCTGAGCAAGAGCGACCGGGCTCCAGCAAGAATAGGCGCGAAGCCGATGCCTGCCGCGGGCTACGACATTACGAGGGGTTCACGAGCTGGCACTGGCCGGTGCCTGCGTTGCACTGCGCGTTCTGACGAATGGCACCGTTCCCACGCGTTGGCGTGGTGAATGTGATGGCGGTATTGTTGTTGTACGCAGCGGCGTCCAAAGCGGGGTTCGGGTCGCCGGTGCAGGCGGACGCCGTGTAGGCCGGAGCGGGGCGGTTGTTGGCCAGCTCTGCCACGGCGGCGCCCATGTAGGCCTTGGCTTCCGCCAGGCAGCCAGAGTTCGCCGAGCGCTGGGTATAGTCGCGATACTGCGGCAGCGCGATCGCCGCCAAGATGCCGATGATCGCCACGACGATCATCAGTTCGATGAGGGTGAAACCCTGCTGGACACGCTTCATTGATCTCTCCTTGACAGGTTGGGGGGAAGCGCTGCGGTTGTTGCAGGGGCTGTGCCAGCGCGCCGCGGGCGTGGCGGCGTGAGGTTGTGCACATTCGCGGCACCTACGGCTCCACCGAGTGCGACAAGCTGTGTCCGGGTATCAGAGGAAGTGACAAGAAACGTCACCCCCCTCGAGGCCGCTCAGAGTTCGTAGACCTGGCCGGCCTCGAGCGCGGCGATGCGGTGGCTGTCCAGAGCGGCCAGTTCGCTCGTCACTTGCGCCTGCTCGCCTGGCTTCATGTGGGTGATGTACACCGGCACGCGCGGGTCGAGGGCGCGCAGCTCCTCGGCGAGGGCGCTGGGGGCGAGGTGTTGGCTGAGCAAGGCGACCTCGGCCTCCCGGTCGCTGAAGGCCGTTTCGATCACCAGCATGGCCACCGGGCGCTGGGCGAGCAGCGGCCACAGGCCGGGGTTGGGGCCGGTGTCGCCGGTGTAGACCCACCAGCCTTGCGGCGTCTCGATGCCGTACCCGACCGCAGGCACGGTGTGCTCGGCGGGCAGCACCTCGATGCGCTTGCCGCCCAGCTCCAGTTGCTGGCCCACGCGCACAGGTGCCAGGCGCAGCAAGGGCTCGGCCTTCGAGGGCAACTGCGTGAAGTCGGGCCAGATGACCCAGTTCATCACGTGGCGCTGCAGCGCTGCCAATGTCTCCGGCAGCGCGTGGACGGTGATGGGCGCGCGGCGGCGGCCCATGACGGCATCCGCGAGCAGCGGGATGCCGACGATGTGGTCGAGGTGCGAATGCGTGACGAGGATGTGCTCGATGCGCGCCATCTCCTCCAGCGAGAGATCGCCCACGCCGGTGCCGGCGTCGACGAGCACGTCGTCGTCGATGAGGAAGGCCGTCGTGCGGCAGCCCGCGGCGATGGCGCCGGAGCAGCCCAACACGCGCACTTTCATGAGCGGCCCTCCAGGGGGCGCGGCGAGCCGGCGCGCGCCGCGTGCGGCAGCGGGCGGCTGTGAGAAGGCGGCGAAAGGGTCATCGAGCGGTTGCAGTCGGCCGCGCAAGCGCGATATGCAGCGCGGCAGCCTGGCTATGGTGCGCGCCTGTTACAGGGTTGCCAAGTGGCAAGTGGCACATGGACCGGGGGGTGCCGGCCCGCGAGCGCGCGCGGTGGGCGGTGCCGTGATCCAGTTCACGGCGTCGAAGGCGACGGCGGGACGTGGCGGGCGACTGACCAGCGGCAGGCGAGCGGCAGGCGGGCATTCCCTCGAGCGGCCCCTCGCGCTGGCCTGACAGCGCCGCCTGTGCGCCCGGTGCTGGCGCCGCAGGGGTGGGCCCGAGCGTGCGCGCAGGGCCCGTTACCCCTGCACGAACTGCATCTGGGTCCCCGCCAGCTCGATGATGTCGCCGTTCTTGAGCGGCACCGGGTCGTTGCCGACCGGGTTGCCGTTGACCGTGGGGCGCGCGGCGCCTTCGACGTGCGCGAAGACGTAGCCGCCCGGCCGCTTGGTGATCGAGGCCACCTGCACGCCCGGTTTGCCGACGGTGGTGACCACCTTGGTCAGCGTCACTTCGCGGCCCGCAGCGGCGCCGTTGAGCACCTTGATGGACGCCGCCGGCACGCTGGGCAGCGAGCCGAAGCCCGACGGGCTGCCCAGCCCGCCGAAGCCCGAAGGGGCCGCGAGCGGCGACGGGGCGGCCGGCGGCGCCATGGGAGAGGCTGCAGCCGGTGCAGTACCCATCACGCCAGGCTTGATGACCATCGTTTTCTCGTACTCGGTCGCCTCGTCGGTCAGGTACTTGATCTTGTACTTGCCGATCTCGATCGTGTCGTTGTGCGCCAAGAGCTGCTTCTTGATGGCCTTGCCGTTCACGTAGGTGCCGTTGGTGCTGTTGAGGTCTTCGATGAAGACGTCTTGCCCCACCATTTGCAGCACGGCGTGCTCACCGCTGACGGCCAGGTTGTCGATCACGATGTCGTTGTAGGGGCGCCGACCGAGCGTGGTCTTGTCCTTGGTGAGCTGGACTTCCTTGATCACCACCCCGTCGAGCGAAACAACCAGTTTCCCCATGCCTTGGCCTCGTTGGAATGTTCAGTTGTGAGTTGGTTCGGGCGCCGCCTGCCGTTGTATCACGTGCGCGCGGGCCGAACGCTGGGTCTGCGTGGGTTGCAGGACTGCACCGGGGTTCGATGTGGGGCGTCAGCGACGGAACGGCCACCAGGACCGCACGGACGAAGCCTGGCCATGAGCCCGGACCAGCACGACGGCGATATTATCCCGGCCGCCCGCTTCGTTGGCCGCAGCCACCAGCCGGTTGCCGGCCTCGGCCAGCTCGGTCGTGCGGTCGAGGATCGCCTCGATCTCGGCGTCCGGCACCATGTCGGAGAGACCGTCCGAGCACAGCAGGTACAGGTCGCCGGGCTGCACGTCGTGCAGGTGGGTTTCCAGCAGCACGGTGTCCTCGACGCCGACGGCGCGCGTCACCAGGTTCTTGTTGGCCGAGAAGGCGGCCTGCTCGGGCGTGATGAGACCGGCGTCGATCTGCTCCTGCAGCAGCGAATGGTCGCGCGTGATCTGCGTCAGATGGCCGGCGCGCAGGCGGTAGCCGCGCGAATCGCCGATGTGGCCCATCAGCAGCCGCCCCTCCCGGAAGACGGCCACCACCAGCGTGGTGCCCATGCCGGCGTAATGCGGGTTGGAGTTGGCCGCGTTGTAGATCGCGCGGTTGGCGTTGTCCACGCAGATGTCCATCGCCCGGCGCACGTCGGTGTCGCTGGCGTTGCTGGCGGCCTCGGTGAGCCAGCGTCCGAGCTCCGACTTGATGAACGAGGTGGCCATGCTGCTGGCGATCTCGCCGGCGTTGTAGCCGCCCATGCCATCGGCCAGCACGGCGAGTGCCGCGCGTTCGTCCACCGCCACCGAGTCCTCGTTGTTGTCGCGCGCGCGACCGGGGTCGGTCAGGCAGAAGAACTCGAAGGACATGGACGGGGCGCTCAAGTCAAAACCTATCGGGGCGCACGGGACTGCAGTGCCGAGGTGAGGATTGTGCCCTGGATCACACTCCCCGGCGCGAGCAGGCGCCCCCCAAGCCCCGGGGGCCGCGTGCGACGGGCCGGGCACGCGGGGTGCGCCGGCGCTCGTCGGCCCCACCGGCCCCCATGCGTCACGGGCCGGGGCTTAGGCCGCCGCGCGGTCCCCGCCTCCGCGGCGGCCGGCCAGCAGCTTGCCGATCAACAGCACGAGCAGGGCGCCGCCCACGCCGAAGGCGTACTTGAGCACCTCGGTCTGGGGCAGTTTCGGGAAGTAGCTGGCCACTTCGGGGTTGGCCACGGCCGGGTCGGAGAGCAGCATCGTCCCGGCGATCCAGCCCAGCAGCATCCCGCCCAGCGTGATGATGATCGGGAAGCGGTCCATCAGCTTGATCACGAGCTGGCTGCCCCAGATGATGATGGGAATGCTCACCAGCAGGCCGAAGATGACCAACGGGATCTGGTGTTGGCCCCCGGCCGTCTCCGCCGCGCCGGCGATGGCGATGACGTTGTCCAGGCTCATCACGAAGTCGGCCACGATGACCGTCTTGACCGCCGCCCAGAGGCGGTCGCTGGCCTGGATGTTGGCGTGCTCGTCCTCGTCTTCAGGCGCCAGCAGCTTGATGCCGATCCACAGCAGCAGCAGCGCGCCGACGATCTTGAGGAAGGGGATCTTCAGCAGCGTGAGCGCAAAGACGATGAGGATCACCCGCAGCGCGATGGCGCCGAACGTGCCCCACAGGATGCCCAGCCGGCGCTGCGCCGGTGGCAGCTTGCGGCACGCCAGCGCAATGACCACCGCGTTGTCGCCGCCCAGCAGGATGTCGATCATGATGATCTGGCCGACGGCAAGCCAGAACTCGGGGGTCATGAACTGCTCCATCAGGAGTCCTCAGGTCGTTCGGAAAGGGGGGCGGACGCCGAGCGGCGCCCGCGGAGAGCCGGCAGTGTAGGCGCCCGCGCCGGGGCAGCCGTTGCGAAAAACTACGTATGCAAGCGGGGCGCCTGGGGCGGCGGCCGCCCGCCGCCGCAGGGTGTCGCGCCCGCGGGCGCTGCTTCTTCTTACAGCAGCGACTTGAGCAGCTTGCCCATCTCGGACGGGTTGCGCGTGACCTTGAAGCCGCACTCTTCCATGATGGCGAGCTTGGCCTCGGCCGTGTCGGCGCCGCCAGAGATCAGCGCACCGGCATGGCCCATGCGCTTGCCGGGGGGCGCGGTGACGCCGGCGATGAAGCCGACCACCGGCTTTTTCATGTGGTCCTTGCACCACCGGGCGGCCTCGGCCTCGTCCGGGCCGCCGATCTCGCCGATCATGATGACGGCGTCGGTGTCCGGATCGTCGTTGAACATCTTCATCACGTCGATGTGCTTGAGGCCGTTGATGGGGTCGCCGCCGATGCCCACCGCGCTCGACTGGCCCAGGCCCAGCTCGGTGAGCTGCGCCACGGCTTCATAGGTCAGCGTGCCGGAGCGCGAGACCACGCCGATGCGGCCCTTCTTGTGGATGTGGCCGGGCATGATGCCGATCTTGATCTCGTCGGGCGTGATGAGGCCGGGGCAGTTGGGTCCCAGCAGCAGGGTCTTCTTGCCGCCGGCCGCCTCCTTGGCCTTCATCTTGTTGCGCACCATCAGCATGTCGCGCACCGGGATGCCCTCGGTGATGCACACCACGAGATCGAGGTCGGCTTCCACCGCCTCCCAAATGGCGTCCGCGGCGCCGGCCGGCGGCACGTAGATGACGCTCACCGTCGCGCCGGTGGCCTGCTTGGCGTCCTTGACGCTGGCGTAGATCGGGATGCCCTCGAAGTCCTCACCGGCCTTCTTCGGGTTGACGCCGGCGACGAAGCAGTTCTTGCCGTTTGCGTAGTCGCGGCACATGCGGGTGTGGAACTGCCCGGTCTTGCCCGTGATGCCCTGGGTGATGACCTTGGTGTCCTTGTTGATCAGGATGCTCATGATGTCCTCGAGCGAATCAGTTGTCTTCCCAAGCGACCGCCGCGGAGCCGGCTAGGCCGGGCCGCTGGCGACGCCCCCTGGAGGGGGAAGCGCCGCAGGCGCTTCGGGGGTGGTTCATGCAGCAGCGGCCACGACCTTCTGGGCGGCCTCGGCCATCGTGTCGGCAGAGATGATGGGCAGGCCCGACTCGGCGAGCATCTTCTTGCCCAGGTCTTCGTTGGTGCCCTTCATGCGCACCACCAGCGGCACCTTGAGGCCCACCGCGCGGCTGGCGGTGATGACGCCGTCGGCGATCACGTCGCAGCGCATGATGCCGCCGAAGATGTTGACCAGGATGGCCTTGACGTTCGGGTTCTTCAGCATGATCTTGAACGCCTCGGTCACCTTCTCGGCCGTGGCGCCGCCGCCGACGTCGAGGAAGTTGGCCGGCTCGCCGCCGAACAGCTTGATGGTGTCCATCGTCGCCATCGCCAGGCCCGCGCCGTTGACCAGGCAGCCGATGTTGCCGTCCAGGCTGATGTAGGCCAGGTCGAACTTGGAGGCCTCGATCTCGGCCGGGTCCTCTTCGTCGAGGTCGCGATAGGCGACGATTTCCGGGTGGCGGAACAGCGCGTTGGAGTCGAAGTTGAACTTCGCATCCAGCGCCTTGATGTTGCCGTTGCCTTCGAGGATGAGCGGGTTGATCTCGGCCAGCGAGGCGTCCGTCTCCATGTAGCAGCGGTAGAGCTTCTTGAAGACATCGATCGCCTGGGCCTGCGAGGCGGCCGGCACCCCGATGCCGTCAGCCAGCTGCTGGGCCTGCTCGTCGGTCAGGCCGACCAGCGGGTCGACGAAGACCTTGATGATCTTTTCGGGCGTCTTGTGCGCGACTTCCTCGATGTCCATGCCGCCTTCGGAGCTGGCCATCATCGCGACCTTCTGCGTGGCGCGGTCGGTCAGCGCCGCGACGTAGTATTCCTTCTTGATGTCCGCGCCTTCCTCGATCAAGAGGCGCCGCACCTTCTGGCCCTCGGGGCCCGTCTGGTGGGTGACGAGCTGCATCCCGAGGATCTGGCCCGCCAGCGTCTTGACCTCGTCGATCGACCGCGCCAGCTTCACTCCACCGCCCTTGCCGCGTCCGCCTGCATGGATCTGCGCCTTCACGACCCAGACGGGGCCGCCCAGCTTCTGCGCGGCCTCGACGGCTTCCTGCACGGTGAAGGCGGGATAGCCGCGCGGCACCGGCACACCGAAGTTGCGCAAGATCTCCTTGCCTTGGTACTCATGAATCTTCATGGTGGTGTGACTTTCTGAAGGGGACGTCTAAGGAGAAGCCGGCTCGGCCTTCTCGGGCCGGTACCAGCGCGGGTAAAACTGCCGCACCACCTCGCCGTCGGAGCGCAGGGCGTGGCAGCGGTCGATCTGGAAGGGGGGTTGGTCGGCGGCGGAGGCGCCGCCCTCCTGGGTGTCGAGCACCTCGCCGGCGAAGGCCTGGATCACGGCGGTGGGCAGCACCTGGGTGAGTTCGGTGATGTGGGTGCAACCCTGCACGCCGCCCAGGCGTTCCTTGACGGCCTGGCGAAAGCCCTTGAGCAGGTTGAGCCCGGCCAGGCGAGCGTAGGCGTCACCATAGGCGTTGCATTGCCCGGGATAGGGCATGGCGTGCGTCTGCGCGCCGGCAGTGAGGATGTTGAAGCGGGTGTCGACGACGAGGTGCAGCGTCATGTCGTGCACCGGGTCCCCGGCGCGGCGGGTCTCGCCGGCGAGCACCACGTCGCGCGTCTTGGTGTCGACCAGGCGCGCCTCGACCTCCCACAAGCCGTCCGGGCGGGCGTACACCGCCACGTCGATGCTGCGGCGGTGCTTGAGCTGACGCTGGGGGTCGGGCGCAGGCTGGGCCATCTCGAGGGCGCCGTGTCGCGGGTTTCGGGCGGTTTCGGCGAAGCCCCTCACTTTAGCATGGTGCGTCGCACCAAACCTTTCAGGCGGCTGTTGGGCGGCGTGGGCCGAGCGCCGGGCCTCAATCGTCCTCGTCGCGCACCACCCGGCGGATGACCTCGGTGGAAAAGCCGCGCCCGGCGAGGAAGCGCATCTGCTTGGCGCGTTCGGCCGGGGTGGCGGCGCACTGCCCGCCAAAGCGGCGCTGCCACACCGCGCGGGCGCGGTCGTACTCGGTGCCCTGCAGCGCGGCCAATGCGTCGTGCGCCGCATCGCCGTCGATGCCGTGGGCTTGCAACTCCTGCCGGATGCGCGCCGCGCCGAAGCGCGCCGCCTTGCGGTGGACGATCGACTCGACGAAGCGGGCCTGGCTGAGCAGCCCCTTGGCCTCGAACTCGTCGAGCAGCGCTTCCACCTGCTCGGGCGTCTCGGCGTGGGGCGCGAGCTTGCGGGCGAGTTCCCGTCGGGAGTGCTCGCGGGCGGCCAGGTACTTGAGCGCCCGGCCGCGCAGCGAGAGCTTGGGGGCCGGCATCACTCCTTGGCGGCACGGCCCTTGGCGGGCTTGTCGGCCGGCGCGTCGGTCGCCGGCGCGCTGCCGGGCAGCAGCGGCACGCCCAGGGCGGCGCGCACCTTGTTCTCGATTTCTCGGGCGAGGTCGGCGTTCTCCTTGAGGAATTCGCGCGCGTTGTCCTTGCCTTGACCGATCTTCTCGCCGTTGTAGGCGTACCAGGCGCCGGACTTTTCGATCACCCGGGCGTTGACACCCAGGTCGATGATCTCGCCCTCGCGGCTGATGCCCTCGCCGTAGAGGATGTCGAAGTCGGCCGTCTTGAACGGGGGCGACACCTTGTTCTTGACCACTTTGACCTTGGTCTCGCTGCCGATGACCTCCTCGCCCTTCTTGATCGAGCCGACGCGGCGGATGTCCAGCCGCACCGAGGCGTAGAACTTGAGCGCGTTGCCGCCGGTGGTCGTCTCGGGCGAGCCGAACATCACGCCGATCTTCATGCGGATCTGGTTGATGAAGATGACCATGCAGTTGGTCTTCTTGATCGTGGCCGTGAGCTTGCGCAGCGCCTGGCTCATCAGACGGGCTTGCAGGCCCGGCAGCGCGTCGCCCATCTCGCCCTCGAGCTCGGCCTTGGGGGTGAGCGCGGCGACCGAGTCCACGACGATCAGGTCCACCGAGCCGGAGCGCACCAGGGCGTCGACGATCTCGAGCGCCTGCTCGCCGGTGTCGGGCTGGGAGATGAGCAGGTCCTGGAGGTTGACGCCGAGCTTTTGCGCGTACTGCACGTCCAGCGCGTGCTCGGCGTCGATGAAGGCGCACACACCGCCTTGCTTTTGCATCTCGGCGATGACCTGCAAGGTGAGGGTGGTCTTGCCCGACGACTCGGGGCCGTAGATCTCGATCACGCGGCCGCGCGGCAGGCCACCGACGCCGAGCGCGATGTCCAGGCCCAGCGAGCCGGTGGAGACGACCTGGATGTCCTCCACGGCCTCGCCTTCGCCCAGCCGCATGATGGAGCCCTTGCCGAACTGCTTCTCGATCTGGGCCAGCGCGGCCTGCAGGGCTTTGGCTTTTTCGGTGTTCAGGGCCTTGACGGGTGCGTCCACGGACATCTCCTTGACGGGCGGTGTGTGTTGACTGTGTGATCGAATCAGCCTGTGGTTAACGACAGGCTGGATGGATGAGCAGTATTGTGGACGCGGGTTGCCGCGAAGTAAACGCATTTTTGGTCAGTTTGCCTTACTATTTGTGCCATGCGACCGATCCCGCCTGCTTCCCGGCACTCGCCGGCCCTCCCAGGCTCCCCCGCACGCGGTGACGTGGCACCGGCCGCGCAGGAGACCGCCCCGGCCCTTGCCGAGCAGGCCGCCGCCTGGCGCCAGACGCACCTGGGGCGATTGCTCGGCCACGCGATGCGCCGCTTCGACGCGCGCGTGCTCGAGCTGATGGCTCGCGACGTCGAGGTGCCGCTGGCCTTGGCGAATTTGGCCGCGCGGGCACAAATCACCGCCGCCCACATCCACATCACCCGTCATCTGGCCCTCGAAGGCTCGCGGCTGACTCAGTTGGCGGCGCAGGCCGGCATGACGAAGCAGGCGATGGGCGATCTGGTGGAGCAATGCGAAGCCTGGGGCCTCGTCACGCGCGAGGCGGACCCGCGCGACCGGCGGGCCCGATGGGTGCGCTTCACGCCCACGGGGCGGGCGTGGCTGGCGGCCTTCCACCGCGCCGTGGCGCAGGCCGAAGCCGAATTCCGCGCCGACGTGGGGGAGGACGTGGCCACGGTCGTGAAGCTGGGCCTGGAAGCCTACGCCGGAGGCTGGGAGCCGTGAGCGCTCCTACAATGCACGAAAGAGCAGTTCGCAAGAAGGCAGGCCGCCGCCCCGGGCGACGCGCGCCGCGAGGAGACACGAGATGCGCATCCTGATTGCCGAAGACGACCAGGTGCTGGCCGACGGCCTGCTGCGGTCGCTGCGCAGCTCGGGCTATGCAGTCGATCACGTCGCTTCGGGGACCGAGGCCGATGCGGCCCTCTCGTCCCACGAGTTCGACCTCGTGATTCTCGACCTCGGCCTGCCGAAGATGCACGGGCTGGAGGTGCTCAAGCGGCTGCGCGGCCGCGGCGTCGTCACCCCCGTGCTCATCCTCACTGCGGCCGACAGCATCGAGGAGCGCGTCAAGGGCCTGGACCTCGGCGCGGACGACTACATGGCCAAGCCCTTCTCGCTGCAGGAGCTCGAGGCGCGGGTGCGGGCGCTCGCGCGTCGCGGCATGGGCACCGCCAGCAGCATCATCAAGCACGGGCCGCTCACGTTCGACCAGACCGGCCGCGTGGCCTACATCAACGACCAGATGGTCGAGCTCTCCGCGCGTGAACTGAGTCTCTTGGAAGTGTTGCTGCAGCGGGTGGGCCGGCTGGTGAGCAAGGACCAGCTCGTCGAGCGGCTGTGCGAGTGGGGCGACGAGGTCAGCAACAACGCGATCGAGGTGTACATCCACCGCTTGCGCAAGAAGATCGAGCAGGGCCCGATCCGCATTGCCACCGTGCGCGGCTTGGGCTATTGCCTCGAGAAGATCCCGAACTGAGACGACGGCCGTGCCGATGCACCGCGAGCAGCGCTCGCTGTTCGGTGAGATCCTCGACTGGATGCTCGCACCGCTGCTGCTGCTGTGGCCGATGAGCGTCGCGCTCACGTGGCTGGTCGCGCAGAGCATTGCCGACCGGCCCTTCGACCGCGCGCTGGCCGAGACGGTGCGCAACCTCGGCCAGCAGGTGGCCGTGGCCCGGCAGCAGGTGGTGTTCCAGATGCCGCCGACGATCGTCGAGTTCCTCAAGGGCGACAACGCCGACACGGTGTACTTCCAGGTGCTGGGGGCGCGCGGCGAGCTGGTCGGCGGGGACCCGGAGCTGCCGGTGCCGCCCGAGCAGGAGGCGCACGACCCGGGCACGGTGAAGTTCCGCGAGGACGAACTGCACAACGAGCCGCTGCGCGTGGCCTACATGTGGGTGATCGTGCAAGGGGCATCGGACGGCCAGCACGCGCTCGTGCAGGTGGCCGAGACGCTCAACAAGCGCTCGCAGCTCGCCACCGAGATCATCAAGGGCGTGATCCTGCCGCAGTTCGTGATCCTGCCGCTGGCGGTGCTGCTGGTGTGGCTCGCGCTGGCCCGGGGCATCGCGCCGCTGTCGGAGCTGCAGCGTCGCATCCGGCGACGGCAGAGCGACGACCTGAGCCCCATCGACGAGAGCGAGGCGCCCGAGGAGGTGGCCCCGCTGGTGCGCTCGATCAACGACCTGCTGGCGCGACTGGACCAGTCGATCAAGACGCAGAAGCACTTTCTGGCCGATGCCGCGCATCAGCTCAAGACGCCGCTGGCCGGGCTGCGGATGCAAGCCGAGCTGGCCCAGCGCGAGATCGACGCCGGCCAGCGCGACCCGCAGGAGCTGAAGAAGTCGCTGCGGCAGATCGCGCGATCCAGCCAGCGCGCGGCGCACATGGTCAATCAGCTCCTTGCACTGGCGAGGGCCGAGAACCAAGGCCGGCTGCAGCGCCGCCACGAGGTCCCTCTCGCACGGCTCGCCGCCGAGGTGGTGCGCGATTTCGTCCCGCGGGCGATGGACAAGCGCATCGACCTGGGCTATGAGGGCCCGGACACCGCCGGGCCGGGGGCCGCTCCCGCGGCACGGGTGCTCGGCAATCCCTTGCTGATCCGCGAGCTCATCCGCAACCTCGTGGACAACGCCACCCTCTACACGCCGGCCGGCGGCACCGTCACGGTGCGGGTGGTCAACGATCCGTTCGGCCAGGTGAGCGTGCTGCAAGTGGAGGACTCCGGCCCCGGCATTCCGGAGGCCGAGCGTGAGGTGGTCTTCCAGCCCTTCTACCGGGCGCTCGGTACCGACGTGGACGGCAGTGGCCTCGGCCTGGCGATCGTGCGCGAGATCGCTCAGCAGCATGGGGCCGAAGTCCTGCTCGAAGACGCCAACACCGCCGGCGAGATGGCCGGGGGAGCGCCCCGCGGCACCCGAGTGACCGTGCGGTTCCCCACCGTGCCCCTGGCAGCCGAGGCGCCCGCCGCCCACGAAGTGCACCCCTGAGTCTTCACTCTCTGGTGAGGTCGCCGCGCCGCGCACGGGGCTGCACACGGAGGAGCCGGCTCGGGACTTTCCCTGAAGGGAGGGGCGAGATGTGATCGCTGATGACGCCTGTCCGCGCCGCCCTTGCGAGCCGATCACTTTGCTGCGGTGCAGCTGAGGGTTGGGCCCGACTGCCACGAACGAACGTTCGTTTTCCAATCCAGTGGCCGACGCCGGCCCGCGCCTTTCTGGGCCGATCGAGGCGCCTTCGCCTCGCCATACCACCCCCAAGGAGATGCGCTTGAAACGACTGATCGCTCGCACCGTGCTGGCCCTGGCCTGCGCCGCAGGCACCGCCGCCTACGCGCCGCTCGCGCATGCCGACACCTACACCCAGACGCGGCACCCGATCGTCCTCGTCCACGGCCTGTTCGGCTTCGACGCCGTGGGCCCGATCGACTACTGGTACGGTATCCCCTCGGCGCTGCGCGCGGGCGGCGCGAAGGTGTACGTGCCCCAGCAGTCGGCCGCCAATGCGAGCGAGGTGCGTGGCGAGCAGTTGTTGTCCGAGCTGCGCCGGCTCAAGGCCGCCTATGGGCACACCAAGTTCAACCTCATCGGCCACAGCCATGGCGGGCAGACCGTGCGCTACGTCGCGGCCGTGGCGCCGGAGCTCGTCGCTTCCGTCACCACCGTCGGCACGCCGCATTTCGGCAGCCCCGTGGCCGATGCCATCAAGACCGGCACCGACGTGACCGGCACCATCGGTTTCGTCTCGCAGGTCGTCAACGGTTTTGCCAGCCTGTTGAGCTATCTCTCCGGCGGCTCCGGGCTGCAGCAGAACTCCGAGGCCGCGATGAACTCGCTCACCACCGCGGGGGCGGCAGACTTCAACCGTCGCTTTCCCGCCGGCGCCCCCACCTCGACGTGCGGCAGCGGCCCCTCGCAGGTGAACGGTGTGCGCTACTACTCCATGAGCGGCACCTCCGTGATCACGAACGTGCTCGACCCGAGCGACGGCCTGCTGGGGCTCACCTCGCTTGCCTTTCTCGGCAAGGACAACGACGGTCTCGTGGGGCGCTGCTCCTCGCGGTGGGGCCAGGTCCTGCGCGACGATTACCCGTGGAACCACCTGGACGAGATCAACCAGAGCTTCGGTTTGCGCGGCCTGTTCACGCCCGACCCGGTGGCGGTGATCCGCGCCCACGCCAACCGGCTGAAGCTGGCTGGCCTGTGAACCTGAACGTGCGCCGGGCTGCGGCGGGAGGAGCTTTCGCGGCTGCGGCCGTCGTGGCCGCGCTCGTGTGGTGGCCCGCCCCTGAAGCGGAGAGCCGCCCGGGCGCGGGCGCGGCCCCGCTGCCCGCCGCACCCCGATGGAGTCTGCTCTCCGCCGGGGACGCGACGCCCGTCGCACAGCCGCAGGCGAGCGTCGCCGCCGCCGTCGAAAGGCGCCTCTACGGGGCGGGCTCATTACGGGGCACTGAACCCGACGGGGACTGGTCGGTCGACGCCCACGGGCGCCTCGAGCCGTCGATCTCGCTGCGGCGGCGCTTCGACCACTACCTGGCGGCACTGGGCGAAGCGAGCGTCGCCGAACTGACGGCGCTCATGCAGGCGCATGCCGAACGGGATGTCGGGGCCGCCGCCGCCCAAGAAATCCGGACCCTTTGGGACCGGTATCTCGCCGTGCATCAGCATCGCTACCGCACGCAGGTGCGCCTCGACGACCCGCAGGGGTGGGAGGCCGCTTTGGCCGAGCGACAGGCCGTGCGCCGTGCTCACCTGGGGCGGGTGTGGGCCGATGCGTTCTACTCGCAGGAGGAGCAGGCGCTCCAGGCGCACATCGAGGCGGCGCGGCAGCAAGGCGTCGGCGAGCGCGCAGGCGCGGCCGGCAGCGAACACGCCCTGCTCGGCCCGCCCGCCCCGGGGGCGGATCCGTCCGCGCTGCACGAGCAGCGGGTGCGGCAGTTCGGCGCCGAGGCCGCCGAGCGTCTGCGCCAGGAGGACATCGCCTGGGCCGACTGGCAGCGACGGCTCGAGCACGCGCGAGGGCGTATCGCCGCCTTGCGCCGGGCGCCGGAGCTGTCCGAGGTGCAGCGAGAGGCGGCCGTCGCGCAGGTGATCGACGAGACGTTCGGCGCCGACGAGCGCCTGCGCGCCCGCAGCCTGCTGCTGCCCTGAGTGCCGGCGCCGGCCGCGGCCGATCCGCGGCAGCCAAGCGAGCCCTCCCGGCGCGCAGGGTGGTCCTGAAGCGACGTTTGGCCGCCCAGCAGGCAAAACCTGCATGCCCCTCGGGCCGCATGGCGAGATAATCGACCCCGGCGAACGCGCGGGTTGGCGACGGGGCGGCGGCAGCGGAAGTGCCTACTTTCTCTGGATGGCGCGGCGGCCGGGACGCCGTGTGCGCAATTCGCACAACATAATCACATCCTCGCAGGAAAGCGCAGGGGCGACCGAGACCTGTCCGGCCGACCGTCGGCCGACGAGCCGAGACACCCCGGTCTTGCGAGCCGCGCCGATGATGGGCGGAGCTGCAGGGAGACCGATGACGCGCCCCCGGGGCGCGGTGGCCGGAGGGTGTATGTACGCTTGGCAGGAGGACGACATCCAGTCCTTGCTGGCCGTCCCCGATGAGGACGAGTTGTTCGCGCGACTGACGCGCGCGGCTCAGGAACTGGGGTTCGAGTATTGTGCCTACGGGCTGCGGATGCCGTTGCCGCTGTCCAATCCGCGGGTGGCGATGTTCAACAACTACCCGCGGGCCTGGCAGGAGCGCTATCAGGCGTGCGGCTATGTCGCGGTGGACCCGACCGTGCGCCACGGCATGCGCTCCTCGCTGCCGGTGATCTGGTCCGACGACGTCTTCGCCACGACGCCGCAACTGTGGGACGAAGCCCGCCAGTTCGGGCTGCGGGTGGGCTGGGCACTCGCCTACCGCGACGCCAGCGGCATCCGCAGCCTCATGACGCTTTCGCGCGGGCAAGGGGAGATCACCCCCCAAGAGCTCGAGGCCAATCTGCCGCGCCTGTACTGGCTCACGCAGGTGGGCCACATGGGCATGGCGCAGCTCGTCGCGCCGCGCCTCATGCCCGAGATCGGCGTGCGGCTGAGCGACCGCGAGGCCGAGGTATTGCGCTGGACGGCCGACGGCAAGACCTCCAGCGACGTCGCCGAGATTCTTGGCATTTCCGAGCGCACGGTGAACTTCCACATCAACAACGCCATGGCCAAGCTCGGCGCGACCAACAAGACGGCCGCCACCATTCGCGCCGCGATGCTCGGCTTGCTCTGAGGCCCGGCGCTCGGCCGCCCGGAGCCGGGCCGTGACCCCCGCGGGGGGTGGGGCGCAAGCCCCGGGGGCAAAGATATCTGGCCCGGCGCTCGGCCGCCCGGAGCCGGGCCGACACCCCCGCGGGGGGTGGGGCGCAAGCCCCGGGGGCAAAGATACCTGGCCCGGCGCCCGGCCGCCCGAAGCCGGGCCGACACCCCCGCGGGGGGTGGGGCGCAAGCCCCGGGGGCAAAGATACCTGGCCCGGCGCTCGGCCGCCCGAAGCCGGGCCGACACCCCCGCGGGGGGTGGGGCGCAAGCCCCGGGGGCAAAGATACCTGGCCCGGCGCTCGGCCGCCCAGCCGGGCCGTGACCCCCGCCGGGGGTGGGGCGCAAGCCCCGGGGGCAAAGATACCTGGCCCGGCGCCCGGCCGCCCGGAGCCGGGCCGTGACCCCCGTGGGGGTGGGGCGCAGGCCCCCGGGGGCAAAGATGCAAGGCCGCGGCCCGGCTCAACCCCGCATTCCGAGCGCGCCCGCCACCGCGGGGGGCCAGTCCAGGTGCGCCAGGTGCAGCTGCAACAGCCGCTGCGTGGCACCCGCTCCGAGGTCGTCGCCCCGCTCGTCCACCAGCATCAAGTTGGTGCGCACTTCGCCCGCCATCCAGCGCAGGTGGCCGGCGGTCCAGCACGCCTGCCAATCCCAGCCGATCGACACCCTCGGATCGTCCCGTCCGGCCCACTCGGTGTGGCCGTACAGCTCGTCCAGGGCCTCCCCGCAGCGATGGGCACGCACGGGCCGGTCGGTGGGGTCACGCTCGCCCCAGCCGGCGAGTTCGCCACTCGCCTCCCATTCGGAATAGAGGTGCACCAGGGGCAGCCGGTGGAGCAGCCGGGTCGGCAGGCGCACGTACCCGTCGGGGGGCACCTCGGGAGTGGCTGCGGGCGCCGGCGCGCTCGGCAGGGCCCGCAGGGGCGGGGGGGCGGACGCGGGGCGGACCGGTCGCCGCATGGATCGGAGGATTCGTGTCATGGGGGGAACCTCGGTGTTGCTGCAGGACAAGGCGGCAACAGCTTTTCACACAGCTGACGCGCAGAAGGTGCTAGGCGCGCGCGCCGAGAAGTGTCGCAGGGAGGTCGGAGCACTCGCGCTGTCTGAGTTGACAGTTGTTGCTGTTCGTCACGCGTCTGAACATCGGCCGCACCCCGTTGTTGCGCCCAGGAGGACGTGTGGAACTCATTTGTGGCACGGGCTCCAGCCTGCCCCCCGATCTGCTGGATGCTTTGTCCGCGTACCGTTATCGGGTGTTCATCGAGACCTTGGGCTGGGACCTGCCGGCCGAGAACGGCCGGGAACAGGACCAGTTCGACACGCCCGAGACGGCCTATGTGATCGCGCGGGACCCCGACACCGGCCAGTTGCGCGGCTGTGCGCGCCTGCTGCCGAGCACGGGGCCCTACTTGCTGGCCGACGTCTTCCCTCAACTCTTGCACGGTCAGCCCGCCCCGCGCCACCCCCAGGTGTGGGAGCTCTCGCGCTTTGCCGCTATGGATTGCGGCGCGCCGCAGTCGCTCGCCCAACCGATGGAGCTCAAGGTGGCCGAGCAGATCCTCTCCGGCGCCCTCGACTACGCCCGCCGCCGCGGGGTGCAGCGTTTCATCACCGTCTCGCCGCTCGGCGTGGAGCGGCTGCTGCGCCGGGTCGGCGTGCATGCCCACCGTGCCGGCCCGCCGGTGCGCTACGGCTCCCATGCACTGTTCGCCTGCTGGATCGAGGTCGATCACCAGTCCATCGAGGCGATGCAGGTCTACACGCCCGAGCGCAGCGTGGTCATCGACCCGGCCGCCGACCGGGCCGGCGACGCCGGTCGGGCCCTGGCAGCCTGAACGCCTGGCCGGCGCGTCATGCCGCGGCGGTGGCGCGCGAGGCGCGCTGTTGGCGTCTCAACGCCACGGCGTCGGCCGCCCGCCGTGGCGTGGCGTCGGCCAGCCTGAAGAGGTCCACGGCTTCTTCCAGCGCGCGCGATCGGTCCCGCAGCCCCGACGCGGCGGCCGCCAGCTGCTCGACCATCGCTACGTTCTGCTGGGTGATGGCGTCCAGTTCGCCGAGCGCCTCCTGAACCTGCGAGACGCCGCCGTGCTGCTCGTGGCACGCACGGCTGATCTCGCCGACGAGGGTGGACATCTCAGCGACGCGATCCACGGCGTCGTCGATCGTGCGGCCGACCTGCTCGGCCTGTTGCACGCCGACGCGAACCGTGCTTTGCGACTGCTCCACGAGGTTGCGGATGTCCTGCGCGGCCTCGGTCGTCCGGCGCGCGAGCGAGCGCACCTCGCCGGCCACGACGGCAAAGCCCCGGCCCGCCTCGCCCGCGCGCGCCGCCTCCACCGAGGCGTTGAGCGCCAGGATGTTGGTCTGGAACGAGATCTCGTCGATCAGCCGGGTGATGTCGCCGATGCGGGTCGCGGCCGCTTCGATGGACTGCATCGTGTGCTGCATCTCTCGCGCGGCCTGAGTGCCGGCGCGTGCGGCCTCGAGGGTGGCCTCGGCCCGTGCCGACGCCTGGCGCGCCGCTTCTGACGTGCTGGCGACCGCGGAGGCGATCTCGGTCATGGCCGAGGCTGTTTGCTCCAGCCTTGCCGCCTGGGTTTCGGTGCGGCGCGAGAGGTCGTCGTTGCCGGCGGCGATCTCCTGCGCCGCGAGCGAGACGTGCTCCATCTCCCGCTGCGCATCGCGCAGCACGGACATCAGATTGACGCGCAGCTGCGCCAGCGACTGCCAGAGCCTCTCCAGGGCCGGGTGGCGAGAAGGCGGCGGCACGATGGCCAGGTCGCAACCCGCCAGGCGATCGACATACTCCCTCATCGGCCCGAGACGGCGCCGGCCGCCCCACTGCATGCCGACGTGGCCGACCAGGGCGAGCCCCAGGGCTGCGGCCCAGCCCATCCCGTCGCCGGCCCCACCGAGCGTGGGCGCGGCCTGTCCGATCACGAAGCCGCCGATCGCGAGCAGCGCGGGCAGGGGATTGCGCACCAGGCCGTCCCCGAGCCGCTGCAGGGCATCGAGACGGCCGGCCCAGCCTCCGCGGCGCAGCTTGCCCGCGGCGAGACGGGCTCGCAGCGGACGGCGGCTCTGCTCGTCTTCTCGCAAGGCAGCATACAAGCGCTCGGCCTGGGCCACCTGCTCGCGCGTGGGGCGGGTGCGCACCGACAGGTAGCCCACCGGTCGGCCGCCCTCGAGCAGCGGGGTCACGTTGGCATAAACCCAGTAATGGTCGCCGTTCTTGCGGCGGTTCTTGACGACGGCGCTCCAGGGGCGACCTTGCTGGATCGTCGCCCAGAGGTCTCGAAACGCCTCCTCCGGCATGTCGGGGTGGCGGACCAGGTTGTGCGGCTGCCCCAGCAGTTCTTCGCGTGTGTAGCCGCTGACTTCCACAAAAGGGAGATTGCAATAGAGAATGCGGCCTTTGAGGTCTGTGCTGGACACCAAGGTGCAGCCCGCGGGCAGCTCGTACTCTCGTTGTGTGACGGGTCCGTTGTGTCTCATGTCAAGGTCCGATGGGGTGGGAGGGCCTCCAGGCCCGTCGACCGTTCATCGGCACAGTGAGCGAAAGCTGAAGCCTTCTTTCGCGGCGGCGCGCGATTCTCTTGAGCGTCGTCAAGCGAGGGGCTTGACGTTCTTCGACCGGCGCGGCGCGGGCGTGCCGGGGGGCGTCGGCTCAAGCCGTCCTCAGGAGACCATCAACCGCCGGCTGCGGGAGATCGACATGAGGATGCCCAGCCCCATGCCGAGCGTGACCATCGCGGTGCCGCCGTAGCTGATGAAGGGCAGCGGGACGCCGACGACGGGCAGGATGCCGCTGACCATGCCCATGTTCACGAAGGCGTAGGTGAAGAACATCAGCGTCACCGCGCCGGCCAGCAGGCGCGAGAAGAGCGTGGGCGCCTCGGCGGCGATCATCAGGCCGCGGAAGATCAGGAAGACGAAGCCCAGGATCAGCATCAGGTTGCCCGCCAGGCCGAACTCCTCCGAGTAGGCGGCGAAGATGAAGTCCGTCGTGCGCTCGGGAATGAACTCCAGGTGCGTCTGCGTACCCTTCATGAAACCCTTGCCCGTGAGCCCGCCCGAGCCGATGGCGATCATGCCTTGCAGCGTGTGGAAGCCCTTGCCCAGCGGGTCCTTGGTCGGGTCGAGCAGCGTGCACACGCGGCCCTTCTGGTAGTCGTGCAGGCCGGGCCATTTGACCTCGGGCTGGCAGATGCGGTCTTCCGAGAGCACGAGCGCGGTGATCGCCACCGCGCCGGTCACGAGCACCGGGATGATGAGCTTCCACGACAGGCCGGCGAAGAAGATGACGTACAGCCCGGCCGAGGCCACCAGCAAGGCCGTCCCCAGGTCGGGCTGCTTGAGGATGAGGCCCACCGGCACGGCGAGGATCATGGCGGCCACGAGGAAGTCCGGGACGCGCAGCTGCCCCTCCCGCTTCTGGAACCACCACGCGAGCATGAGCGGCAGAGCGATCTTGAGAAGCTCGCTGGGCTGGATGACGGTGACGCCGACGTTGAGCCAGCGCGTGGCGCCCTTGCGCGTGATGCCGAACAGCTCGACGCCCACCAGCAGGGCGACGCCGGCAACGTACAGCGGCAGCGCGGCGGCCATGAGTTTTTGCGGCGGCACCTGGGCGATCACGAAGATCACCACCGCCGCCAGCGCCATGTTGCGCGCGTGATCGACGAATCGCGTGCCGTGGTCGTAGCCGGCCGAGTACATGATCGTCAGGCCCGCGGCGCACAGCAGCAGCACGGCCAGTGACAGCCATCCGTCGAAGCCGGTGAACCACGGCTTGGCGCGCTGCCAGAGCGAAGGTTTGTCGATGGCGACGTTCATGCGGTCCTCATCGGGGTGCCGTGGAGGCGGGCGCAGAGGGCGCCGCGGCGGCCCGTGCGCCAGCCGGGCGCGCAGCCGGCCCCGCACGCTGGACGACCGGTACCGCGGAGGCCGCCGGCGCCACGCCGGCCGGGGGCGGGCTGGGTGCCGGCGCCGGCTGAGGCGCGGGCGCAGAGGCGGGGTCGGTCACCGGGGCGATCGCCCCCCCGGTGGACGGCACGGCCGCCACTGCCGCGGGCAAGGGCACCTCGGCCGCACGCCGCGGCGTGCCGATCGGCGCGGCGGCCTCGCCTTTTTGCACGGCCGCGATGTCCTCTTCGCTGGGGTACACGCCCGTGAGCCAGTAATCGAGCACGCGGCGGGCGATGGGCGCGGCCGCCTGGGCGCCGAAGCCGGCGTTCTCGACGATCACGGCCACCGCGATGGTGGGCTCCTCCAGCGGGGCGAAGGCGACGTAGAGCGAGTGGTCGCGCAGGTACTCGGCCAGGCGCGCCGCGTTGTATTTCTCGTTCTGCTTGATGGACACGGCCTGCGCGGTGCCCGTCTTGCCGCCGCTGCGATACGCCGCGCCGGCGAACACCCGGGTCGAAGTACCCTCCTGCGTCACCCCGTACATCGCGCGCTTGACCACCTCCACGTGCTCGGGCTTGAGCGGCAGGGGCTCCAACGCATGGCCGCCCACCTCGCGCCGCTCGCGGGTCAGGACGTCGTGGATCTCGCGCACCAGGTGCGGGCGGTGCCGCTGCCCGCCGGAGGCCAGGGTCGCCATCGCGTGGGCCAGCTGCAGCATCGTGAAGTTGTTGTAGCCCTGGCCGATGCCCAGCGAGATCGTCTCGCCGGCGTACCACTTCTGCAGTTCCGGCTTCTTGTAGGCCTTGCGCTTCCAGGTGGTCGAGGGCAGCACGCCGCGCACCTCGCCGTGGATGTCGATGCCGGTGATCTGGCCGAAGCCGAAGGGCGCGAGCTGGTCGTGCATCAGGTCCACGCCCATCTCGTTGGCCAGCGAGTAGTAGTACACGTTGCTGGACTTGACGATGGAGCGGTACATGTCCACCGGGCCGAGGCCGCCGTCGCCGTGGCTGCGGAAGCGGTGATTGCCGAAGATGAAGGTGCCGCTGTCGTAGATCACTTCGTGCGCGGCGCGCTTGCCGGTGTTGAGCGCGGCCATCGCCATGAAGGGCTTGAAGGTGGAGCCCGGCGGGTAGGTGCCGCGCAACGCCCGGTTCAGCAGCGGCTTGTCCAGCGACTCGTTGAGCGCCTTCCAGTTCTCGGCGTCGATGCCGTCGACGAAGAGGTTGGGATCGAACGTGGGCTTGCTCACGAAAGCCAGCACCTCGCCGGTGCGCGGGTCGATGGCCACCAGCGCCCCGCGGCGCGTGCCGTAAAGCCGCTCGACGAGCGCCTGCAGTTTGATGTCGATGGACAGCACCACGGTGTTGCCGGGCGTGGCGGGGCTGGAGCGTAGCCGGCGCACCGGCCGTCCGCCGGCGCTCGTTTCCACCTCCTCGAAGCCGGTGATGCCGTGCAGCTCGCGCTCGTAGCTCTGCTCGATGCCCAGCTTGCCGATGTACTCGGTGCCGCGGTAGTTGGCCTCGTCCTCGGAGTCTTCGATCTTTTCCTTCTCGGCCTGGTTGATGCGCCCGATGTAGCCGATCACATGGCTCGCCACCTCGCCCAGCGGGTAGTTGCGAAAGAGCCGCGCCTTCACGTCCACGCCCGGGAAGCGGTAGCGGTGTACCGAGAAGCGGGCCACCTCCTCGTCGGTCAGGCGCGTGCGGATCGGCAGCGACTCGAAGCTCTTGGAGTCCTCCATCTGCCGCTTGAAGCGGCGACGGTCGGCGGGCGTGATCTCGATGATCTTGGCGAGCTCCTCGATCGTGCCTTCCAGATCGAAGATCTTCGAGGGCGTCAGCTCGAGCGTGTAGGCCGAGTAGTTGTTGGCCAGCACCACGCCGTTGCGGTCGAGGATCAGCCCACGGTTCGGGACGATGGGCACCACCGAGATGCGGTTGTTCTCGGCGCGCACGGTGAGCTCCTCGTGGCGCAGCACCTGCAGGTACAGCAGCCGCGCGACGATGAGCCCGAAGCACACCAGCACCATGCCGGCCGCGAACAGCAGCCGCGTGCGGAAGCGCGACAGCTCCAGTTCGACGTTCTTCAGTTCGGTCATCGCCGCAAGGCTCGTGGGGCGGATGGATCGGCCGGGCCCCAGATCACAGGGGCCGGTTCTCGTCGGGGTCGGGCGGGCGGCGCTGCGGAGCGAGCAGCACCCACGTCGCGATGGGCCACAACAAGGCTTCGAATACCGGCGCGAGCAGCAGTTCCCAGCCCGGGAACACACCGCCGGCCAGCAGGCGGATCACGACCGACACCGCGTGCGCGGCGAAGAACAGCGGCAGGATCTGCACGGCCTGCGAAGGCACCGAGAACCACAGCAGCCGGCGGTGGATGGTGATGGCGAAGTAGCTGAGCAGCGTGTAGGCCAGTGCGTGCTGGCCCAAGAGGGCGCCGTCGTGCACGTCCATCACCAGCCCGAAGACGAACGCCGCGCCGATGCCCACGCGCCGCGGCTGGTGCACGTTCCAGAACACGACGGTGAGCGCGAGCAGGTCCGGCATGGCCGGCGCGCGCCCCAGGGGCACCAGGTTGACCGCCAGCGCGGCCAAGAGCGACGCCCAGATGAACGACGGGTTGACCGGCAGCAGCAACTGGTCCGAGCCGCGCGGCATCATGGCTTGGGCCCTCCCTTGCGACGCCCCGCGCCGCCGCCGTCGGCCGCTTCCGTCTCGGCGGACGGGCGGGGCGGCAGCTGCTCGCTCACCGGACGCACCACCAGCACCTGCCGGGCGCTCGCCATGCTGGCGACGGGCTTGAGCGTGATCTTCGCAAAGGCCGAGTCGGCCCGGCGGTCGACCTTGTGCACCTTGGCCACGGCCACGCCGGGCGGGTAGATGCCGTCCACGCCCGAGGTGCTGAGCAGGTCGCCTTCCTGCACGTCGGCGTTGGTCGCCATGAAGCGAAGTTCCAGCCCCTCGTTGGCCGGGTCGCCGTACGCCAGGCCGCGGATCAGCGTGCGGGCGTTGAGCACCGGGATGACCGCATCCTTGTCGGTGAGCAGCGTCACCTCCGAGGTCAGCGGGTACACGCGCGTGACCTGGCCCAGCACGCCGTGCTCGTCGATCACTGGCGATCCGCGCGCGACGCCATGGGTGGCGCCGCGGTCGATGATGACCTTGCGGGTGTACGGGTCCGGCGCGTCGTAGAGCACTTCGGCCGCCTGCGTGGCCGACTTGACGGCCGGGCGCAGCTCCAGAAGGCTTCTCAGGCGCTGGTTCTCGCGCTCCAGCAGCTCCAGGCGGGCCAGCCGGTCCGCCTGCGCGATGAGCTGCCGCTGCGCGGCCTCCTCCTTCTCGCGCGCGCGGTGCACGCCTTGCAGGTACTCGTTTGCGACCTGCACCGCCTCCACCGGTGCCAGCAGCACCCGCTGCACCGGATGCAGCACGGTGGCGATCACGGCGCGCAGCGGCTGGGTGAGCCTGAGCCGCGTGTCGGCCACCATCAGAAAGAAGGCCAGCGCCGAGAACACCAGGAGGCGCGTGAAGGCCGACGGCCCCTGCTTGAAGAACGGGGGGGGGGTGCGGTCGAGGGTGCCCAGCGGCATGGCGAAGCGGCGGCGCGAGGGAAGGCGGCGTCAGGTCAGCGGTGCGGGCGTCAGGGCCGGGCGGCACTCGGGCGCCGGGGGCGGGCCCCGGCGGGTGCGCGTCACTCCGAGGTGAAGATCGAGCCCAGGCGCTCCATGCGTTCCAGCGCCATGCCGCAGCCGCGCACCACGCAGGTCAGCGGGTCCTCGGCCACCAACACCGGCAGGCCGGTTTCCTCGGCGAGCAGGCGGTCCAGGTCACGCAGCAGCGCACCGCCACCTGTGAGCATCATGCCGCGCTCGGCGATGTCGGCGCCCAGCTCGGGCGGTGTTTGCTCCAGGGCGTTCTTCACGCTGGAGACGATCTGGTTCAGCGGGTCGGTCAGCGCTTCCAGGATCTCGTTGGAGCTGATCGTGAAGCTGCGCGGCACGCCTTCGGAGAGGTTGCGGCCTTTGACTTCCATCTCCTTGACCTCGGAGCCGGGGAAGGCCGAGCCGATTTGCTTCTTGATCGCCTCGGCGGTCGGCTCGCCGATCAGCATGCCATAGTTGCGGCGGATGTAGTTGATGATGGCTTCGTCGAACTTGTCGCCGCCGACGCGCACGCTGCCTTTGTAGACCATGCCGCCCAGCGAGATCACGCCCACTTCGGTCGTGCCGCCGCCGATGTCGACCACCATGGAGCCGGAGGCCTCGGACACCGGCAGCCCGGCACCGATCGCCGCGGCCATCGGCTCCTCGATCAGATAGACCTCGCTCGCGCCGGCGCCCAGCGCCGACTCGCGGATCGCGCGGCGCTCGACCTGCGTGGAGCCGCAGGGCACGCAGATGATGATCCGCGGGCTGGGCTTGAGCACCGAGCGCGGGTGCACCATCTTGATGAACTGCTTGAGCATCTGCTCGGTGACGGTGAAGTCGGCGATCACGCCGTCCTTCATCGGGCGAATGGCTTCGATGTTGCCGGGCACCTTGCCGAGCATCGCCTTGGCCTCGGCGCCCACGGCCTGGATGGTCTTCTTGCCGTTGGGGCCGCCCTCGTGCCGGATGGCGACCACGGACGGCTCGTCCAGCACGATGCCCTTGCCGCGCACGTAGATCAGCGTGTTGGCGGTGCCCAGGTCGATGGCGAGGTCCGTCGAAAAGTAGCGACGAATGGATTCGAACATGTTGCTTTCGCGTCCGCCCGCGCCGGGGAGCGACCGGCCCGCCAGCCGGGGGACGAAGGGGTTTTCGGGGTTTCTCCGGACTGCTCCCGGGGCCCGGCCGACTTGAGGAGGCGGACGGCGCCCGTTCGCGCTTTCTTTTTTCAGCACGAAACCGGCACCAGTCGCAGAGTGTGGGCGCTTGCCGAGCCCACGCCATACCGCGGCCGGGCCGGCTGTGGATAACGGGCGATAATACCCGATCCCACCCGCGCCGATGCGTGCGGGAACCACCATTCGAGAACATTTTCAATGGCTTTGACACCCGAAGATGTCAGCCGCATCGCCCACCTCGCGCGCCTGGAGTTGAGCGCCGAGGAACAAGGCGCGATGCTGCAGCAGCTCAACGGCTTTTTTTCCATCGTCGAGCAGATGCGCGCCGTCGACACGGGCGGCGTCGAGCCGCTCTACACCCCGCTGGCCGCGGTCGAGCCGGTCGCGCTGCGCCTGCGCGACGACGTGGTGACCGAGACCGACCAGCGCGAGGCCTACTTGCGCAACGCCCCGGCGGCCGAGGACGGACTGTTCCTCGTGCCCAAGGTCATCGAGTGAGGGTGCCGCGATGGAACTGCACCACATGACCGTGACGGAGTTGGCGCGCTCTCTCGACGCCGGCCAGGTCTCCAGTGTGGAAGTGGCCCAGCACTTCCTGCGTCGCATCGCCGAGCGCGCCGACCTGGGCGCCTTCCTGTGCACCGACGAGGAGGTCGCGCTGCGCCAGGCCCGCGCGGCCGACGCGCGCCGCGCGCGGGGCGAGCGGGGTCCGCTGTTGGGCGTGCCGCTGGCGCACAAGGACATCTTCGTCACCCGCGACTTCCCGAGCACGGCCGCGTCGAAGATGCTCGCCGGCTACATGAGCCCGTTCGACGCCGCCGTCGTCGAACGGCTGAGCGCGGCCGGCGCCGTGACGCTGGGCAAGCTCAACTGCGACGAATTCGCGATGGGTGGCAGCAACGAGCACTCAGCCTTCGGCCCGGCGCGCAACCCCTGGGACGTGACGCGCATCACGGGCGGATCGTCCGGCGGCTCCGCGGCCGCCGTCGCGGCGCGCCTGCTGCCCGCGGCCACCGGCACGGACACCGGCGGCTCGGTGCGCCAGCCGGCGGCGCTGACCGGCGTGACCGGCATCAAGCCCACCTACGGCCGCTGCTCGCGCTACGGCATGATCGCCTTCGCCTCCAGCCTGGACCAGGCCGGGCCCATCGCCCGCACCGCCGAGGACTGCGCGCTGCTGCTGCAGGCCATGGCGGGCTTTGACGAGCGCGATTCGACCTCGGCAGATCGCCCGGTCGACGACTACGTTGCCGCCCTCGCCACGCCGCGCGAAGGCGCCACGGCGAGCCAGCCCCTGGCGGGCCTGCGCATCGGGCTGCCGAAGGAGTTCTTCGGCGAGGGCGTGGCGCCGGGCGTGCTGCAGGCGGTGCGCGCGGCGCTGGCCGAGTTCGAGAAGCTCGGCGCGACGCTGGTCGAGGTGAGCCTGCCGCGCACGCAGCTCTCGATCCCCGTCTACTACATCATCGCCCCGGCCGAGGCCAGTTCCAACCTGAGCCGCTTCGACGGCGTGCGCTACGGCCACCGCGCCAAGGACTACAAGGACCTGCTCGACATGTACAAGAAGAGCCGGTCCGAAGGCTTCGGCGCCGAGGTCAAGCGCCGCATCATGATCGGCACCTACGTGCTGTCGCACGGCTACTACGACGCCTACTACCTGCAAGCCCAGAAACTGCGCCGCATGATCGCGGAGGACTTCCAGGCCGCGTTCCGGCAGTGCGACGTGATCGCCGGCCCCGTGTCGCCCACGGTGGCGCGGCCGTTGGACGCGCAGACCGACCCGGTGCAGGAGTACCTGGCCGACATCTTCACGCTGCCGGCGAGCCTGGCGGGCCTGCCCGGCATGAGCGTGCCGGCCGGCAGCGGCGAGCACGGTCTGCCGGTGGGCCTGCAACTGATCGGCAACTACTGGCGCGAGGCCGAGTTGCTCCACGTGGCCCATGCCTTCCAGCAGGCCACCGACTTCCACCTCCGCGCGCCGGAGGGCTGCTGACCATGAGCATCAAGTCTCCCCTCGTGCGCGGCTACGAGGTCGTCATCGGCATCGAGACGCACGCGCAGCTGTCCACGCAGTCGAAGATCTTCTCGGGCGCCAGCACCGCTTTCGGCGCGGCGCCCAACACGCAGGCCTGCGCGGTGGACCTGGCGCTGCCGGGCACGCTGCCCGTGATGAACCGCGCGGCCGTCGAGCGCGCGATCCGTTTCGGCCTGGCGGTCGGCGCGAAGGTCGCGCCGATGTCCATCTTCGCGCGCAAGAACTACTTCTACCCGGACCTGCCCAAGGGCTACCAGATCAGCCAGTATGAGATCCCTGTGGTGCAGGGCGGCCAGGTGGAGTTCTACCTCGGCGACGACAAGCGCGCGGTGCGCCTCGTGCGCGCGCACCTCGAGGAAGACGCCGGCAAGTCCCTGCACGAGGACTACCACGGCCAGTCGGGCATCGACCTCAACCGCGCCGGCACGCCGCTCTTGGAGATCGTCACCGAGCCCGACATGCGCTCCTCGGCCGAGGCGGTCGAGTACGCGAAGGCGCTGCATGCGCTCGTCGTGTGGCTCGGCATTTGCGACGGCAACATGCAGGAAGGCAGCTTCCGCTGCGACGCCAACGTCTCGGTGCGCAAGCCCGGCGAGCCGCTGGGCACGCGGCGCGAGATCAAGAACCTCAACAGCTTCCGCTTCCTGCAGCAGGCCATCGACTACGAGGTGAACTGGCAGATCGACCGGCTGGAGGACGGCCTGGCCATCGAGCAGGCGACGGTGCTGTTCAACCCCGACACCGGCGAGACGCGGGCCATGCGCACGAAGGAAGACGCGCACGACTACCGCTACTTCCCGGACCCCGACCTGCCGCCGCTCGTGATCGCGCCCGAGTGGGTGGAGCGCGTGAAGGCCGGGATGCCCGAGCTGCCACGCGCAATGGCCGAGCGCTTCCAGCGCGACGACGGCCTGCCCGCCTACGACGCGACGATGATGACGCAAAGCCTCGCGTTTGCGCGCTACTACGAGGCCGCCCGCGACGGCTGCCGCCAGCCCAAACTGGTGGCCAACTGGCTGATGGGCGAGGTGTCGCGCCGGCTCAACGCCGAAGGGCGCGGCATCGAGGACTGCCCCGTGGCTGCGCAGACGCTGGCGAAGATGATCGAGCGCATCGCCGACGGCACCATCTCGAACAACGGCGCCAAGCAGGTGTTCGACGCGCTGTGGTCCGGCGAGGGCCGATCGGTGGACGAGATCATCGAGGCCAAGGGCCTGAAGCAAATCTCCGACGCTGGTGCGCTGGAGGCCATCATCGACGAGGTGATCGCGAACAATGCCAAGTCGGTCGAGGAATTCCGCGCCGGCAAAGAAAAGGCCTTCAACGCCCTCGTGGGCCAGGCGATGAAGGCCACCAAGGGCAAGGCCAACCCGGTGCAGGTCAACGAGCTGTTGAGGAAGAAGCTCGGGGCGCAGTGACCTGCCCGCGGGAAGCCTCGACGGGCGTCTTCCCTGAGCCGCCCGGCGTCGGCCGTGACCCCGGTTCGACGACACGTGGGCTCAGGGCGCCCCAGATCGGTGCGACACTCCCGGGTGGTCCTTCCCCATCAGCCGTGGAGTTTGCACACGTGACGTATCAGAGCCTCGACCAGTTCCTCGACCACCTGCGCTCGCGCGACCCGCACCAGCCGGAATTCCTGCAAGCGGTCCGGGAGGTGATGGACAGCGTGTGGGATTTCATCGCTGCTCATCCAAAGTACGCCGAACCGGGCCTGCTCGAGCGACTGGTCGAACCCGAGCGCGTCATCCAGTTCCGCGTGTGCTGGGTCGATGACCACGGGCGGCCGCATGTGAACCGCGCCTTCCGTGTGCAGCACAGCAGCGCGATCGGCCCCTACAAGGGCGGCATGCGGTTCCACCCCTCGGTGAACTTGTCGATCCTCAAGTTCCTGGCGTTCGAACAGACCTTCAAGAACGCGCTCACCACCCTGCCCATGGGCGGCGGCAAGGGCGGCAGCGACTTCGACCCCAAGGGCAAGAGCCGCGGCGAAGTGATGCGCTTTTGCCAGGCCCTGATGACCGAGCTGTACCGCCACCTGGGGCCGGACACGGACGTGCCCGCGGGAGACATCGGCGTCGGTGCTCGCGAGGTCGGCTTCATGGCTGGCATGATGAAGAAGCTGTCCAATAGCGCCGCCTGCGTCTTCACCGGCAAGGGGCTGTCGTTCGGCGGTAGCCTCATCCGTCCCGAAGCTACCGGCTACGGCCTCGTGTACTTCGTCGAGGACATGCTGCGCACGCGCAGCATGAGCCTCGAGGGCCTGCGAGTGGCAGTTTCGGGCTCGGGCAACGTCGCCCAGTACGCGATCGAAAAGGCAATGCAGTTGGGTGCCAAGGTCGTCACCGTGTCCGACTCGGACGGCACGGTGATCGACGAGGACGGCTTCACCCCCGAGAAGCTCGCCCTGCTGATGCATGTGAAGAACGACCGCTACGGCCGCGTGGCCGACTACGCCCGCGAGCGGGGTTTGCGCTATGAGGCGGGCCTCAAGCCCTGGGTGGTGCCGGTGGACGTGGCGCTTCCCTGCGCGACGCAGAACGAGCTGGACCTCGACGACGCCCGATCGCTCGTCAAGCAGGGTGTGGTGTGCGTTGCCGAAGGGGCCAACATGCCCTCCACGCTCGAAGCCGTTCACTTCTTCCAGCAGTCGAAGGTGCTCTTCGCGCCGGGCAAGGCCGCCAATGCGGGTGGTGTGGCGACCTCCGGCCTGGAGATGACGCAGAACGCGCAGCGTTTGCCCTGGACGCGTGACGAGGTCGACGCCCGGCTCCGTCGCATCATGGACGACATCCACGCAAATTGCGTCCGCTATGGCGACGCCGGCGACGGCCGCGTGGACTACGTGCGTGGAGCCAACGTGGCCGGCTTCGTGAAGGTGGCCGACGCGATGATCGCCCAGGGCGTGTGGTGAGACGCCCGGGTGCCCGCGCGCCGCTCGAGGCGGTCGGGCCTGGCGGTCAGGGCGCCTTGGTGGGGGCCTCGCCCTGCGCGGTGGCCTGCGGCTGAGGCAGGCTGCCGGGCTTGGCGCCGGCCCACAGCTTGCGCAGCCGGTCCAGTTCCTGATCGTAGAGGAAGTTGATGCGCGACAGCTCGGCCTGCTGATTGCGGATGAGTGTGCGGTGCGCCTCGACCGCGACCTCCACGAACTCCAGCGACTGCTTCAGCTTCGCCGGCATCTGCTTGCCCTTGTAGAACTCAGCCTCGTCGAGCAGCGGCTTGCGCTCCCTTTCGAGCTCGGCGATGCGCTGCTCGGAGTTCTGGATCGACTTGCGCACGTCCTCCAGTGCTTCTTCGCGGGCCTTGCGGTGCGCCTTCTCGTTGGGGTAGCGGCTCAGCAGCAGCTTGTCGCGCCGGATCGCGTCCTGCAGGGCCATGCGCTCTTGCTCGCGGCGGCGCTCGCGCGCCTCCAGCTCCGCGCGCTCCTCGGCCGTCAGGCTGGGCGGTAGCACGCCGCGCGGGGAGCCGTCCTTGTTGAGCACCTTCTGCTCGCGGTCCAGGCACTCGAGAATGGGGCGGTCCGAGGTGAGCTTGCGCCCGCGCGAATCGGTGCAGGTGTAGATGCCCTGCGCCGCCGCATCGAGCCCGGCCGCAGCGGCCAGCGCCGCCACAGCCAGGCGCGCCACCGCATGACCCACCCCGTGCAGCTGCGCCGATTGCTTCATCGCTTCACACCCCGTAGCGGTCCCGATAGGCAGCAACCCTTGCGAAATGCATGCCGAGCTGCGGATCGGACTGGGACTCCAGATACTCGAGCAGGTCGGCCAGGGTGGCAATCGCGCAAACCCGCAATCCCAGCCGCTGCTCGACCCACTGCACGGCCGAATATGGGGCGTCGGTGCCGTTTTCCGTCGCCTTTTCTTGTCGGTCGAGCGCGATCGCCACGGCGCACGGGGTGGCGCCGGCGGCCTCGATCATCGCGATGGACTCGCGCACCGAGGTGCCCGCCGAGATCACGTCGTCGATGATCAGCACCCGCCCGCGCACCGGCGCGCCGACCAGCACCCCGCCCTCGCCGTGGTCCTTGGCTTCCTTGCGGTTGTAGGCGAAGGGCACATTGCGCCCCTGGCGCGCCAGCTCCACCGCCACCGCCGCCGCGAGCGTGATGCCCTTGTACGCCGGGCCGAACAGCATGTCGAACTCGATGCCACTGTCGATCAGCCGGCGCGCATAGAACTCGGCCAGCCGACCCAGCTTCGCCCCGTCGCTGAACAAGCCTGCATTGAAGAAGTACGGGCTCATGCGCCCCGCCTTCGTCTTGAACTCCCCGAAGCGCAACACGCCGGCGTCGACGGCGAACTGGACGAAGGAATGGGCGAGGGCGGCGGTGCGTGAGGACATGGGCGAGGAACCCTGGATCGAGCGTCTCGCCAGATTGTAGGTGGTAGGGGCGGGACGGTTCGGTGGAGCGGCCGTCCCGCCTGGGCGGTCCACAATTCTTGCTTCATACTTGCCACCACAGTGGACCGCTCATGATCCTCGTCACCGGCGGCGCCGGCTTCATCGGGAGCAATTTCGTGCTCGACTGGCTCGCGTGCCGCGACGAGCCGGTGGTGAACCTGGATCTGCTCACCTACGCAGGCAACCTCGGCAACCTGGTGTCGCTGCGCGGTGACTCGCGGCACGTATTCGTGCAAGGAGACGTCTGCGATGCAGCGCTGGTCCGCCGACTGCTGGTCGAGTATCGGCCCCGGGCCGTGGTGCATCTCGCGGCAGAAACGCATGTGGACCGTTCGATTCAGGATGCGGCGGCCTTTGTGCGAACGAACGTGACGGGCACCTACGTTCTGCTCGAAGCGGTGCGTGACTATTGGCAGGCGCTGGGCGCGACGGAGCGCGAGGCCTTTCGCTTCCACCACGTCTCCACCGACGAGGTCTACGGCTCGCTCGGCCCCGAGGACGCCCCCTTCACCGAGCACCACCCCTACCAGCCCAACAGCCCGTACTCGGCCAGCAAGGCCGCGAGCGACCACCTGGTGCGCGCCTGGCACCACACCTATGGCCTGCCGGTGGTCACGACCAACTGTTCCAACAACTACGGGCCCTACCACTTCCCGGAAAAGCTCATCCCGCTGGCCATCGTCAACGCGCTGGCCGGCAAGCCGCTGCCCGTCTACGGCGACGGCCTGAACGTGCGCGACTGGCTGTACGTCAAGGACCACTGCGCGGCGCTGCGCCTCGTGCTCGAGCGCGGCCGGGTGGGGCAGACGTACAACATCGGCGGCTGGAACGAGAAGACCAACCTCGAGATCGTGCGCACCATCTGCCGCCTGCTCGACGAGCTGCGGCCCGATGCGGCCGGCCCGCACGAGCGGCTCATCACCTTCGTCGCCGACCGCCCGGGGCACGACCGGCGCTACGCGATCGATGCGAGCAAGGTCGAACGCGAGCTCGGCTGGCGCCCGGCCGAGACCTTCGAGACCGGCATCCGCAAGACGGTGCAGTGGTACCTGGATCACCCCGAGTGGGTCGCGCAGGTGCAAAGCGGCGCGTACCGCCAGTGGATCGCCACCCAGTACGGCCGCGTGGGGCCGGCATGAAGATCCTGCTGCTGGGCAAGGACGGCCAGGTGGGCTGGGAGCTGCAGCGTGCGCTTGCGCCGCTGGGCGAAGTGATCGCGCTCGGCCGCGCGGGCGCGGGCGAGCTGTGCGGCGACCTCACGCAGCTCGACGCGCTGGCCGCCACCGTGCGCCGCGTGCGCCCACAAGTGATCGTCAATGCCGCCGCCTACACCGCCGTCGACCGAGCCGAGCAGGAGCCCGAGCGGGCGCAGCGCATCAACGCCGACGCCCCCGGCGTGCTCGCACGGCAAGCCGCCGCGCTCGGCGCCTGGTTGGTGCACTACTCGACCGACTACGTCTTCGACGGCTCGGGCGAGCGCCCCTGGCGCGAGCACGACGAGACGGGCCCGCTCAGCGTCTACGGCCGAACCAAGCTCGACGGCGAAGTGCAGATCCGCGCCGCCGGGGGGCGGCACCTCATCCTGCGCACCAGCTGGGTGTACGGCGCGCGCGGGGGCAACTTCGCCAAGACGATGGTCAAGCTCGCCTGCGAGCGGGAGCAGTTGCGCGTGGTGGCCGACCAGATCGGCGCCCCCACCGGGGCCGACCTCATTGCCGACGTGACGGCGCACGCGGTGCGCCAGGCGATGCGCCAGCCAGAGCTGGCCGGCACCTACCATCTGGCCGCGGCCGGCCAGACGAGCTGGCACGGCTACGCCTGTCACGTGCTGCGGCAGGCGCAAGCGCTCGGCCAGCCCCTCAAGGTGACGGCCGAGCAGGTCGAAGCCATCGCGACCACGGCCTGGCCCACCCCCGCGCGCCGGCCGCTGAACTCGCGGCTGGACACCACCCGGCTGCGGCACGCCTTCCATCTGCACTTGCCTGCGTGGCAGGCGGGGGTCGATCGCATGCTGCAAGAGTGCCTCGCTCACTGAGCCCAAGAAGAAACAACAAGCCCCAGAAGCACCCGGGAGACACACCACCATGACAACACGCAAGGGCATCATCCTCGCCGGCGGCTCCGGCACGCGGCTGCATCCGATGACGCTGGCGGTCAGCAAGCAACTGCTGCCGGTGTACGACAAGCCGATGGTGTACTACCCGCTGGCCACGCTCATGCTGGCCGGCATCCGCGAGATCCTGCTCATCTCCACCCCGCAAGACACGCCGCGCTTCGAGCAGCTGCTGGGCGACGGCAGTGCCTGGGGCTTGTCGTTGCAATACGCGGTGCAGCCAAGGCCGGAGGGCCTGGCGCAGGCCTTTCTGATCGGCGAGCGCTTCCTGGCCGGCGCGCCCAGCGCGTTGGTGCTGGGGGACAACATCTTCTACGGGCATGACTGGGTTTCTCGCTTGCGCGCGGCCGCGGCGCGACCCACGGGGGCCACGGTCTTTGCCTACCCGGTGCAGGACCCGCAGCGCTACGGCGTGGTGGAGTGGGACGCCGACGGCCGCGTGGTGGGGCTGGAGGAGAAGCCCGCCCGGCCGCGCAGCCGCTACGCCGTCACGGGGTTGTACTTCTACGATGGCCAAGCTCCGCAACTGGCGGGCCGGCTGCGCCCCAGTGCGCGCGGCGAGCTGGAGATCACCGACCTCAACCGTGCCTATCTCGGCCAGGGGCAGTTGACCGTGGTGCCCTTAGGCCGGGGCGACGCCTGGCTCGACACCGGCACGCCCGACGCTTTGCTGGAGGCGAGCCACTTCATCCAGACGCTGGAACGACGCCAGGGCTTGAAGATCTGCTGCCCGGAGGAGATCGCGTGGCGCCAGGGCTGGATCACGGACGAGCAATTGCGCCGACTGGCGCAGCCGCTGGTGGCCAGCGGCTACGGCGAGTACCTTCTGCGCATCCTGCACGACTCGGTGTGGACGTGATGAACATCCGGCCTGCTGCCTTGCCCGGCGTGTGGCTTGTCGAGCCCGTCGTTCACGAGGACGACCGGGGTTACTTCATGGAAGCGTTTCACGAGGCCGACTTCGCCGCGGCGATCGGGCAGCCCATTCGCTTCGTGCAGGACAACCAGTCGGGCTCGCGGCGTGGGGTGTTGCGCGGCCTGCACTATCAGCTGCCTCCGCACGCCCAGGGCAAGCTGGTGAGGGTGCTGCGCGGGCGCATCCTCGATGTGGCGGTGGACCTGCGCCGAGGCAGCACGCACTTCGGTCGCTGGGTGGCGCACGAGCTGAGCGACGACAACCGCCTGCAGGTGTGGATTCCGCCCGGCTTCGCGCATGGCTTTCTCGTGCTGTCGGACCACGCCGAGGTGCTCTACAAGGTCACGGCCCATCACGCCCCCGAGGCCGCCCGCACCGTGCGGTGGGACGACCCGCAGCTCGGCATCCGGTGGCCGCTCGCGGCCGGCCAGGCGCCCGTGCTCTCTGCGCGCGACGCCAGCGCGCCCTGGCTCGCCGAGGCCGAGGTGTTCGGCCCCTACACTTGCGGCCCATGACCCGCATCATCACTGCCAACCTCAACGGCATCCGTTCCGCCGTCAACAAGGGCTTCCTGCCCTGGCTCGAGAAGCAGACCGCCGACATCGTCTGCGTGCAGGAGATCAAAGCGCACGACGGGGACATCACGCCGGCGATGCGCACGGTCGATGGCTTCAGGGCCCACTTCCACTGCGCGCAGAAGAAGGGCTACTCGGGTGTGGGCTTGTACGTCAAGCGCGAGCCGAGCGACCTCATCGTGGGCTTCGACGGCGGCGAATTCGACGACGAGGGGCGCTACCTGGAGGCGCGCTACGACCGCCCGGGACGCAAGCTGTCCATCATCAGTTGCTACTTTCCGAGCGGCTCCAGCGGCGAGGACCGCCAGCAGGCCAAGTACCGCTTCCTCGACGCCTTTTTTCCCCATTTGCAGCGGCTCAAGGCCGAGCGTGAGTTCGTGCTGTGCGGCGATATCAACATCGCGCACAAAGAGATCGACCTCAAGAACTGGAAGAGCAACCAGAAGAACAGCGGCTTCCTGCCCGAGGAGCGGGCGTGGTTCACGCGCATGCTCGACGAAGTCGGGTTGGTGGACGTGTACCGCCGCCTGCACCCCGACGCTACCGGCGAGGCCTACACCTGGTGGAGCAACCGCGGCCAGGCCTGGGCCAAGAACGTGGGGTGGCGCATCGACTATCACATCGCCACGCCCGCGCTCGCCGAGACGGCCCGCTCAGCCGCCGTTTACAAGGACGAGCGCTTCTCGGACCACGCGCCGCTGACCATCGACTACGGCTTTGAGCTCTGAGGGAGGCAAGAACCCGACCTCCCGCGCGGGCGCGCCCTGTCGGACGGGACCGACAGGCTCCTTCGCCTTCTCCGAACCCGGTGTCGGCGCACCGCCGGCACCGTCCGAGGGTCCGCGCTTCTACGCTTACTCCTCGACGGCCCTTGTCCCATGCGTGCAGGGGCGCCCATCCCGATGACTCAGGAGGAAGCGATGAACACCCGCATGTCTTTGTCGGCCCTGACCCAAGCCGTGGCCCTTGCGTTCACCTTCAGCGCCGGTGCCGCGCTGGCGCAGTCGGGGACTTCCGACAAAGCCGCGTACGACGAAGCGCGCGACGCCGCGAAGGCGCAGTACGAGTCCGCCCGCCAGCAGTGCGACGGGCTGGCCGGCAACGCCAAGGACGTGTGCGTGGCCGAAGCCAAACTGCGACGCGCCGAGGCCGAAGCCCAGGCCCACGCGCAGTACAAGAACACGGCCGCCGCGCGCGAGGACGCCGCCAAGGACGTGGCCGAGGCACGGTACGAACTCGCCAAGGAACGCTGTGACGACCAGGGTGGCAACGCGAAGGACGTCTGCCGCAAGGAGGCCAAGGCCGCCTACGAGAAGGAAGTGGCCGACGCGAAGGCCGCGCGCCGCGGCGCCGAGGCGCAACGCGACGCGCGCGAGAAGACGGCAGAGGCCCGCCGTGACGCGGAAGAGGAGAAGTGCGAGAACTACTCGGGCGACGCCAAGGAGGCCTGCCTGAAACGCGCCCACGGCGAGGCGCGGCGCTGATCAGGGCGCCGACTCTCACTCCGCCCAATGGAATGAGAGTAATTCGCATTACACTTCGGTGTCCGGCCCCCTGAGGGGTGCCGTCTTGCACCGTGGAGTCTTGCGATGGATCTCGCCCGCGCTGTGGAAGCGTTGCAGCGCTTCGCTCTTGCAGGGGTGACTGCCCTGCTGCTGTGCGCCCCCGCGGGGGCGGGTGCTTCGGGGCCCCCGGCGTCGGGCGCGCGGGCGGAGTCGGCGCAGGCGGAGTCGGGACCGACCATCGTCCATCTGCTGGACTACGTGGCGGTCGACTACCCGGCCACCGTGCGCGAGGGCCGGGTGGTCGACGAGGCGGAGTACCGCGAGCAGCTGGAGTTCGTCGGGCAGGTGGCGCGGTTGCTGCGCGCCATGCCCGCAGTGGCCGAGCGGGAGCGCTTGCTGCAGCAGGCGGCGCAGCTCGGGCGGCGCATCGAGGCCCGGGCGCCGGCCGAGGAGGTTTCGCGTGCGGCCGACACCTTGCGCTGGGACGTGGTGAAGGTCTACGGGCTCACCGTGGCGCCCCAGCGCGCCCCGAACGTGCAGGCTGTCGCGGCCTTGTACCAGGCGCAGTGCGCGGCCTGCCACGGTGCCGAGGGCCGCGGCGACGGCCCGGCCGCTGCCGGCATGGAGCCGGCGCCCGCCAACTTCCACGACCCCGAGCGCATGCGCTCGCGCAGCGTCTACGGGCTGTACAACACCATCACCCTGGGGGTGGCCGACACGCCGATGCCGGGGTTCAAGCAGCTCACGGAGGACGACCGGTGGGCGCTGGCGTTCCTGGTGGCCTCGATGCGGCACGACGCGGCCGCATTGGCCGCCGGCGAGGCGGCGTGGCGTGAGGGACAGGGGCGCCGCACCCTCGGCTCGCTGCGGGAGCTCGTGACGCTGTCCCCCGCCGAGGTCGCGGCTCAGGCGGGCGATCGCGCCGCGGCCGCCCAGGCGTGGCTCGTCGCGCATCCCCAGGCGCTGGACGAGGGCCGGCCGAGCCCCCTGGCGTTCGCACGCGCGCAGCTGCGCGAGGGCCTGGAGCGCTACCGCACCGGTGACAAGGAAGGCGCCCGGCAGCTCGCCATCAGCGCGTACTTGGAGGGCTTCGAGCTCGTCGAGAACAGCCTCGATGCCGTGGACGGCGCGCTGCGCCTGGAGATCGAGCGCGAGATGATGGCCGTGCGGCAGGCCATCGGCGAGGGGCGCCGCGCCGACGACGTGGCGCAGAGGGTTGCGCGCCTGGAGGCCCTGCTGGACCGTGCCGACGCTGCGCTGGCCGAGGAGAGCCTGTCGCCGACAGCGGCCTTCGTCAGCGCCTTGCTCATCCTGCTGCGCGAAGGGCTGGAGGCCATCCTGGTGCTGGCCGCGATCGTCGCCTTCGTGCGCAAGACGGGGCGGCGCGAGGCCATTGCGTACGTGCACGTGGGCTGGATCGGTGCCGTGGTGTTGGGCTTCGCCACCTGGGCGCTGGCACGCTACGTGGTGGACATCTCGGGCGCGAGCCGCGAACTCACCGAGGGCGTGACGGCGCTGTTGGCCGCGGCGATGCTGCTCTATGTGGGCTACTGGCTGCACAGCAAGTCGCACGCGCAGGCGTGGCAGCGCTTCATCCGCGAGCAGGTGGGCGGTGCGCTGGCACGGCGCACCTGGTGGGCGATGGCCGGGGTGTCGTTCCTCGCGGTGTACCGCGAGCTGTTCGAGGTCCTGCTGTTCTATCAGTCGCTGTGGGGCCAGGCGGGCGCGGGCGCGCACACGGCCGTGCTGGGCGGCATGGCCACGGCCGCCGCGGTGCTGGCCGTGCTGGCGTGGGCGATCCTCAAGTACAGCGTGCGGCTGCCCCTCGGGCCCTTCTTCTCGGCCACCTCCTGGCTGCTCGCGGCGCTGGCGGTGGTGTTCGCGGGCAACGGCATTGCGGCGCTGCAGGAGGCGGGCGTTCTCGAGGCCACGGCGATGCGCTTCGTGAGCGTGCCCGTGCTGGGCCTGCACCCCACCGTGGAGGGCGTGGCGGCCCAAGCGGCCACGCTCGCGCTGGTGCTGGCCGGCCTCTGGGTGGGCCACGCGCGGGCGCGCCGCGAGGCGCCGGCCGCCGCCGGGTGAGGGCGCGGCGCGCCCAGGCACCGGGGCTTCAGCGCTCGGCGAGCAGCGGCTCGAGGTAGCGCCCGGTGTAGCTCGCGGGATGGGCGGCCACGTCTTCCGGGGTGCCGGTCGCGACGACGGTGCCGCCGCCCGCGCCGCCTTCGGGGCCCATGTCGATCACCCAGTCGGCCGTCTTGATGACATCGAGGTTGTGCTCGATCACGACGATGGTGTTGCCGTGGTCGCGCAGCTGGTGCAGCACCTTGAGCAGCAGCCGGATGTCGTGGAAGTGCAGGCCGGTGGTCGGTTCGTCCAGGATGTAGAGCGTGCGGCCCGTGTCGCGCTTGGACAGCTCCAGCGCGAGCTTGACCCGCTGCGCCTCGCCGCCGGAGAGCGTGGTCGCGCTTTGGCCGAGCTTCACATAGCCCAGCCCCACGTCCATCAGCGTCTGCAGCTTGCGCGCGATGGCGGGCACCGCACTGAACAGGCCCAGCGCGTCCTCGACCGTCATGTCGAGCACCTCGCTGATGTTCTTGCCCTTGTAGAGGATCTCCAGCGTCTCGCGGTTGTAGCGCTTGCCGTGACAGACGTCGCAGGGCACGTAGACGTCGGGCAGGAAGTGCATCTCCACCTTCAGCACGCCGTCGCCCTGGCAGGCCTCGCAGCGGCCGCCCGCGACGTTGAAGCTGAAGCGCCCCGGGCCGTAGCCACGTTCGCGCGCGGCCGGCACCTCGGCGAAGAGCTCGCGGATCGGCGTGAACACGCCGGTGTAGGTGGCCGGGTTGGAGCGCGGCGTGCGGCCGATCGGCGACTGGTCCACGTTGATGACCTTGTCGAAGGCCTCCAAGCCCTCGATGTTGTCGTGCGGCGCGGGCTCGTCGTGGCTGCCGTACAGCTTGCGGGCCACCGCCGCATAGAGCGTGTCGTTGACGAGCGTCGACTTGCCCGAGCCCGAGACGCCCGTCACGCAGGTGAAGAGCCCGACGGGGATGTCCACCGTGACGCCCTTCAAGTTGTTGCCCCGCGCGTTGACGATGCGCAGCGCCCGCGGCGTGCCTTCGGCTTCGGGCGGGGGTGCGGCGGCGCGCATCGGCCGTGCGGCCGGCGGGGGCAGCAGCTCGCGCCCCCAAGGCGTGCGGCGCTGGGGTACCGGGATGCGCAGCCGGCGGGCGAGGTACTGGCCGGTCAGGGACTCCTCGCTGCGCGCGATCTCCTCGGGTGTGCCCTGCGCGATCACCTGCCCGCCGTGCACGCCGGCGCCCGGGCCCATGTCGATCACGTGGTCGGCCGCGCGGATCATGTCCTCGTCGTGCTCGACCACGAGCACCGAGTTGCCCAGGTCGCGCAGGTGCTTGAGCGTGCCGATGAGGCGGTCGTTGTCGCGCTGGTGCAGGCCGATGCTGGGTTCGTCCAGCACGTACATGACGCCGGTGAGGCCCGAGCCGATCTGGCTGGCCAGGCGGATGCGCTGCGCCTCGCCGCCCGAGAGCGTGTCGGCGCTGCGGTCCAGGCTGAGGTAGTCGAGGCCCACGTTGTTGAGGAAGCGCAGCCGCGCGCGGATCTCGCGCACCACCTTGTCGGCGATCTCGGCCTTGGCGCCCTTGAGCTGCAGCGTCTCGAAGATGCGCAAGGCCTCCTTGAGCGTGGCGTGCGACACCTCGTAGATCGGACGGGCGTCGCCGGTGTTCGCATCCACCAGCTTCACATGCCGCGCCTCGCGGCGCAGGCGGGTGCCATGGCATTCGGGGCAGGGCACGCTGCTTTGGTAGCGGGCGAGTTCCTCGCGCACGGCCACCGAGTCCGTCTCGCGAAAGCGGCGCTCGAAGTTGGGGATGATCCCCTCGAACGGATGCCAGCGTTTGACGGTGCGTTTGCGACCGCCCGCCCCTTCGGCCTGGTAGACGAACTCGATGTCCTCCTGGCCGGAGCCATGCAGCAGCACGCGCCGGGCCTGCTCCGGCAGATCCTCGAAGGGCACCTCCAGGTCGAAGCCGTAGTGCTTGGCGACGCTTTGCAGCATCGAGAAGGTGTAGCCGTTGCGGCGGTCCCAGCCCTTGATGGCGCCGCTGGCGACGCTGAGCGAGGGAAAGGCGACGACCCGCTCGACGTCGAACGCAGTGATCTGGCCGATGCCGTCACAACGCGGGCACGCGCCCAGCGGCGAGTTGAACGAGAAGAGCCGCGGCTCGAGCTCGGCCAGCGAGTAGCTGCACACCGGGCAGGCGAACTTGCTCGAAAAGAGGTGCTCGCGCGCATGCGGCACCCCCGGGCGCTGCGCGTCCGCCCCGCGGGCGGGTCCGCCGCCGTCCGGGGCCGGGCTGACGAGCTCGGCGCTGTCCATCTCCAGCGCGATCGCGCGCCCGTCGGCGATGCGCAGCGCCGCCTCGAAACTCTCGGCCAGGCGCTGATTCATGTCGGCGCGCACCTTGAGGCGGTCGACGACGACGTCGATGTCGTGCTTCTCGGTCTTCTTGAGCGCGGGCACGTCGGGCGCCTCGACGATGCGGCCGTCGACGCGAAAACGCACGTAGCCTTGGGCCTGCATATCCTGGAAGAGCTCCACGAACTCGCCCTTGCGGTCGCGCACGACGGGAGCCAGGATCATGAGCTTGGTGTCTTCGGGCAGCGCGAGCACGGCATCGACCATCTGGCTCACGCTCTGCGCCTCCAAGGGCAGTTCGTGCTCGGGGCAAAAGGGCGTGCCGGCGCGGGCGTACAGCAAGCGCAGGTAGTCGTGGATCTCGGTGACGGTGCCCACGGTGGAGCGCGGGTTGTGGCTGGTGGCCTTCTGCTCGATCGAGATCGCGGGCGACAGGCCTTCGATCACGTCCACGTCGGGCTTGTCCATCAGCTCCAGGAACTGCCTCGCGTAGGCGCTCAGGCTCTCCACGTAGCGGCGCTGGCCTTCGGCGTAGAGCGTGTCGAAGGCGAGCGAGGACTTGCCCGAGCCGGACAACCCGGTGATCACCACCAGCCGGTGGCGCGGGATGTCGAGATCGATGTTCTTGAGGTTGTGGGTCCGGGCCCCGCGCACGCGGATCAAGGGGCCCGTCGAGGGCGCGGCCGGCGCCGGGGCCTCGGCGCCCGAGGAGCCGGCGCCGTCGGCGTCGCGGAGCTGGCGCTGGGAAGGACTCTTCGGCATGGACGCGGCAGGTGCGAAAAGCCCACCATCATAGTGGCGAGCAGCGGCCGTGCCAGCCGGCGCCGGGTGCGCTCACGGTAGGATGCAGGCATGCAGCGCCTTCGACGTCCCTTGGCGACGGCCGCCCGCGCCGCCGTGGCGATGCTGATGGCGGCGCTGCTGGCCGTGTCCGTGGCCGCCTGCGGGGGCGGCGTCTCGCTGGGCATCGGCATCGGGATCGGCGACGATGACGATGCGCCCCGGGTGTCGCTGTTCGCCAACCCCGGCGTCGTGCTGCCGGGGGGCACCTTCATCCTCACGGCCGACGCACGCGACGACGGATTCGTCGAGCAGGTGGACTTCTTCGAGGTGCTGCCCGACGGGAGCCGGCGTCTGCTCCACAACGACCTGCATCGGCCGTTCGAGCTGGTGCTGCAAGCCCCCTTGATGGCCGGGCAGTGGCAGTACCAGGCCGTGGCCTACGACAACTGGGGGCAGCGCGGCTACAGCCCGGTGATCGTCGTCACGGTGCAGCCCTGAACGGCCGTGGCGCGGGGCTTCCTCCGACCTCAAGAGGAGCCGACGACCGCGCTCCGCGGGCGGGCGCTCGTTCGGCGACGCCGCCACCAGAGCCACACCCCCGTGATGCCGTAGCCGGCCAGAATCACACCCGCGGCGCCGACGGCCACCCGGTGCAACGGCCCGCCCCACTCGCCGGTGTGCAGCGGGTAGACCACCGCGTACGCGCGGGCGCCGGGGTCGAGCGCGGTCCACCGGTGCGCGGCGAGCACCTCGCCCGTGCGAGGGTGCAACCACACCGAGCTCAAGCCGTTGGGGTGCGGGTCGTCGGCTAGGCGCAGGCGCAGCCGCACGGGCCGTTCCTCGCCCGCCGGCACCTGCACGTAGCCCGCCCGCGCCTGCGGCCACTGCGCCAGGCCGCGCGTCACGAGGACGTCGAGCGGCACCGGTGGCGCCTGCGGCGAGGCGCGAAGCACTGCCGGCGGCGCCAGCGTCGAGGCGCCCGCTGCCCGGGTCACCCACTGCGAGATCGGGCGCCAGGCCATGTAGGCACCGCTCGCCACGCACACCAGCACCAGCAGGCCGGCCGCAGCCCCGACGACGCGATGAAGATCGAACAAGCGGCGCGTGCCGCCGGCAGACCACTTGATGCACACACCCTGGTGCCACCTGGCCGGCCACCACAGCAGCAGGCCCGAGACGGTGAGCAGCAGGTAGGCCAGCGCCGCCACGCTCAACACGCCCTTACCGATGTCGCCCGACCACAGCTCGCTGTGCAGCTCGAACAACTGCCCGAAGAGGCGCTCGCGCTCGCCGATCTGTGCGAGCAGCCGACCCTGCGTGGGGTGGAAATAGGCCGTGCCGTTCCACCGCGGGCCGCGCACGAACACCCACAGCGTTTCGTCCGACTGGCGCGGCGGGCGGAACGTGAAGCTGGCGTGCGGCCCGTGCAGGCGACGCAGCTCGTCGAGCGCCGCCTGCCAGGGCAGGGCCGATGCGGCCACCGGGCCCCCGAGGCCGGGCTGCACCGCTGGCGCCCGGGCGTGCTCCAGCGGCCGCAGCGCGGCGAGAAGGGTGCCGGTGACGGCGCTCACCAGCAGCACCGCCCCGAGCGAGAGCCCGAGCCAGCGATGCGCGACGAGCCAGAGGCGACGGGGGCGTCCTTGCAGGGGCATGGGCGAGGTGCGGGCCGGGCTGGGCCGAGGGAGGGATGTGGCGTGCCGCCCGGCTTCAGAAGTCGAACTTCGCCGCGACCCGCACCGTACGGGGCAGGCCGACGCCGAGCAGGTTGTTGCCGGCGCTGCTCCAGTAGGTGCGGTCGGTGAGGTTGTCCACGTTGGCCTGCAAGGTGACGCCGGTGCCCGCCCAGCGCGTCGTGTAGCGGGTGCCCGCCGAGAAGGTGGTGTAGCCGCCGACGAAGGCTTCGTTGGCGTTGTTCACCGGTCGCTTGCCCACGTGGTAGGCGCCCGCATTGACCGACCAGCCGGGCACCTGCGGCACGCGGTACTCGCCGAACAGGCTGAACGTGCGCTTGGGCGTGTTCTCCGGCGTCTTGCCCACCTCGGCCGCCGTGCTGGAGCGCAGGATCTGCGCGTCGAGCCACAGGGCCGACGCGATGACCGACCAATGCCGCCCCAGTTCGCCGCTGGCCGACAACTCCAGGCCCTGGTACCGGCTCTTGCCGCCGACGACGAAGCGGTTGGCGGCATCGCGAGTGGTCTGCGGTCGGCGGATGTCGAACACGGCGGCCTGCAGAAGCGCCCCGTGGGCGCTGCGCCACTTGACTCCCAGCTCCTTCTGCTTGTTCACCGCCGGCGGTAGCGTTTCGCCGGCGTTGGCGTAGTTGGCCGAGGCGGTGCCCGTTTCCTCCAGCCCCTCCAGGTAGCTCGCATAAACGCTCAGCGTCTCGGCGGGCTTGAACAGCACCGAGACGTTGGGAGAGGTGTCGGTGGTCTCGTAGGGGGTGACGGCGCCTGCGGCGGTGACGTTCTCGCTCCGGTAGTCGCTGTAGCGCACGCCGGCCATCAGTTGCCATTGCGGCGACAGCGTCATGCGGTCGAAGGCGTACAGGCCCTGGTCCACGATGCGGTTGCGCCCGCCTCGCGTGGCGATCACGGGATGCATCGGCGGCACGGGGCGCGGGTCGTAGATGTTCTGCGGCACGCTGGCCGAGGGGGCCGAGTCGCCGAAGTACGACTCGCGCCGGCCGTAGGAGGCGCCCACGGTGAGGTCGTGCACGATCGTCCCCGTCTCGAGGCGGCCGTTGAGGTCCACGCGGTGGGCGGTGTTCTCGTAGCGTTGGCCATTCACGAAGCTGATGTTGAGCGTGCCCTCGCCGGTGGCCAGGTTGCCGTAGCGGAAGAACGAGTACCGCCGGTCGCGCTCGGCGACGGCGCGGCCCGTCTCGAGGGTGAGCATCCACGCGTCGCCGAGGGCGAGGTCGCCGCGCAGCAGCACGTTGGTGGCCTGCGCGTCGTAGCGTTGCCACTCGCCCGCGGCATTCGTGGTGTTCGCGGGCAGGCGTGGTGTCACCGCCCGGCCGGCGACGCGCGGCACCTCGATGGCCGCCTGTTCGCTGACGTCCTTGCGGTAGTGCTCGACATCCAGCTTGAGGTTGAAGCCGGGAGCCACCCGCCAGTCGTAAGCGGCCGACAGCAGCTGCCGCTCGCCCTGGTAGCGGTCGATGCCCAGCTCCTCCTTGCCAGCCACCGTGTTGACCCGCAGGCCCATGTCCTCGCCGGGGCCGAAGCGGCGGCCCACGTCGGCATGCAGGTCGACCGCGCCGTGGTCGTTGACCGAGGCCGCGATGCTCGTGACCGGCTCGCGGCCCGCGCGCCGGGTCACGAAGTTGACGATGCCCGAGGGCGGCACGAACCCGTAGTAGAGCGAGGACGCGCCCTTGAGCACCTCGACCCGCTCCTTGTTCTCCATCGGGATGTCGATGAGATTGATGACGGGCAGCGAGCCGTTGAGCCGGTAGTTGCCGCGGTTTTCCACCAGCAGGCCGCGGATCGAGATGTTGTCGTAGGTGGAGCCGCTCAGCTGAGAGCGGGTGACCCCGGCCGTGTTGCGCAGCGCGCCGAAAACGGTGCGCGACCCCTGGGCGTCCAGCACCTCGCGCGTCACCACGTTGTTGGTCAGGGGCACGTCCAGCGGGTCCTGGTCCCGGAACGTGCCCACCTGGACGGTCTGCGACGTGTAGCTGCGCTCGCGCTCGCCGGTGACGCGCACGACGTCCAGCTCGCCCGCCGCGTGGGCTGCTTGCGCCATGCCACCGGCAGGAAGAGCGGCGAGGGCGGCCGCGAGAGGGCCCAGCACGACGGGGACGCGGAGTAGGGGGGCAGAAGGCATATGCAATACGACTGCGAATGAGAATGCGTCGCATTATGCAATGCGGAGCGCGTTCGCCGAAGACCCCTCCCCACGGCAGGCCGACGCGCCGGGCTCAGAATGGGGGCATGGTCAACCCGTCGTCCACGCCGCCGCCCACGCGGGCCGCGCCGATCGCGCTCGCGCTCGAGGAGGTGCGGCCGCTGGTCGAGTCCCGCGCGTGGGCGTGGCCGAGCGAGGCGACGCTGCGCGAAGGCGAGCGGCTCCTCGAGCTGGTGGGCCAGGCCTGGCCCGCGCCCGACGTGCAGGTCGAGCCCGACGGCAGCCTCACGCTGACCTGGGAGGCCGGCACGCGCGGCTGGCTGAGCTTGCAGGTGTGCGGGCGCGGCACGTTGGTGCACAGCGCCGTGATCGAAGGCGACGAGTACGGCCAGGAGGAACGCTTCGACAGCGCGCTGCCGGCATGGGCGCACACCCTGCTGCGCCGGCTGTGGGGCCTGCTGCAGTAGTTCAGGCCGCCAGCACGCGCAGGATCTCGCGCCCGTAGGCTTCCAGCTTCTTGGCACCGACGCCACTGACGGCGCCGAGCTCTTCCAGCGTCGTCGGCGCGAGGCGGGCCATCTCGGCCAGCGTGGCGTCGTGGAAGACGACATAGGCGGGCAGGTTGTGCTCGCGCGCGACCTCGGCCCGCCACGCCTTCAGCGCCAGAAAGCGCGCCTGCGCGGCGGCGTCCAGGTCGGCGGGCAGCGCCGCGGCGCGGGCGCCTCGCGGGCGGGTGGCCCGCCCGCGCGCAGGCTCGGCCGGCACGCGCAGCAGCAGGTGCACTTCGCCGCGCAGCACCGAGCGGGCGCTGTCGGCCAGATGCAGCGTCCCGTACTCCCCCTCGGCCGTCACGTGGCCCAGCGCGACGAGCTGACGCAGCACGCCGCGCCACTGTGCCTCGGTCAGGTCTGCCCCGATGCCGAAGGTGCTGAGGCGGTCATGCCCGTATTGCGCGACCTTGTCGGTGCGCTTGCCCCGCAACACGTCGATCAGGTGACCGGCGCCGAAGGCCCGCGGCGCGGCCCCGTGTGCCCCGTGCTGGTGGAAGCGGTAGATGCACGACAGCGCCTTGCGCGCCGCATCGGTCGCGTCCCAGGTGGCCGGCGGCGCCAGGCAGTTGTCGCAGTTGCCGCATCGTGCCCTCATCGTCGGTCGGCCGGCCTGCACCCCGAGGAGGTCGCCCCCGCCGGGGGACGCCGCCGCCGCGCCATAGTCTTCGCCGAAGTACGCCAACAGCCGCACCCGCCGGCACTCGTGCGTCTCGGCCAGCGCCAGCAGCGCGTCGAGCTTGCCGCGCTGCACGCGCTTGAAGTCCTCGCTCGCGGGGCTCTCGTCGATCATGCGCCGTTGGTTGACGACGTCGGCCAGGCCGTACGCCATCCAGGCCTCGGCCGGTTCGCCGTCGCGGCCGGCGCGGCCGGTTTCCTGGTAATAGCTCTCGATGTTCTTCGGCAGGTCCAGGTGCGCGACGAAGCGCACGTCCGGCTTGTCGATGCCCATGCCGAAGGCGATCGTCGCCACCATCACCAGGCCCTCCTCGCGCAAGAAGCGGTCCTGGTGCTGCTGTCGCACCGCGGCGTCGAGCCCCGCGTGGTAAGGCAGCGCGGCGATGCCTTCGTCGTTGAGCCAGGCGGCGGTTTCCTCCACCTTCTTGCGCGACTGGCAATAGACGATGCCGGCCTCGCCCTCGTGCTCGTCGCGGATGAAGCGCAACAGCTGCGCCCGCGGGTTGTCCTTCTCGACGATGGTGTAGCGGATGTTGGGCCGGTCGAAGCTGCTGATGAAGACGCGCGCGTCCTGCAGCTGCAGCCGCTCGACGATGTCCGCGCGGGTGTGCTCGTCGGCGGTGGCCGTCAGCGCGATGCGCGGCACGTCGGCGAAGCGCTCGTGCAGCACGCTCAAGCCCAGGTACTCGCTGCGGAAGTCGTGCCCCCATTGCGAGACGCAGTGCGCTTCGTCGATCGCGAAGAGCGCCAGCCGGCCGCGCAGGTAGAGCGACTCCAGCTGCGCCAGGAAGCGCGGCGTCGTCACGCGCTCGGGAGCGGCGTACAGCAGCACCAGCCGCCCGCTCATCAGCTCGCGCTCGACACGCTGCGCCTCCTCCAGCGACAGCGTGGAGTTGAGGAAGGCGGCATGCACGCCCGCTTCTTCCAGCGCACCGACCTGGTCGTGCATCAGCGCGATCAGCGGCGAGACCACCACCGTCACGCCGCGGCCGGCGCGGTGGCGCGCGATCGCCGGGATCTGATAGCACAGCGACTTGCCGCCGCCGGTGGGCATGAGCACCAGCGCATCGCCCCCGGCGCTCACGTGCTCGACGATGGCCGCCTGCGGCCCGCGGAAGCGGTCGTAGCCGAACACCTCCCGCAGGATGTCCAGCGGGACGGTGCTCGGGGCGGCGGTCGAACGGGGCCGGGCGGAATCGGTCATGGCGAGGCCGGCAATGGTAGCCGGGCGCGGCCCGCCCGAGCCGGGCCGGTACGCCGGGCCCTGCGATGCCCAGGGGCGCGCCCGGGCGACAAGACCCGGCCTGGCAGGTCGGGCAAGGCGGGCGGCCAGGCGCCGACCGGCCTTCCGCGGCGACAATAACGGTTTTCCCGCATTCGATGAGCGATCGCACCGACTCCTTGCGCATGACCGCGGCCGAGCGCCGAGCCAGTTCGTGGCTCGCGGCGATCTTCGGCCTGCGCATGCTGGGCCTGTTCCTGATCCTGCCCGTCTTCGCGCTCGATGCCCGACAGATGCCCGGCGGCGAACAGATGGGCCTCGTGGGCCTGGCCATCGGCATCTACGGCCTTACCCAGGCGGTGCTGCAGATCCCTTACGGCGCCGCCTCGGACCGGCTCGGGCGCCGGCCCGTCATCGTGGCCGGCCTGCTGGTCTTCGCCCTCGGCTCGTTCGTCGCCGCCGTCGCCCACGACCTGTGGATGGTGGTCGTCGGCCGTGCGCTGCAAGGCGCGGGGGCGATCTCGGCCGCGGTGACGGCGCTGATCGCGGACCACACGCGCGACGAGGTGCGCACCAAGGCCATGGCGATGGTGGGGGGCTCGATCGGTCTGTCCTTTGCGTTGTCGCTGGCGCTCGCGCCGTGGCTGTACACGCTGGTGGGCATGTCGGGCCTGTTCACGCTCACCGGGCTGCTGGCGCTCGGGGCCATCGCCGTCGTCACACGCGGCCTGCCGCCGGCGCCGGTGGCGCCGCGTCCGGGCACGGCGCCGCATTGGCGCACCGTGCTCGCGCACCCCGAGCTGCAGCGGTTGTGCGCGGGCATCTTCCTGCTGCACCTGGTGCAGATGGCGATGTTCGTCGTCGTGCCGGTGGCGCTCGTCGAGCACGTGGGCCTGCCGGTGGCCCAGCACGGCTGGGTCTATCTGGCTGTGGTGGTGCTGTCGTTCGTGCTGATGGTGCCGGTGATGATCTGGAGCGAGCGCCGCGGCCGGGTGCGTGCCGCCTTCCTCGGCGCCGTCGCGCTGCTGGCGCTCACCGAGGCGGCCCTGGCTCACGGCTGGACGGAGCCGGTCTGGCTGATCGGCGCGTTGCTCGCGTTCTTCGTCGGCTACAACCTGCTCGAGGCCTCGTTGCCGTCGCTCGTCTCGCGGGTGGCGTCACCGGCCGCCAAGGGGTTGGCCCTGGGCGTGTTCAACACCTGCCAGTCGCTCGGGCTCTTCGCCGGCGGGCTCCTCGGCGGCCAAGTCGCCGCGCGCTGGGGACAGTCCGCGGTTTTCCAGGTGTGCGCGGCGCTGATGCTGCTGTGGCTCGCGCTGGCCTGGCCGATGCGCCCGCCCGCGCGGCGCACCGCGCCCCGCGGCGACGGCGTGTCGGCCTGAAGCCCGGCCCGCGCGCCGAACCCACCAAGGGGTGATTCGGGGGCCGCGAGGGGCTCGGAGATAATCACCCGGACACCGCAGCTTCATGTATCTCTAGGAGGAGCCGAGCCATGGCCTCTGTCAACAAAGTCATCCTGATCGGCAACCTCGGGCGCGACCCCGAGGTGCGCTACACGCCCAACGGTTCGGCCGTCTGCAACATCTCGTTGGCCACCACCCGCAACTGGAAGAACCGCGACACCGGCGAGCGCCAGGAGGAAACCGAGTGGCACCGCGTGGTGTTCTACGACCGCCTGGCCGAGATCGCCGGGGAGTATCTGAAGAAAGGCCGCTCGGTGTACGTCGAGGGGCGCCTGAAGACCCGCAAGTGGCAAGGCCAGGACGGCAAGGACAACTACACCACCGAGATCATCGCCGAGCAGATGCAACTGCTGGGCAGCCGCGAGGGCATGGGCGGCGGTGCGGCGGGCGACGAAGGCGGCTACAGCCGCGAGCCCCACGAGGGCGGCGGTGCGGGCCGCAGCACCCCGGCGGCCTCGCGCCCGGCCAGCAAGCCCGCGCCCAAGTCGTCGACCGGCTTCGACGACATGGACGACGACATCCCGTTCTGACGATCCGACCGACAGCCGCCCCGCGCGGCTGCGCGCGCGAAGGCCCGGGCACGCCGCGTGCTCGGTAGCCTGACCGGTGAACCGCGGTGCCTGTGCCACCGCCCCGCTTCCACCGATGGACCGCGCTGCTGCTTACCCCCGCCTGGTCGCCGACGTCGGCGGCACGCATGCCCGCTTCGCCTGGCTGGCCGAGCCGCAAGCCGGGCTCTCGTGCATGACCACGTACCGCGTGGCCGAGCATGCCGGGCTGCGCGAGGCGATCGAACACTACCTCCAGTCGCAGGGCCTGCCCCGCCCGGCATGTGCCGCGGTGGGCATCGCCAACCCGGTCACCGCAGATCGGGTGCACATGACCAACCACGACTGGAGCTTCTCCATCTCGGAGCTGCAGCGTCTGTTGGGGCTGGAACGGCTGGTCGTGCTGAACGACTTCACGGCACTGGCCTTGGCCCTGCCGTTGCTCGGGGCCGACGAGCGCCGCCAGGTGGGGGGTGGGACGGCCGTCGCGGCCGCGCCCATCGCGCTGCTGGGGCCGGGCACCGGCCTGGGCGTCTCGGGCCTCGTGCCGGTGCCCGGCGGCGGCTGGGTGCCACTGACCGGCGAAGGCGGCCACGTCACCCTGTCGGCGGCCGACGAGCGCGAGGACGCGGTGCTGGCGCTGCTGCGCCGGCGTTTCGGACACGTGTCGGCCGAGCGTGCCCTGTCGGGGCCGGGCCTGGCCAACTTGTACCAAGCCGTTTGCGAGCTGGCCGGCAAGCAGGCCTCTCCGCTGGATGCGCCCGCGATCACCCAGGCCGCGTTGCGACATGCCGATCCGCACTGCGTCGCCGCGCTGGAGTTGTTCTGCGCCTTCCTCGGCACGGTGGCCGGCAATCTGGCGCTGACGCTCGGAGCGCGCGCGGGCGTCTACATCGGCGGCGGCATCGTGCCGCGGCTGGGCGAATGGTTCGACGGCTCGTCGTTCCGCGAGCGCTTCGAGGCGAAGGGGCGATTCCGCGAGTACCTGGAGGGCATTCCCACCTGGGTCATCCTCGCCGAGTCGCCGGGATTGCGCGGCGCCGCCCAGGCCCTGGACCTGCCCGGCTGAGCCGGCGCGGTGGCGACCGTCCCCGTGCCCTCCTCCAGGCAAAGTGGCCGATGCAACACCGCCGCCGTCGGCACGCCGGGCGGCGCCCGAGGTCAGGCCGCCGCAGCCCCTTCGATCACGCCGCCCCCGAGGCACACTTCGCCGTCGTAGAGCACGGCCGACTGGCCGGGGGTGACGGCCCACTGGGCGTCGTCGAAGTGCAGCCGGAAGCGGCCGCCCTCGCCGCCTTCGAGGACGCAGGCCGCGTCCTGCTGGCGGTAGCGAGTCTTGGCCGCGTAGCGGCCCGGCTCGGGCGGGGTGCCGGCGATCCAGCTGGCGTCGGCGGCTTCCAGCGAGAGCGACTGCAGCCATGGGTGGTCGTGCCCTTGCACGACGTACAGCGTGTTCGTCGCGACGTCTTTCCGGGCGACGAACCACGGCTCGTGCTCCCCGCCGCCGCGCGCCGCGCCGCGCTCCTTGACTCCGCCGATGCCCAGCCCTTTGCGCTGGCCCAGCGTGTAGAAGCTCAGGCCGATGTGCTGCCCCAGCACGCGGCCGCGATCGTCCTTGATCGGGCCCGGGTCCTTGGCCAGGTAGCGGTTGAGGAACTCGCGGAACGGCCGCTCGCCGATGAAGCAGATGCCGGTCGAATCCTTCTTCTTCGCGTTGGGCAGGCCGAGCTCGGCCGCGATGCGGCGCACCTCGGTCTTGTGCAGCTCGCCGACGGGGAACAGCGTGCGCGCGAGCTGCGCCTGCGTCAGCCGGTGCAGGAAGTAGCTCTGGTCCTTGGACGGGTCCACGCCCTTGAGCAACTCGAAGCGGCCGTCCACCTCGCGCACGCGGGCGTAGTGGCCCGTCGCGATCTTCTCGGCGCCCAGGCGCATCGCATGATCCAGGAACGCCTTGAACTTGATCTCGGCGTTGCAGAGGATGTCCGGGTTCGGCGTGCGGCCGGCCTGGTATTCGCGCAGAAACTCCGCGAACACCCGGTCCTTGTACTCGGCCGCGAAGTTCACGTGCTCGACGTCGATGCCGATCACGTCGGCCACCGAGGCCGCGTCCAGCCAGTCTTGCCGCGAGGAGCAGTACTCGCTGTCGTCGTCATCTTCCCAGTTCTTCATGAAGATGCCGACGACCTCGTAGCCCTGGGCTTTCAGCAGCCAGGCAGAGACCGCCGAATCCACGCCCCCCGACAGGCCCACGACGACGCGCGTCATTGCTTGATCTCCGGCTCGAAGACGCTGTGGTGGGTCATCACGAGTTCCAGCGGGTAGCGTTTGCCGTCGAGGTAGTCCTCGATGCACCGCAGCACCAGCGGGCTGCGGTGCCGCTCGGCGCTCGCGCGCACCTCCTCGGCGGTCATCCACACCGTGCGCACGATCCCGTCGTCCAGCACCCAGCCGGGCGCCGGGTCCGTGACGGTGCCGACGAAGGCGAGCCGCAGGTAGGTCACGTCCTCGTGGGTGGCCGGCCGGTGGAAGCGCGACAGGTACACGCCCAGCACGTGCGTGGGCGTGAAGACGCAGCCGGTCTCCTCCAGCACTTCGCGCGCAACGCCCTGCTCGGGGGATTCGCCCGGGTCGAGGTGGCCGGCCGGGTTGTTGAGCTTCAGGCCTTCGGCGGTGTGCTCCTCGACGAGCAGGAAGCGGCCTTCGCGCTCGATCACGGCCGCCACGGTGACACTGGGTTTCCAACGGTCCTGCATGGGCGGGCAGTGTAGCGCCGGCCCCCCGGGCGGTCGGCGGCAGGGGCAAAGCGGGCGCCGATGTCGCCCGCGCGATAGCTGTCAACCCACCCGAAGTTGAAACTGAGTTACCGTGCGCGATCTGTCAGCTTGTGTAAGCTGCGCGTCAGTTGCGTTGGCAATTCAACGAGGAGGGCAGGACTCATGCTCATAGGCGTACCGCTCGAGACGGTGGCGGGGGAGACGCGCGTCGCCGTCACGCCCGAGACGGCGAAGAAACTCGTGGCCCAGGGCCACACGGTGCGCATCCAGCGCGGCGCAGGCGTGGCGGCGTCCGCGCCCGACGAGGCCTACACCGCGGTGGGGGCCGAGCTCACCGATGCGCCGGGCGCATTCGGCTGCGAGCTGGTGCTCAAGGTGCGCGCGCCGCAGGCCGAGGAGGTCGGGCGGATGAAGCCGGGCACCGTGCTCGTCGGCATGCTCAACCCCTTCGATGCGCAGGGGCTGCAGCGGCTGGCGTCGGCGGGGGTCACCGGCTTCGCCCTCGAGGCCGCGCCGCGCATCACGCGCGCCCAGAGCATGGACGTGCTGTCGTCCCAGGCCAACATCGCCGGCTACAAGGCCGTGATGATCGCGGCCAACGTGTACCAGCGCTTCTTTCCGATGCTGATGACGGCGGCCGGCACGGTCAAGGCCGCTCGCGTCGTGGTGCTGGGCGTGGGTGTCGCGGGCCTGCAGGCCATCGCCACCGCCAAGCGGCTCGGGGCCGTGATCGAGGCGAGCGACGTGCGCCCCTCGGTCAAGGAGCAGGTCGAGTCGCTGGGCGCCAAGTTCATCGACGTGCCTTACGAGACCGACGAGGAGCGCGAGGCGGCCGAGGGCGTGGGCGGCTACGCCCGGCCGATGCCGCAGAGCTGGCTCGACCGCCAGAAGGCGGAGGTGGCCAAGCGCGTGGCGCAGGCCGACGTGGTCATCACCACGGCACTCATCCCCGGGCGGCCGGCGCCGCGGCTCGTCAGCGCCGAGATGGTGCGCAGCATGAAGCCCGGCTCCGTGATCGTGGACTTGGCGGCGGCCCAGGGCGGCAACTGCGAGCTGACCGAGCCGGGCCGCACGGTGGTGCAGCACGGCGTGCACATCGTCGGCGAGACGAACCTGCCGGCGCTGGTGGCGGCCGACGCGAGCAGCCTGTATGCGCGCAACGTGCTCGACTTCCTCAAGCTCATCCTCACCAAGGAAGGCGGCCTGAAGATCGACCTGGACGACGAGATCGTCGCTGCCTGCCGCGTCACCGCCAACGGGGAGGTCACGCGCCGATGAACCGCATCATGCTGCGCGCGAAGCTGCACCGCGCCACCGTCACCGAGGCGGACCTGCACTACGAAGGCTCCTGCGGCATCGACGAGGACCTGCTCGATGCCGCGGACATGCGCGAGTACGAGCAGATCGAGCTCTACAACGTCAACAACGGCGAGCGCTTCTCGACCTACATCATCAAGAAGCCGCGGGGATCGGGCGCGATCTCGCTCAACGGGGCCGCGGCGCGCAAGGCGCAGGTGGGCGACTTGCTCATCATCTGCACCTACGCGCCGATGAGCGAGGACCACGCGCGCGACCACAAGCCGCGCGTCGTGTTGCTGGGCGAAGGCAACCGCGTCAAGGAGATACGCAAACTCTGAGCGGCGCGCCGCGCCGCGCCCGGCCCGCCCGGCCCGCATCCGCCCCCCGTGGCGCGCGACGGCTGCGGCGGCCGCCCACCGAGGCTTCACATCAGGAGACAACCGGCATGGAAACGATCAGCCCGGTCATCATCAACCTCATCATCTTCGTGCTCGCGATCTACGTGGGCTACCACGTCGTCTGGAACGTCACGCCGGCCCTGCACACGCCGCTGATGGCCGTGACCAACGCCATCTCGGCGATCGTGATCGTGGGCGCCATGCTGGCCGCGGCACTCACCGAGGGCGGCCTGGGCAAGACGATGGGCACGCTCGCGGTCGCGCTGGCCGCGGTCAACGTCTTCGGCGGCTTCCTCGTCACGCGCCGCATGCTCGAGATGTTCAAGAAAAAGACGCCCGCGAAGAAGGAGGGCAAGTAAATGAGCCTCAGCATGAACGTCGTGACGCTGCTCTATCTGGTGGCGTCGGTCTGCTTCATTCAGGCGCTCAAGGGCCTGAGCCACCCCACCACGTCCATCCGCGGCAACGTCTTCGGCATGGTCGGCATGGCGATCGCCATCCTCACGACCGCCGCACTGATCGTCAAGCTCTCGGGCCAGGCCGCGCAAGGCATGGTCTATGTGCTCGTGGGCCTGCTGGTGGGCGGCACGGCCGGTGCCATCATGGCCCGCCGCGTCGAGATGACCAAGATGCCCGAGCTCGTGGCCTTCATGCACAGCATGATCGGCCTGGCGGCGGTGTTCATCGCCATCGCCGCGGTGGCCGAGCCCTGGGCCTTCGGCATCACCGGGGCGGGCGAGCCGATTCCCACCGGCAACCGGCTGGAGCTCTTCCTCGGCGCGGCCATCGGCGCGATCACCTTTTCGGGGTCGGTGATCGCCTTCGGCAAGCTCTCGGGCAAGTACAAGTTCCGCCTGTTCCAGGGCGCCCCGGTGGTCTTCGCCGGGCAGCACCTGCTCAACCTCGTGCTGGGGCTGGCCACCGTCGCGCTGGGCCTGGTGTTCATGTTCACCGAGAGCTGGCCGGCCTTCTACGCGATGCTCGCGCTCAGCTTCGTGCTGGGCGTGCTGATCATCATCCCGATCGGCGGGGCCGACATGCCGGTCGTGGTGTCCATGCTCAACAGCTACTCGGGCTGGGCGGCCGCGGGCATCGGCTTTTCGCTCAACAACTCGATGCTCATCATCGCCGGCTCCCTGGTGGGCAGCTCGGGTGCGATCCTGAGCTACATCATGTGCCGCGCGATGAACCGCTCGTTCTTCAACGTGATCCTGGGCGGCTTCGGCGGTGAGGCCGGCGCGGCCGCGGGCGGCGCGCAGCAGCAGCGCACGGTCAAGAGCGGCAGCCCCGACGATGCGGCCTTCATCCTCTCCAACGCCGAGAGCGTCATCATCGTGCCGGGCTATGGCCTCGCGGTGGCGCGCGCGCAGCATGCGGTCAAGGAGTTGGCGCAAAAGCTCACCGACAAGGGCGTGAGCGTCAAGTACGCGATCCACCCGGTGGCCGGCCGCATGCCGGGCCACATGAACGTGCTGCTGGCCGAGGCCGAGGTGCCCTACGACCAGGTGTTCGAGATGGAGGACATCAACGCCGAGTTCGGTCAGGCCGACGTGGCCATCATCCTCGGCGCCAACGACGTGGTGAACCCGGCCGCGCACGTCAAGGGCAGCCCGATCTACGGCATGCCGATCCTGGAGGCCTACAAGGCCAAGACGGTGATCGTCAACAAGCGATCGATGGCCGCGGGCTACGCCGGGCTGGACAACGAGCTGTTCTACATGGACAAGACCATGATGGTGTTCGGCGACGCCAAGAAGGTGGTGGAGGACATGGTCAAGGCGATCGAGTAGCGCAGCGAACGAACGATCGTTCGATTATCGAAACACCTGATAACGGGCTTGTCAGCCCTCCGTCAGAATCGCGCTTCCGCTTCCAAAGAACGTATGAACAAGCCCTGGCTCCAGCACTACCCCGAAGGCGTTCCTCACGAGATCGACCCCGACCAGTACCCCTCTCTCGTCGCACTGCTCGAGGAGAGCTTCCAGAAGTTCCGCGACCGGGCGGCCTACAAGTTCATGGGCAAGACGGTCACCTTCGGTGACGTCGACGACCTGTCGCGGGCCTTTGCGGCCTACCTGCAGTCGCTCGGGCTGGAGAAGGGCGACCGCATCGCGATCATGATGCCCAACGTGCCGCAGTACCCGGTGGCCGTGGCCGGCATCCTGCGCGCGGGCTATGTGGTGGTCAACGTCAACCCCCTGTACACCCCCCGCGAGCTGGAGCACCAGCTCAAGGACTCGGGCGCCAAGGCCATCGTCATCCTCGAGAACTTCGCGCGCACGCTGCAGGAGTGCCAAGCCCACACGCCCACCAAGAAGGTGGTGCTCGCCGCGATGGGCGATCTGCTGGGCTTCCCGAAGGGGCTCATCGTCAACTACGTCGTGCGCAGCGTGAAGAAGCTGGTGCCCGCCTTCGAGCTGCCCGGCGCGGTGCGCTTCAACGATGCGATCGCTCAAGGCCGGCGCGCCCCGTTCCGCAAGCCCGAGATCCGGGCGGACGACATCGCCGTGCTGCAGTACACCGGCGGCACGACCGGCGTGAGCAAGGGCGCGGTGCTGCTCCACCGCAACATCATCGCCAACCTGTTGCAGTCCGAGGCGTGGAACCTGCCAGCGATGAAGAAGGTGCCCCCGGGCGAACAGCCCGTCACCATCTGCGCGCTGCCCCTCTATCACATCTTCGCCTTCACGGTGAACATGATGCTGTCGCTGCGCATGGGCGGCTGCAACGTGCTGATCCCGAACCCGCGCGACCTCCCGGCCGTGCTCAAGGAGCTGTCGCAGCACAAGTTCCACAGCTTCCCGGCGGTCAACACGCTGTTCAACGCATTGGCCCACCACCCGGACTTCAACAAGGTGGACTGGTCGCACTTGTCGATCAGCGTCGGCGGCGGCATGGCCGTGCAGCAGGCCACGGCCAAGGTGTGGCTGGAGAAGACCGGTTGCCCGATCTGCGAGGGCTACGGGCTCTCGGAGACCTCGCCGTCGGTGACTTGCAACCCGACCGACAGCAAGGCCTACACCGGCACCATCGGCCTACCGTTGCCGTCGACCGAGGTCAAGCTGCTCGACGACGAGGGCCACGAGGTGCCCATCGGCACCCCGGGCGAGCTGTGCGTGCGCGGCCCGCAGGTGATGGCCGGCTACTGGCAGCGGCCCGACGAAACGGCCAAGGTAATGACGGCCGACGGCTTCTTCCGTACCGGCGACATCGCGACGATGGACGAGCGCGGCTACTTCAAGATCGTCGATCGCAAGAAGGACATGATCCTCGTCTCGGGCTTCAACGTGTACCCGAACGAGATCGAGGACGTCGTCACTCAGATGGACGGCATCCTGGAGTGCGCCGCGGTCGGCGTGCCCGACGAAAAGTCCGGCGAAGCGGTCAAGCTCGTGATCGTGCGCGAGAACCCGAACATCACCGAAGCGGACGTGCGCGCCTACTGCGAGCAGCACCTCACCGGCTACAAGCGCCCGAAGATCATCGAGTTTCGCAAGGAGTTGCCCAAGACGCCGGTGGGCAAGATCTTGCGCCGGGAGCTGCGCGACAAGAAGTAAGGCACGGCAAGCACCGCGCCGCGGCCCGATGGCAACATCGGGCCGTCGTGCTTTTGGGAAGAGGAAGCGATATGAGCCGGATCGCCATCATGGCCGCCATGCCCGAGGAGCTGCAGGCGTTGCTCGACTGCATGCCCGACGAGCACCGCGTGCGCCATGCCGGGCGCGAGTTCTGGCTGGGCCACCTGGTGGGGCAGGACGTGGTGGTCGTGCTCTCGCGCATCGGCAAGGTCGCGGCCGCGACCACGGCGGCGTTGCTGGTCGAGCGCTTCGCCGCCCGGGAGATCGTCTTCACCGGCGTGGCGGGCGGCCTGGCCGAAGGGGTGGCGGTGGGCGACGTGGTGGTGGGCCGGCAGTTCCTGCAGCATGACTTCGACGCCTCGCCCATCTTCCCGCGCCATGAGATCCCGTACTACGGCCGCTCGACGTTCGACGCCGACGACCGGGTCGCCAGCCGCCTGGCCCGGGCCGCGCACGAAGTGCTCCAGGCCGCGGCCGAGCATCTCGGCGCCCCGGCCGTGCAGGCTTACCGGCTGGCGGGCCGTCGCTGCCACGAAGGGCTCATCGTCAGCGGTGACCGCTTCGTCAGCACCACCGCCGAGAGCGCGGCCCTGCGCGCGGAGCTGCCGCAGGCGCTCGCCGTCGAGATGGAAGGCGCCGCGGTGGCGCAGGTCTGCCACGACCTGGGCGTGCCGTTCGGCGTGATCCGCACCATCTCGGACCGCGCCGACGACGCCGCGCATGTCGACTTTCCCGCCTTCTTGCGCGACGTGGCGAGCCGCTTTTCCGCAGCCGTGGTCTCCCGCTACCTCTCGGCCGTCTGAGCGTCCCTTCTCGTCCCTTCTCGCCTGCGGCCCTGCCTCTCGTCCGAGCCTTCTGGGCTCTCGCCCGGGCCTTCTTCCTTCTCGCTGTGAAGCTTTGCGCGCCGGGGGGATCGAGGCGCCGTCGGCAGCTTCGGCTGCGGCCCCACTCGCGACACGGCGCCCTGTTCCGGGGAGGACCCGGCGGCGTTCAGGAGCTGCGCTGCCGCGCCTCGGCGCTCTCGAGGCGCGGGGAGCCGGCGACGATGTCGAAGCGGTACAGCCGGCATTCGATCGGCCCGTTCCACAGCGGCACCCGACGCGACTCCTTCAGCCGCATACGGCCCGCGAGCTTCATGTCGGGGCTCAGCACCCACGCCGTCCAGCCGCCGAAGTGCCGCTTCCAGTGCGCCGCCAGGCGCTCGAAGAAGCCCTCGCTGAGGGCGGTTTCCTCCTGGCGTGCGCCCTGCGGCGGGCGCGGCCTGCCGCTGGCGGCCTCCGCCTGCGCCCCCGGGCGGCCCACGCTGCCGCGGGCCGCGATGCGCTCTCCGTAGGGCGGGTTCATCATCAGCGTTCCGGCCAGCCCGGCGGGCAGCGGGGGCGCCGGGCGCTGCAGCGCGTCGCCCCCGTGGAACTCGATGGCCTGCGCGACGCCGGCCCGCTCGGCATTGCGGCGTGCGAAGTCCACCATGCGGAAGGCCACGTCGCTCGCGAACACCGGCACGCGGGGCGGATGGATGCGGGCCTGGGCGGCCGCTTTCAATGAGGCCCATCGGGCACGCGCTTCGGGCGATGCGAAAGGCCGCAAGCGCTCGAACGCGAAGCGGCGTTTGAGGCCCGGGGCGATGCCGCAGGCGATCTGGGCGGCCTCGATCGCGATGGTGCCCGAGCCGCAGCAAGGGTCGAGCAGCGCTCCTCCGGCCTCGGGCGCCCCGCGCCAGCCGGCCGCGGCCAGCATCGCGGCGGCGAGCGTTTCCTTCAGCGGGGCTTCGCCCTTGTCCTCACGCCAACCGCGCTTGAAGAGCGGCTCGCCGGACGTGTCGGCATAGAGCGTCGCGTGCGACGGTGTGAGGTGGAGCATCACCCTGAGGTCGGGCCGCTGGGTGTCCACGTCGGGACGGGCGCCCGTGGCCTCGCGCATGCGGTCGCACAGCGCGTCCTTGATGCGCAGCGCGGCGAAGTTGAGGCTCCTGAGCGGCGACCGCTGCGCGGTCACCTCGACCTTGATCGTCTGCCGGGTGCCGATCCACGCCGTCCAGTCCACCGAGCGCGCGAGGGCGTAGAGGTCGTCCTCGGTGCGGTAGTCGCCCTCGGCCAGCTGCACCAGCACGCGCTGCGCGAGCCGGCTTTCGAGGTTGAGCCGCATGACCGCCTCGGCATCGCCTTGCGCGCACACCCCGCCGCGGGCCGGGCGCACCGCGGCCTCGCGGCCGAGAATGCCTGCGACCTCGTCCGCGAGCAGGGCCTCGACGCCCGCTGCGCAGGGGAGGAACAACGCGAAGACGCTCATCACGAGGCGGGGGAGGCCAGGCGCTGCATCACAACGCCTTGCGCAAATTGGCGGGCGCGATCTTCAACGCCTCGCGGTACTTGGCCACGGTGCGGCGCGCCACCTGGATGCCCTGCTCGCCGAGCATCTCGCTGATCTGGCTGTCCGACAGCGGCTTCTTCGGGTCCTCGGCGGCCACCAGCTGCTTGATGAGCGCACGCACGGCGGTGCTGGAGGCATTGCCTCCCGCCTCGGTGTTGAGCGACGAGCCGAAGAAGTACTTGAGCTCGAACGTGCCGAAGGGCGTGGCCATGTACTTGGCGGTGGTCACGCGCGAGATGGTCGATTCGTGCAGCCCGAGTTCGTCGGCGATCTCGCGCAGCACGAGCGGCTTCATCGCGATCTCGCCGTGTGTGAAGAAGTTCTTCTGCCGCTCGACGATGGCCTGCGCCACGCGCTGGATGGTCTCGAACCGCTGCTGGATGTTCTTCATGAACCAGCGCGCCTCCTGCAGCCGCGCGCTCAACGCCTGCGCGCCCTCGTGGGCGCGCTGCTGCTTGAGCGCCTGGGCGTAGAGGTCGTTGATGCGAAGCCGGGGCATCACGTCGGGGTTGAGCACCACCTTCCATTGCCGCCCGGCCTTCTGCACGATGACATCGGGCACGACGATGTGGGCCTCGGCGCGCGTGAAGGGGCGCCCCGGCTTGGGCTCGAGCGAGACGATGAGGCTCTGGGCTTGCTTGATCGTCTCCTCGTCGGCCCCGGTGGAGGCCATCAGCTTCTTGATGTCGCGCCGCGCGAGCGTCTCGAGGTGGTGCTTGCAGATGAGGGTCGCCACCACCTGCGCCTCGCTGCGCGGCAGCGCCTGCAATTGCAGACACAGGCATTCGGACAGGTTGCGCGCGCCCACCCCGGTGGGCTCCAGGCTCTGCAGCCACTTGAGCGCGCATTGCAGCCGCTCGAGCAACTCCTCGCGCGCCTCGGCGTCGTCGCCCGCCAGACGCGCGGCGATCTCCTCCAGCGGGTCGGCGAGGTAGCCATCTTCGTCGAGCGACTCGATCAACACCATCACCGCGGCCGCATCCTCGGGGGCCAGCCGCATCCCCATGAGCTGCTGGCGCAGGTGGTCTTGCAGACTGATGCCGGGGGAGGCCCGGTCGATCGGGTCGAGCTCGCCGTCGTCGATCGCCCCGTTGCGGGGTGCGGGCGTTTCGCGGATGCCGTCGAAATCATCGCGCTCGGTGCCGTTCTCCCAGTCCTCGCGCTCGGTGGCGCCGAACTCGACGCTGTCCATGCTCGGCGCTTCCGGGGCCTCGAAGCCGTCGCCGCCCTCGGCCTCGGCCGCGAGGGTTTCCGAGGCGGGGGTCCGCTCGGGAACGGCGGCGGCCGGCGCGGCTTCGCCCGCAGGGTCTTCCTCGGGCTCGAGGAAGGGGTTCTGCTCCAGCATCTGCTCGACTTCCTGGTGCAGCTCGAGCGTGGAGAGTTGCAGCAGGCGGATCGACTGCTGCAGCTGGGGCGTGAGCGCCAGGTGCTGCGACAGCCGGACCTGCAGGGAAGGCTTCATGACCGACACGGCCGCACCGCCTGCAGGGTGGACGCAGCGAAGACCGCGGCGGCGACGACTCGCCGCGCGGCGCCCGCAAAGGACAAGCGCTGCCGCGTCATCTCACATCCGGAAATGCTCGCCGAGATAGACCTTGCGCACGTCCGGGTTCTCGACGATCTCGGACGGCGTGCCCTGCGCCAGCACCTGGCCTTCGCTGATGATGTAGGCGCGGTCGCAGATGCCCAGCGTCTCGCGCACGTTGTGGTCGGTGATGAGGACGCCGATGCCGCGCGACTTGAGGAAGCCGATGATGCGTTGGATTTCGATCACCGCGATCGGGTCCACGCCGGCGAAGGGCTCGTCCAGCAGGATGAAGCGCGGCCGGGTGGCCAGCGCCCGGGCGATCTCCACACGGCGCCGCTCGCCGCCGGACAGCGCCGGCGCAGGCATGTGCCGCAGTTTCTCGATGCTGAGCTCGTGCAACAGCGCGTCGAGCCGCTGGCGGATCTTGTCCTTGCCCAGCGGCCGACCCTCGGCGTCGTGCTGCAACTCCAGCACGGCGCGGATGTTCTCTTCGACCGTGAGCTTGCGGAAGATCGACGCCTCTTGCGGCAGGTACGACAGACCCAGGCGCGAGCGCTCGTGGATGGGCCGGTTCTCGACCTGCTTGCCATCGAGCAGGATCCGCCCTCCGTCGGCCCGCACCAGCCCCACGATCATGTAGAAGCTGGTCGTCTTGCCGGCGCCGTTGGGGCCGAGCAGGCCGACGACCTCGCCGCTCTTGACCTCCAGGTGCACGTCGCGCACCACCTTGCGCGCGCCGTAGCTCTTTTGCAGTCCGTGCGCCTCGAGCCGGCTGGCCGGGCGTGAGCCGGCGCTGGCGGTGGGCGGCGTCATCGTGCGGCTCCCGCGGGCGGGCCGGCGTCGCGCGGGCTCAGCACGCCGCGCACGCGCCCATCGCCTTCGCCCCCTTGCACGGTGAAGGTCTCGGCGAGGTTGTCGTAAGTGATCGTCTGGCCCTTGACCTCGTCGGCCAGCGTGGTGCCCCGGTAGCGCCGCACGACGGCCTGGCCCACCAGGCGCACGGTGTCGGTGCGACCGTCGTACTCGATACGCTGCCCCTCGCCCTCGATGTACTCGTCGACCGCATCGCGCTTCTGGCGGAAGTAGGCGCTTTGGCCACCGCCCGCATGCGCCACTGCCGACTGGTGGCCGCTGGGCGTCTGGTGCACCTCGACCCGCGCGGCCTTGACCGTCATGGTGCCCTTGGTGATCACCACGTTGCCCGTCAGCACGTTGGTCTGCTTGAGGTCGTCGTAGCGCAGCGTGTCGGCGGTGAAGTTGAGGGGCTTGTAGCGATCGGCCCGCTCCGCATGGACCGCAGCGGCCCCGAGCGCCAGCGCGAGCGCCGCGCACATCGGCGCCCGCCGCAGGCGGAGCTGGAAGGGGGGGAGGGAGGAGGGGCTCATCGCGGCATGAAACTTGCAGTTGCGACCCATTCTAGCAGCCGCAACTGCCGCGTGGGGCCCCGGCGGCGGGTTACTTCTTGCGGGCCTGGGCGATCAGGTAGTCGGCCACCACGAGCGAGCGCTCCAGCGAGCCGGTCAGTCCGCCAGAGGTCCAGTAGCGCCCGTTCACCCCCAGGGCGGGCACGCCGTCGATCTTGTAGCCCTCGGCGAGCTGGCTGGCCTGGCGCACCTTGGCCTGCACCCCGAAGGAGTTGAAGGCCTCGAGGAACTTGGCGCGGTCCACCCCGTTCTTGGCCATGAAATCGGCCACGGCTTCGGGTTTGTTGAGCGGGTTGCGCTCGACGTGGATCGCGTGGAAGACCTTGCGGTGCAGCGCTTCCAGCTGGCCCAGCGCCTCCAGCGCGTAGTAGATGCGCTGGTGGACCACGAACTCCTCGCGGAACGCGACCGGCACGCGGCGGAAGTTCACGTCGGCCGGCAGCTTCTTGACCCAGACGTCGAGCAGCGGCTCGAAGCGGTTGCAGTGCGGGCAGCCGTACCAGAAGAACTCGACGACCTCGATCTTGCCCGGCGCCGAGGTCGGCTGCGGCTGCTTGAGCACCACGTAGTCGGTGCCGGCCTGGGGGGCCTGGGCGTGCACTGCGGGCGCCAGCAGCGTGGCGCCGATGCCTGCCGCGGCGCAAGCCGCCATGCCCCCTGTGAATTCACGACGCTTCATCTGATTCCTTTCTGTGCTGGGCAAGGGCGAGATGCGGGCGCCCGTGCCCGCCCGGCACCTGTGGCCCGTTCCTGTGGAGTCTCGCGCCCCGCCAAAGTTCAGCCTCGCCTACTTCTGCACGCGCACCAGCGTGGCGTCCACGCCGGCCGCCGCCAGCCGCTCCTTCTGAGATTCCGCCTCGGACTGGTTGTCGTAGGGCCCCAGACGCACACGGTACACCGTGCGACCGGCCTGCTCGCGCTCGCTGATCTTGGCCGTGTAGCCCTGCATCGCGAGTTTCGCGCGTTGCTGCTCGGCGTCGTCGAGCTTGGCGAAGGCGCCGGCCTGCACGAAGTAGATCACGGCCGGGCCGGGGGCATCCTGTCCGGAGAGGATGGCAGCCGGGTCCCGGCCGGAGGTGGCCTTGCCCTCTTGTCCCCGCAACCCGGGCGGCAGCGGTGAAGAGGCCGGGGGCGTGGCCGGGGCGGCGCCGGTGGCGGGAGCGTTCGGCGCCGCCGGCTTCGTGGGCGTCTTGCCCTGCAGCGGCGTGTTCGGGTCCCAGTTGCGGTTGCGCTCGGCCTCGGCGGCGTCCTGCTCGGCCGTGCGTTGGGGCACCTTGTTGACGAAGGGCACCGGCACCTTGGTCACGTACAGCGCCACGCCGAGCGCGAGCGCCAGGCCGATCAGCAGGCCGACGATCAGGCCCAGGATGAATCCACCGCGTTGCTTCTTCATGTAGGAATGCCTTGCCGTTGATCGGACGCCGTCGGGGCGGGCCAGGGCGGGTGCCTCACATCTTCTCGGGAGCGCTCACGCCCAGCACGGCGAGCCCGTTGCGCAGCACCTGCGCGCAGGACGTCAGCAGCGCCAGCCGCGCCTGCGTGAGGGCCGCGTCGTCCACGAGGAAGCGCTCGGCACTGTAATAGGTATGGAAGGCGCTCGCCAGGTCGCGCAGGTAGAAGGCCACGTCGTGCGGCGCGAAGTCGGCCGCCGCCCGGCTGAGCATGTCCGGGTACTCGGCGATCTTGAGCATCAGCGCCAGCTCGCTGGGGGCGGTCAGCCGCGCGAGGTCGGCCTCGTGCAGGCGCTCCAGCGCGCCGCCGCGCTCGACGTACTGCTGCCGCACTGAGCAGATGCGGGCATGGGCGTACTGCACGTAGTACACCGGGTTCTCGTCGTTCTGCTTGAGCGCCAGGTCGATGTCGAAGACGAACTCGGTGTCGGCCTTGCGGCTGATCAGGAAGAAGCGCACCGCGTCGCGGCTCGTCCAGTCGATCAGATCGCGCAGCGTGACGTAGGAGCCGGCCCGCTTGGAGATCTTGACCTCCTGGCCGCCGCGCATGACGGTGACCATCTTGTGCAGCACGTAGTCGGGGTATCCGGCCGGGATACCCAGGCCCACGGCCTGCAGTCCGGCGCGCACGCGCGCAATGGTGCCGTGGTGGTCGCTGCCCTGCACGTTGATCACCTTGGTGAAGCCGCGCTCCCACTTGGTGATGTGGTAGGCCACGTCCGGCACGAAGTAGGTGTACGTGCCGTCGGACTTGCGCATCACGCGGTCCTTGTCGTCGCCGTACTCGGTGGTGCGCAGCCACAGCGCGCCGTCCTGCTCGTAGGTCTTGCCGGCTTCCACCAGGCGCCGCACCGTCTGCTCGACGCGCCCGCTGGTGTAGAGGCTCGATTCGAGGTAGTAGTTGTCGAAGCGGATGCCGAAGGCCTGCAGGTCCAGGTCCTGCTCGTGGCGCAGGTAGGCGACCGCGAACTGGCGGATGCCGTCCAGGTCGTCCGGATCGCCCGAGGCGGTGAACTCACGGTCGTCGGCCTTGACCGTCTTCTTCGCGGCGAAGTCGGCCGCGATGTCGGCGATGTACTCGCCGTTGTAGGCGGCCTCGGGCCAGCCCGGATCGCCCGGCTTGAGCCCCTTCAGCCGCGCTTGCACCGACAGCGCCAGGTTGGCGATCTGCACGCCGGCGTCGTTGTAATAGAACTCGCGCGTGACCTGCCAGCCTTGGGTCTCGAAGAGGTGGCACAGCGAGTCGCCCAGGGCGCCCTGGCGGCCGTGGCCGACATGCAGCGGGCCGGTGGGGTTGGCCGAGACGAACTCCACCATCAGATGCTGGCCGTTGGCCGGTCGGCGCCCGTAGCGGTCGCCGTGCTCGAGCACCTCGGCGACGATCTGCTGCTTGGCGGCGGCCTTCAGGCGCAGGTTGACGAAGCCGGGGCCCGCGATCTCCATCGCCTCGACCCAGCGCTGGAACGCTTCGCGGCGTTGCAACCCCTCGACCAGCGCCTGCGCGACTTCGCGCGGGTTCTTCTTGAGCGGCTTGGCCAGCTGCATGGCCGCCGTGCAGGCGAGGTCGCCGTGCGCGGCCTGCTTGGGGCTCTCGAAGGCGGCGGTCACCGGCTGACCGGGGGCCAGCGCGGCGAGTTCGTCGCCCAGGGCTTGGAGGAGTTCTTGCTTGGCGCGGATCATCGCGCGATTTTACGTACCCGGGCTGTCGGGCCCCGCGTGGCGGCTTGCGCACGCCGCGCGGCGATGAAATGATGCGCGGCATGCCCTCCGTCGCACGCAGTCGCCGCGCCGAATCCGCCTCCACCCCCTCGGGGGCCGGGGCCCGCGTGGCCGCCGAGGCGCCGCACGAGGCGGGGGCGGGGGCATCGTCCTCGGCCCCGGCGCGCGGGGGCCAGGGGCCGCTGCCCGAGCGCATCGGCGAGTACCGCATCTTGCGCAAGCTGGGCGAGGGGGCCACGAGCGAAGTCTTCCTCGGCCTCGACGAGTTCCACGCGCGCGAGGTGGCGATCAAGCGGGTGCGGCAGGCCGCGGTGCGCGACCCGGTGGACGGGCGCTACTACTCGCGCTTCTTCGCCGCCGAGGCGGGGCTCGTGGGGCGGCTGCAACACCCCCACGTGGTGCAGATCTACGACGCGGTGACCACGGCCGACGAGCAGTATCTGGTGATGGAGTACGTGCCGGGCAACACCTTGCGCCCGTACTGCCGGCCTGACCAGCTGCTGCCGCTGGAACTGATCGTCGAGATCGGCTTCAAGTGCGCGATGGCGTTGGGCTACGTGTTCCGGCAGGGGTTGATCCACCGGGACATCAAGCCCGCCAACATCCTCGCCATGGAGCGGGCGGGGCAGGTCACCGACGTCAAGGTGAGCGACTTCGGCAGCGTGCTCAACCTCGGGGCCGACACGACGCAGGTGCACCGGGTGGGCTCGCTGAGCTACATGTCGCCCGAGCAGCTCGACGGCGGGCCGCTGTCGGCGCAGTCGGACATGTACGCGCTCGGCGCGGTGCTGTACCACCTCATGACCGGCCACCCGCCGGTCGAAGGCGAGTCGCAGGCGGCCACCATCCAGCGGATCATGAACGCGCCCGTGGTGCCGCCGAGCGCGCGCCGCCACGGCGTGGTGCCGGCGGTGGACGAAGTGATCTTGCGCGCGCTGGCCAAGCGCCCGCAAGACCGCTACACCGACTGGGACGCCTTCGCCAACGCCCTCGCGGGGCTGGTCACCGGGCGGCTCGTACCGCGCGGCAATCTGCAGCAGGTGCTCGACTCCGAGCGCTTCAATCTCCTGCGCAAGCTGCCGTTCTTCCGCCACTTCGACGATGTCGAGCTGTGGGAGGTGGTGCACCAGGGGCGCTGGCAGCGGTACCGCACCGGCCACAAGCTGATGGCGCGCGGCCAGCCCGGGCGCGACTTCCACATCATCGCGCAGGGCCGCGTCGAGGTGTGGCGCGACGGACGCAAGGTCGAGACGTTGACGCAAGGCATGCTCGTCGGCGAGATGGCCTACCTCGCGCCGAGCAAGGAGGAGCGCTTGCGTACCGCCGACGTGGTCGCCGTCGATCCGCTCACCACGCTGTCGTTCACGCCCGAGACACTGGCTCAGCTGAGCGTGGCCTGCCGGGGCCGCTTCAACGAGGCCTTCATCGAAGTCCTCGTGGAACGGCTGCACGCCGCGCAGGAGGCGTTGTCGCAACACAGCCGCGGGCGTTGAGGCGCCCGGCCCCGGCGCTGCGCACCGCGAACGAGATCCTGACTGCAATGAGGAAATGCCCATGAAACGTCTGGTGAATCGCTTGCCTCACTGCCTCGCCCTTGCCCTCGGCGCGGCCGTCCTTTCGGTGTCCGCCCAAACGGCGGCGCCGGGGCAGCCGTCCGAGCCGACGAAGCAGCAGAACCGGATGATCGAGTGCAACAAGCAGGCGGGCGACCGCAAGGGCGATGAGCGCAAGGCCTTCATGAAGGAGTGCCTGACCGACAAGCAGAAGGCGCAGCAGGAGAAGATGAAGACTTGCAACGCCGAGGCCAGCCAGCAGGGTCTGGCCAGCGACGCGCGCAAGAAGTTCATGAGCGAATGCCTGCGTAAGCAGTGAAGGGCGACCCGGCCGGACGGCGTGGCGAGAACACCACGCCTGGTCCGCGGGCACTCGTACGTGGCCTTCGGCCCCGGTGCCGTCGTCGTCGTCGTGCCGCCGGTCTCGTCAGGCCTTGCGCTTCCTGCGTTTGCGGCAGAGACTGGGGCGTGGTCTCCTGCACAATGGGCGTCCGTGCACCGGCCGATGAGCAATCCCGAGCCTCGTTCTTCCTCCGCCACGCCCGCGCTGCGTGAGGGAGGAGGCATGTCCGTGGCCGATCCCTACCGCCTGGTCTTCGAACACTCGCCGCTCGGCTTGGCGCTGGTGTGCGAGGGCCGCTTCCATCTGGTCAACGAACGGTTCGAACGGCTGCTGGGCTGGCCTGCCGGCACCCTCGAGGGGCAATCCTGGGGCTGCGTGTGGCCCCCCGGGGCCGAGCCCCCGGGCGAGGCCGACGAGGGCGTCGAGCTGGAATGCGAGTTGCAGCGCAGCGACGGCACGCGCTTCTGGGCACGGCTGCGAGCGGCGCCGGCGTCCGGGCCGGCCGCAGGTCCGGGCGCCCTCGTCCTGATCGTCGAGGATGCCAGTGCTCACCGCGGGATGATCGACCGGCTGCACCGCGTGCAGCGGGATCTCGAGGCGCGCGTGCAGGAGCGCACCGAGGCGCTGGCCCGTGCCCATGCCCAGTTGCGCCAGGAGATGGTCGACCGGCAGGTGGCCGAGAGCCGGGTGCGGCATCTCGCCGAGCACGACGCACTGACGGGCTTGCCCAATCGGCGTCTGCTCGAGCTGCGCTTGCGCGAGGCGCTGCGCGACGCAGGCGAGCAGCGCGAGCTCGTCGCCGTGCTGCTCATGGACCTGGAGCGCTTCAAGACGATCAACGACTCGCTCGGCCACCTGGTGGGCGACCGGCTGTTGCAGGCCATCGCCCACCGCCTGCGCAGCTCGGTGCGCCCGGGCGACACGGTCGCGCGCCTGGCAGGCGACGAGTTCGCGATGGTGTTGCCCGGCCTGCAAACATCCGCCGAGGCGGCGCGGCTGGCGGCCGAGTTGATCGAGGAGTTGTCGCGCCCCTATGCGGTGGACGACATGGAACTGCGGGTCACCCCGTCGGTCGGCATCAGCCTCTACCCCGATCACGGCGACGGCCCGGAGACCCTGCTCGGCAAGGCCGCCGCGGCGATGTACCAGGCCAAGGCCAACGGGCGCACGCACTACCACGTCTTCTCGGGCCACGCGGCCGACTCGTCCACCGAGCGGCTGCTGCTGGAGAACGACTTGCATCGCGCGCTCGAGCGCGGGGAGTTCGTGCTGCACTACCAGCCGCGCTACGAGCTGGCCACCGGGATGCTGTGCGCCTGCGAGGCGCTGCTGCGCTGGGAGCACCCGACGCGGGGGGACATCGATCCCGGCGAGTTCGTGCCGCTGGCCGAGGAAAGCGGCCTCGTGGTGCGCATCGGCGACTGGGTGTTGCGGGAGGCCTGTCGGCAGATCCAGCGCTGGCAGTCCCGGGGGCGCGAGGTGTGCCCGATTTCGGTGAACATCTCGGCGCGGCAGTTCCGCAGCCTCGATCTGATGTCGATGATCCGCGGCGCGCTGGACGAAACCGGCGTGGACCCGCACCTGCTCGAGTTGGAAATCACCGAGACGACGCTGATGCGCAACACCGAGGAGACGCTGTCGATCCTCGGCCAGCTCCATGCGCTGGGCATCAAGATCTCGGTGGACGACTTCGGCACCGGCTACTCCAGCTTGGCCTACCTCAAGCGCTTCCCGGTGGATCTGCTCAAGATCGACCGGTCTTTCGTGCACGACCTCGCGACCGATGCGGACAGCGCCGTGATCGTCAGCGCCATCATCGGCTTGGCGCGCAGCCTGCAGCTGCGGGTGGTGGCCGAGGGCGTCGAGACGCCGGAGCAGGTGGACTTCCTCAAGCGCCGCGGCTGCGACGAGGTGCAGGGCTTCCTGTTCAGCAAGCCGCTGCCCGCCGCACAGATCGAGCCGCTGTTCAACCTGCGCTACTGAGAGGGCCTGCGAGGAGGCCGCGCAGGGGCTTCGGAAGCAGCCTCAGTTCGCCAGCGGCTTGATGCCTTGGCAGTCGCTGCCCAGCCAGCGCCCGGTCTGCGTCATCGACATGGAGATCGGCTGGCCGTTGACGGTGCCCTGCATCGTCATCGAGGTCTTGTAATGCTCGGGGCTCAGGTCCCATGCGCGGCCTTCACCCTGCATCTGCCCCTTGGGCCCGGTGCAGCTGAAGCTGAACCGGGCTTCCTGGGCCGACACGGGGGTCATGCGGTGGTCGCACTTCATGCCCGCGTCCGGCGGCTCCACGATCGGGCCGCGCTCGGCCGCCTGGGGCGACAGGCAGTGGCGCACGGTCGTGGCCTTGTCCGTCATGCCCATGCCGCGCTCGCGCATGAGCTTGTCCATCTGCTCGCGCTGGGCCTTGGGCATTTGCGCGCGCATCGCCTCCATCTGTTCGGGCGAGGGCATGGGCTGCCCCGCCACGTGGCCGCGCTGCTCGGTGAGTTGCACCTCCCACAAGCCGGGTTTGCGTTTGACGGGCGACTGGGCGGCGACGGCCGCCGTGGCGGCCAGCAGCACCAGGCCGCACAGGCACCGGGCGTGGGCGAGGGTCGGTCTCATGCGCGTCTCCTTTCAGCGTGTCCAGATGCCGCGGGCCAACAGGGCGGCTGCCAGCGGCACGAGCACCAGCAGATGGGCCTGGATCATGAGCCAGCCGCGCGCCTGGCGCACCTCGGACTCCGGCGGCAGCGCGCCCGTCTCGTCGAGGATGCGCCGCCAGCGCAGGAAGAGCAAGGTGGGCTTGATGGACATGATCGCGATCACGACGAACAGCGTGACCTTGAGGTGGAGCAGCGGTTGTGCCCAGTACCAGCCCATCCCCTTGACGCCCCAGAAGGTGCGGGCCAGGCCGGTGGCCAGCAGGGCGAGTGCCGAGACGAGGTAGATGCGGTCGATGCGCACGAGGCGGTGGACGACGGCGGCGTTCATCCATTCCGGGCGGCACAGGGCTGTTTCGCTCGTGAGGAACACCACCACCGCGAGGATGGTGACGAAGTGGGCATAGGCGAGCAACGCTTCGAGCATTCGGGTTCCTTTCGTCATGCGGCTGTGTGCGGCGCGACCCGGCAGGCGCCGTGCCGGGCGGGCCCGTGCGGTTATAGCCCACTCAGGCCGTTTGCGCGCTCGCCCAGTAGTGGGGGTCGCCGTAGGTGTGCTTCAAGAAGTCGATCCACAGGCGCACGCGCAGCGGCAGGTGCTTGCGCTGCGGAAAGACCGCATAGATGCCGTTGGGCGGGGCGGCGTACTCGTCGAGGATGCTGACGAGCTTGCCGCTGGCGATGTGGCCTTCGACCTCCCACGTTGAACGCCACGCGATGCCCATGCCGGCCAGGCACCAGTCGTGCAAGACCTGGCCGTCGGAGCAGTCCAGCCGCCCAGGCGGGCGCAGGTGTGTCAATTGGCCGTCGATCATGAAGGCCCAACCCCGCGTCTGGCTCGCGTCGGAGCTGAGCGGGAGGCATTCGTGCTGGTTCAGCTCGCTCGGGTGCCGCGGCGTGCCCCGGCGCCGCAGGTACTCGGGGCTGGCCACGCACAACCTCCGGTTGTCGGCCAGGCGCAGGCTCACGAGGCTGGAGTCGCTGAGGTCGCCCACCCGCACGGCGCAATCGAAGCCTTCGTTGACGATGTCCACCACCCGGTCGCTCAAGTTGAGCGACAGGGACACCTCCGGATGCAGCGACAGGAACTTGGGCACCAGCGGTGCGACGTGCCGGCGGCCGAACCCGGCCGGCGCCGTCACGCGCAGATGGCCGCTCGCCTTCACGCCGCCGGCCGACACGCTGGCCTCGGCATTGGCCAGATCGGTGAGCAGGCGCTGACAATCCTCGAGGAAGGCGCTGCCTTCGTGAGTGAGGGTGATGCGCCGCGTGGTGCGCAGGAGCAGCTTCACGCCGAGCCGTTCTTCCAGGGCGTCGATGCGCCGGCCGATGACCGCCGGAGCCACGCCTTCGGCGTTGGCGGCGGCGGTCAGGCTGCCTTTGGTCGCCACGGCGACAAAAGACTCGATCTGTTTGAGCCGATCCATGCAGAAACAGTCAAAAATGCTTGCGCAGATTACGCGCGCGGAGGTCAAAGATCAAGCGCTGCCTCTGCTCTTAATCCCGTCTCGCGTATGAAATAAAGTGCGTGCACGATGAAGCCGAGCCGCCCCCGCGCCGTTCTGTTCGATGCCTACGGCACCTTGTTCGACGTCTACAGCGTCGCCTTGGTGGCCGAACAGCTGTATCCCGGGCGGGGAGAGGCGCTGGCGGCGCTGTGGCGCGACAAGCAGATCGAATACACCCGCCTGGTCACGATGGCCGCGCCCGACGGCGGCCTGTACCGCTCGTTCTGGGAGCTCACCCGCGCCGCGCTTCGGTACGCCTGCGCCCGCTTGGGGCTCGCACTCACGCGCGACCGCGAGGACCGGCTGATGAACCAGTACCGGCACCTGAGCGCCTTCCCCGAGAACCGCGAGGTGCTGGCGGCGCTGAAGGCGCGTGGGCTCGTGACCGGCATCCTGAGCAACGGCGATCCGGCCATGCTGGAGGTGGCGGTCAAGAGCGCCGGCCTGACGGAGGTGCTCGATCACGTGCTGAGCGTCGAGCCGGTGCGCTGCTTCAAGCCTGACCCGCGCGTGTACGGGCTCGGCCTGGAGACGCTGCGCCGCACGATGCCCGACCTCTCGGTCCGCGAGGTCTGGTTCGTCTCGAGCAATGGATGGGATGCGGTCGGCGCCACCTGGTTCGGCTACACCACCTACTGGCTCAACCGAGCCGGCCTGCCCCCCGAGGAGCTGGGCACCCAGCCGAGTTTCGAGGGCCGCAACCTGCAGGAGTTGCTGATGCTGATCGATCGGGCCGCCGGAGGCTCGCGGTGATGGAGTGGGCACTGATCGGCCTCGGCGCTTTCGTCGCCGGTGCGGTCAACTCGGTGGCCGGCGGCGGCACGTTCTTTTCGTTCCCGGCGCTGCTGGCGGTGGGCGTGCCGCCGGTGGTCGCCAACGCGAGCAACTCGGTGTCGTTGTGGCCGGGCAGCCTCTCGGGGGCCTGGGCCTACAAGCGCGAGCTCGCGGCGCTCAAGAGTTACCTCGTGCCGATGTCGGTCGCCTCGCTTCTGGGCGGCATCGCGGGCGGCCTGCTGTTGCTGCGCACGCACGACGGCCAGTTCGCACGACTCATTCCCTGGCTGCTCGGTTTCGCGACGCTGCTCTTTGCGCTGGCGCCGCGCCTGTCGGGGTGGCTGGCGCGCTGGCGCGCCTCGCACCCGGCCGGCGCCGCGCGCCGGGCCTCGCCGGCAGCCTGGCTCACGCAGGCGGTCGTGTCGGTATACGGCGGCTTTTTCGGGGCCGGCATGGGCATCCTGATGATGGCCAGCCTCGCCATCTCCGGCCACGAGGACGTGCACGAGATCAACGCTATCAAGAACCTGCTGTCGGCGGTCATCTACAGCGTCACGGTCGTGACCTTCGTCGTCGCCGGCGCGGTGAGCTGGCCGCACACGCTGGTGATGATCGCCACCGCCACCGCGGGCGGATACTGGGGGGCGACGATGGCCCGGCGCGTGCCCGCTGCCTGGCTGCGCCGCTTCGTGGTGGCGGTGGGCGCGGGCCTGACGCTGTACTACTTCTATCGCACGGCCGCCTGAATTTACTTTCCGGACTGTAGGAACCAAGGGGACTGACCATGACCTCACGCACGACCGTCCATCGGCTCCAAGTCGCCGATGAGCTCTATCGCTTCATCGAAGACGAGGTGTTGCCGGCCACCGGTGTCGATCGCGCGGCCTTCTGGGCCGGCTTCGATGCCATCGTCCACGACCTGGCACCCAAGAACGCGGCCCTGCTGGCCGAGCGCGACCGCCTGCAAGCCGAGATCGACGCCTGGCACAAGGCCCACCCCGGCCCGATCGGCGACATGGCCGGCTACCGCGCCTTCCTCGAGAAGATCGGCTACCTCGTGCCGGCGCCGAAGGACGTGAAAGCCACGACGCAGAACGTGGATGCCGAGCTGGCCCTGCAGGCCGGCCCGCAGCTGGTCGTGCCCATCCTCAACGCCCGCTATGCGCTCAACGCGGCCAACGCACGCTGGGGCTCGCTCTACGACGCGCTGTACGGCACCGACGCGATCCCCGAGACCGAGCCCGGCGAGCGCAGCGGCGGCTACAACCCGGCGCGCGGGGCCAAGGTGATCGAGTTCGCGCGCCAGTTCCTCGACGAGGCCGCGCCCCTGGCCGGGGCCTCGCACAAGGAGGCGGCCGGCTACACCATCGACAACGGCCGCCTCGTGGTGGCGCTCAAGAACGGCTCGTCCACCGGCCTCGAGGACCCGTCGCAATTCGTCGGCCACCAAGGCGACGCCTCGGCGCCGTCGTCCGTGCTGCTCAAGCACCACGGCCTGCACATCGACATCCGCATCGACCGCGCCTCGCCGATCGGCCGCACCGACGCCGCCGGCGTCGCGGACGTGGTGCTGGAGGCGGCGCTGTCCACCATCCTCGACCTGGAGGACTCGGTGGCGGCCGTCGACGCGCAGGACAAGACGCTCGCCTACCGCAACTGGCTGGGCATCCTGCAGGGCACGCTGACCGAGGAGGTCAGCAAGGGCGGCAAGACCTTCACGCGCCGCATGAACGCGGACCGCGAATACACCGGCGCCGACGGCCGGCCCGTGGTGCTGCACGGCCGCTCGCTGCTGTTCGTGCGCAACGTCGGGCACCTGATGACCAACCCGGCCATCCTGTACGACGGCGGCAAGGAAATCCCGGAAGGGATCATGGATGCCGTCATCACAACGACGATCGCGCTCGTGGACCTCAAGCGCCAGGGTGGCCTGCGCAACTCGCGCACGGGCAGCGTCTACATCGTCAAGCCCAAGATGCACGGGCCGGCGGAAGTGGCCTTCGCCAACGAGCTGTTCAGCCGCGTCGAGCAGATGCTGGGGCTTCCCGACAGCACGGTGAAGCTGGGCATCATGGACGAGGAGCGACGCACCAGCGTCAACCTCAAGGCCTGCATCGCCGCGGCCGCGAGCCGCGTGGCGTTCATCAACACCGGCTTCCTCGACCGCACCGGCGACGAGATGCACACCGCGATGTACGCGGGCCCGATGATCCGCAAGAACGACATGAAGTCGACCAAGTGGATCGCGGCCTACGAGCGCAACAACGTGCTGGTGGGCCTGGGCATGGGCCTGCGCGGACGCGCGCAGATCGGCAAGGGCATGTGGGCGATGCCCGACCTGATGGCCGCGATGCTGCAGCAGAAGATCGCGCACCCCAAGGCCGGTGCCAACACTGCCTGGGTGCCCTCGCCGACCGCGGCCACGCTGCACGCGCTGCACTATCACCAGGTGGACGTGTTCGCCATCCAGCAGGAACTGGAGAAGATCGACGCGGACGCCGAGCGCGAGCGGCTGCTCACCGACCTGCTGACCGTGCCGGTGGCCGCCGAGGCCAAGTGGACCGAGGCCGAGAAGCAGCAGGAGCTGGACAACAACATCCAGGGCATCCTCGGCTACGTGGTGCGCTGGATCGACCAGGGCATCGGCTGCTCCAAGGTGCCGGACATCCACAACGTCGGCCTGATGGAAGATCGCGCCACACTGCGCATCTCGAGCCAGCACGTGGCGAACTGGCTGCTGCATGGCGTGGTGACGAAGGAGCAGGTCGAGGCCACCTTCCAGCGCATGGCCGCGGTGGTCGACCAGCAGAACGCCGGCGACCCGTACTACCAGCCGATGGCCGGCCACTTCGAGACCTCGTTCGCCTACCAGGCGGCGCGCGACCTCGTCTTCAAGGGCGTGGAACAGCCGAGCGGATACACCGAGCCGCTGCTGCACGCCTGGCGCCTGAAGGTGAAGGCGGCCCGCCGAGGCTGATCGGCATCCGCCGCGGCATCAGATCACGGCGCCTTCGGGCGTCGTTTTTCGTGGGGCGCACACTCCATCACAGCAGCGCCGCCAGCGACCGCCGCACTTCCTCCTGCGGGCGACCGAAGCGCGCCGCCCAGTCCGCGATCTGGTCGTCGCCGACTTTGCCGACGTTGAAGTAGGTCGCCTGGGGATGCGCGAGGTAGAAGCCGCTGACACTGGCCGCTGGCGTCATCGCGAGCGATTCGGTCAGCCCCATGCCGATCTCGTCGCAGGCCAGCACGCGGAACATCTCGCGCTTGACGCTGTGGTCGGGGCAGGCCGGGTAGCCCGGCGCAGGGCGGATGCCGCGGTACTTTTCGGCAATCAGCTCTTCGTTGGACAGTTGCTCGTCCGGCGCGTAGCCCCACAGCTCGGTGCGCACGCGCTGGTGCATGCGCTCGGCGAAGGCCTCGGCCAGGCGGTCGGCCAGCGCCTTGAGCATGATGGCCGAGTAGTCGTCGTGGTCGGCGAGGAACTGCTGCTCCTTCTTCTCGACGCCCACGCCGGCGGTGACGGCGAAAAGGCCGATGTAGTCCGGCCGCGTGCCTTTGGGCGCGACGAAGTCGGCCAGGCTGCGGTTGGGGCGCCTCACGCCGTCGATCACCGGCCGCTCCGACTGCATGCGCAGGGGCTGCCAGCGCAGCAGCACCTGCTCGCGCGACTCGTCCGCATAGACCTCGATGACGTCGTCATCCACCGTGTTGGCCGGGTACAGCCCGATCACGCCGTGGGCCTGCAACCAGCGGCCCTCGATCAGCCTCTGCAGCATGCGCTTGCCGTCGCTGTAGACGCGCTGCGCCTCGCTGCCCACCACCTCGTCGCGCAGGATCTGCGGAAAGGGGCCGGCCAGGTCCCAGGTCTGGAAGAACGGGCCCCAGTCGATGTAGTGGGCGAGTTCGGCGAGATCGTAGTTGCGGAAGACGCGCCGGCCGATGAACTTGGGGGCGGGCGGCTCGTACGCGGCCCAGTCGATCGGCGTCTTGTTGGCGCGCGCTTCGGCCAGGCTCACGAGCGGCGTCTGTTTTTTGTTGGCATGCAGCTGGCGCACCTTCTCGTAGTCGGCCTTCAGTTCCTCGATGAACCTGGCGGCCTTGTCGTCCGACAACAGATCCGAGCACACGCCCACGCTGCGCGAGGCGTCGGGCACGTAGACCACCGGCCCCTCGTAGTGGGGCGCGATCTTGACGGCGGTGTGCACGCGGCTGGTGGTGGCCCCGCCGATCAGCAGCGGGATCTTCTTCATGCGGAAGTACTCGTCGCGCTGCATCTCGGCGGCGACGTACTGCATCTCCTCCAGGCTCGGCGTGATGAGGCCCGAGAGGCCTACGATGTCGGCCCCCTCGACCTTGGCCTTGGCGAGGATGTCCTGACACGGGACCATGACGCCCATGTTGACGACCTCGAAGTTGTTGCACTGGAGCACGACGGAGACGATGTTCTTGCCGATGTCGTGCACGTCGCCCTTGACGGTGGCGATCACGATCTTGCCTTTGGGCTTGACGTCGCCGCCGGCGGCCTCCAGGCGGCGCTTCTCTTCCTCGATGTAGGGGATGAGGTGGGCCACCGCCTGCTTCATCACGCGGGCGGACTTGACCACCTGCGGCAGGAACATCTTGCCCTGTCCGAACAGGTCGCCGACGATGTTCATGCCGGCCATCAGCGGCCCTTCGATCACGTGCAGCGGCCGCCCGCCCTGGGCCTTGATCTTCTGCCAGGCCTCCTCGGTGTCCTCGACGATGTAGTCGGTGATGCCGTGCACGAGGGCGTGCGAGAGGCGCTCTTCGACGCTCGCGTGGCGCCACGCGAGCTTGGCGCTGTCGTCCTTGGCCGCGCCCTTGACTGCTTCGGCGATCTCCAGCAGGCGCTCGGTCGGGGAGCGTTCGGGCTCCCCTTCGGCGAGCCGGGGCCGGCGGTTGAGCACCACGTCCTCCACGCGCTCGCGCAGCTCGGGGTCGAGCTCGTCGTACACGCCGATCATCCCGGCATTGACGATGCCCATGTCGAGCCCGGCCTGGATCGCGTGGTAGAGGAAGACCGTGTGGATCGCCTCGCGCACCGGCTCGTTGCCGCGGAAGCTGAAGCTCACGTTGCTCACGCCGCCGGAGACCTTGGCGCCCGGCAGGTGCTGTTTGATCCAGCGCGTGGCCTCGATGAAGTCGACCGCGTAGTTGTTGTGCTCCTCGATGCCGGTGGCGATCGCGAAGATGTTCGGGTCGAAGATGATGTCCTCGGGCGGGAAGCCCACCTCGTCCACCAGGATGCGGTAGGCGCGCTCGCAGATCTCGATCTTGCGTTGGAAGGTGTCGGCTTGGCCCCGCTCGTCGAAGGCCATCACGACGGTGGCCGCACCGTAGCGCTTGATGAGCTTGGCCTGGCGCTTGAACTCGGCCTCGCCTTCCTTGAGCGAGATCGAGTTGACGATGCCCTTGCCCTGGATGCACTTGAGGCCGGCCTCGATCACCTCCCACTTGGAGCTGTCGATCATGATCGGCACGCGCGCGATCTCGGGCTCGGAGGCGATGAGGTTCAAGAAGCGCACCATCGCGGCCTTGCTGTCTAGCATGGCCTCGTCCATGTTGACGTCGATGATCTGGGCGCCGTTCTCGACCTGCTGGCGCGCCACCGACAGCGCTTCCTCGAACTGCCCGTTGAGGATCATGCGCGCGAAGGCCTTGGAGCCGGTGACGTTGGTGCGCTCGCCGATGTTGATGAACAGGTGGCCCTCGCCGATGGTGACCGGCTCGAGGCCGGAAAGTCGCATCGGAGGGACGGGCTGCGCGGCGGTGGGGGCGGTGGTCTCGGTCATGGCCTTCGAACAGTGGACGGCCACGGCTCACCCGTGGCACAGGGCGAGCGTCGTTGCGAACGATCCAAGCCTGACGCCGCGTACGGAGCCGCAGCGCTGCAACGCTCCTTGGAGAGGGCTCATTTTAGAGGCTTCTTCCCCGGGGCGAGAGAGCTGGCGAGCCGCCACCATGGGCGCGCGCCCCGGGGACGGCCTGTGCCCGGGGGCTACACCGAGGGTGCGGCGCTGTCCAGCTGCGCGGCCAGGGCCACGTACTCGTGCACCGGCACCTCCTCGGCCCGACGGTGCAAGTCGAAGGCGGCGTCGGCCCCTTGCTGCTCCAGCCAGCGCCCGAGGGTGTGACGCAGCAGCTTGCGGCGCTGCGAGAAGGCCACCGTCACCAGTTCGCCCAAGCGGGCGGGTTCCACGGCCGGCGGCTTCGGCAGCGGCACCATGCGCACGACCGCCGAATCGACCTTGGGCGGCGGCTCGAAGGCTTCCGGCGGGACTTCGAACAGCAGTTCGATGTCGTAGCGCCATTGCAGCATCACGCTCAGGCGCCCATAGTCCTTGTGCCCCGGGCTGGCGACCATGCGCTCGACCACTTCCTTTTGCAGCATGAAGTGCTGGTCGGCGATGGCGTCCACCTGCTCGAGCAGATGGAACGCAATGGGCGTCGAGATGTTGTACGGCAGGTTCCCCACCACGCGCAGCGGGCGGCCCCGGGCCTCGGACAAGGCGCGGAAGTCCACCGTCAGCACGTCGGCTTCCACGACCTCCAGCGCGGGGTTGCGCCGCAGTCGAGCGGCGAGATCGCGGTCGATCTCGATGACGGTCAAGCGTTCACAGCGCTCGAGCAACGGCTGGGTGAGGGCACCCAGGCCGGGGCCGATCTCCACCAGGGCGTCCCCCGGCTGCGGATCGATCGCCCGCACGATGGCGTCGAGCACCGCGGTATCGGCCAGGAAGTGCTGCCCGAAGCGCTTGCGCGGGATGTGCTTCACTGCGGCGGCTCGCGCATTTCGACGTAGGCCTGCGCGCGGATCTCGCGGGCCCAGTCAGCGTAGGCGGTTTCGTACTTCTGTTCACGCAGCGCGTTGACGGCCAACTCGCGCTGCTGGCGCTCGTCGAGCTCGACCTGTCGGCGGTCGGTCACCTGCACCAGGTGCGCGCCGAAACGCGACATGAACGGCTCGGAGAGCTTGCCGACGGCCAGCTGGTTCATCACCTGCTCGAACTCCGGCACGAACTGGCCCGGCGAGGCCCACCCGAGGTCGCCCCCCTGCGCCGCGCTGCCGTCTTCGGAGAACTGGCGCGCCAGTTGTGCGAAACCGGCATCGCCTTGCTCGATGCGGCGCTTCAAGTCCGCCAGTCGCCGCAGCGCGGCCTGGGGCGGCAGCTCCGGCGAGGGGCGCAAGAGGATGTGACGGGCGCGGGTCTGCGTCACCGCGAGGCCCTTGCCGTCCTTGCGCTCCTCCAGCTTGAGGATGTGAAAGCCCGCGCCCGAACGCACCACCTGCGGCGCGACTTCGCCCGGGCGCAAGGAGGCCACGGCCTGCACGAACAGGTCCGGCAGCCGGTGGGCCGGGCGCAGGCCCAACCGGCCGCCTTGGTCGCGGTTGGCGCCATCGGAGTACTCCCGCACGAGCTGGGCGAAGTCGCGGCCGGAGCGCGCGAGCGCGAGCACCTGCTCGGCGCGGGCCCGGCGTTCGGCCTCCTGCTCGCGGCTCGCGTTCTCGGGCACCGACACCAGGACCTGCGCGATGTCGTACTCGACGGACTGACCGGACTCGGCACGCAGCCGGCTCAGGTACTGGTCGATCTCGGCGTCGCTCAGACGGATGCGCGCTTGCACCTCGCGCTCGCGCAGGCGCGCGACCATCAGCTCATCACGCAAGTTGGAACGAAAGCGCGCGAAGTCGATGCCCTGGCTGCGCAGGCGGTCGCGCAGCTGGGGCAGCGTGAGCTGATTCTGCGCCGCGATGTTGGCCACCGCGCGGTCGATCTCGGCTTCGTCCACGCGCACGCCCACCAGCCGGGCGTGCGAAAGCTGGGCCCGCTCGTCGATCAGGGCGTCCAGCACCTGTTGGCGCAGTTGGTCGCGCGGCGGCAGGCGCGCCCCGCTGCGCTGGGCGTCTTGCTCGATGCGCGCCAGGCGCTGCTGCACCTCGCTGTTGGTGACCAGCTCCTGGTTGACGACCGCGACGATGTAGTCGCCCCGGGGGGCGGCCGGCTGCGCGGTGGCCGCACCGGCCAGCGCTGCGAGCAAGGCGCAGCTGGCCATCAGCCCGCGCAGGATGGAAAGCCGTAGAAGGATTGAGGTCATAGGTCAGCGCTGCCCGGCGTCACCGCGCAGCAGTTGATAGCCGGGGATATTGTCCTGCAGTGCGCGCAGCGGGTTCGACCCGAGCCGCGAGAGGCCGACGAACTCGAGCTGGAACATGAAGCGGGTCGTCGCCTCGCTCACGCCGGTGGACTCCCGCTCGACCACGAAGCGCCCGATCCAGCAGCCTGCGTCGTACTCGAAGCCCATCAGCGAGTCGGTGATGCGCTGGTCGCGCAGGCTGTAGTTCACGCGGCCCACCGCATACAGCGAGCCCCGGCAGCCCTTGCCGCGCTCGCGCTCGCTGGCGCGGAACACCGGCCATTGCCAGCCCACGTCGATGCGTTCGCTGGCGTTGCGCACCATGCTGTAGGTGGCCGCGACGGTGCGATAGGGGCCCGGCGAATAGCGCACCCCCAGGGTCGAACGGATGGTGCGCTGCAAGTCCGGGTTGTACTGGACCGCGCCGCTCACGCCCCAGTCGGGAATGAGGTGGGTCGAGCCGAGCAGCAGCACGTCGCTGAAACGCTCGTTGAACGGCACGCCCTCCGGCGTGATGCGCTGCTCGCGCAACAGGTAGCGTTGCGCCAGCCCCAGCCGCAAGGCTTCGCCGCCACTGCCCGGGTCGATGAAGCGCGTGTACGCCCCCAGCGTCACGTGGTGCGCGTCGGCCACGCGGTCCACGCCGGAGAAGGGGTTCTCGGCGAACAGGGTGGTGAAGTTGAAGTCCTTGACCGCGGTGTCGAACAGCGGGATGCGGGACTGGTCGCGGTAGGGGGTGTTCACGTAGAGCACGCGGGGCTCGAGCGTTTGGATGTAGCGGCGGCCGAACCAGGTGCTCTCGCGCTCCAGCACCCAGCCGGTGTCCACGCTCAGCGTCGGGATCAGGCGCGACTCGTCGCGCGCGGCGCCGGTGGCCGTCGCGTCGATCCGATAGCTGGCCGCATTGAACGCCACTTGCGGACGCAGGAACCACCCCGGCCCATCGACCACGGCCCACGCGAGCCGCCCGAGCGCATGCACGCGCGTCGCGTCCGGGCGGGCTTGCAGCGGCCCGTGGTCGTGCTGTACGAACCGGTTGACCTCGGCTTCCATGTCCAGGCGCCACCCGCCGTCCCACTCGAAGCTGCGGCGCATGCCCAGCTGCGGCTCGCGCGCGTACGGCGAATCGATGGGTGCCAGCGGGTCTTGCAGCACCTGCCAGCGGTGCACGCCGCCATAGACCTTCCAGTCGTTCACCCACCAGTGAGCCTCGGCGCGGCCGGGCAGCAGCCGCGGCGTCAGGCTGGGGATCTGGCGCTTCAGGTCCTTCCAGTAGTCGTCGTCGCTCACCCGGGTGAGGTCCGCCCGGTAGGCGCCTTCGTATGCGGTGCGCCCCTCGTGCTGGAAGTGCAGCAAGCCCCGATCGCGGCCGGCGATGCGGTCGCCGGGCAGCACGTGGGTGTAGATCTCGCCGCGGAACCGAGGGTGCAGGTAACGGAACTCGGTGCCCAGCGCGACGCCCCGCTTGGTGATGACCGTGGGGGTCAGCGTCATGTCGCGCTGGGGGGCGATGTTCCAGTAGTAGGGCACGCCGACCTCGAGGCCGCTCTTGCTGTCCAGGTGCAGGTTGGGCGGCAGCCAGCCGGACTTGCGCTCTTCCGTGAGCGGGAAGCTCAACGCCGGCGCGGCCAGCAGGGGCACTCCGTAGAAGGTGAGCACCGCGCCTTCGGCCACGCCCTCGTTGCGTTCGAAGTCGAGCTTGACGCGGCTGGCCCGCAGCAGCCAGGCGTACTCGCCTTCGTCGTCGGGGGTGCAGCTCGAGTAGGTGGCCTGCGTGGCAGCCAGGCGGTCGCGGCCGAGGAAGTCGATGCGCTCGGCCCGACCGCCCGCCTGTGTGGCCGAAAAGAAGTAGGTGGGCTCGAGGAAGAAGCCTTCGTATCGCTCCACCTGCAACTGCAGCTCGGGTCCGGTGAAGACGTTGCCGTCGCGCGTGACGCGCACGTGCCCCCGCGCCCGGGCGATGCCCTGGACGTGGTCGTACTCCACCCGGTCCGCCCGCAGCGTGGTCGGCCCTCGGCGCAGGTCCACGTCGCCCTCGGCGATGGTCTCGAGGTCCGGGCGCCCCCGCAGTTCACGCGCCTCGATCGTCACCGGCAGGCGATCCTCGTCGGCGGCGTCGGTGGGCGCCTGCGCCCAGGCAGCGGCCGTGCACCAGGCGGCCGCCCATGCGAGCGGTCTCAGCGCCCAGGCCCGAAGCGCGCCCCGGCCCGTTCGGAACGGTGGCACCCGGCGCGCGAGGGCGCGGACCCCAGGATTCGGCTCGAACGGAACGGACGACAGGCGCAGCAAGACGGAACCGTGAACGACGACGAGGGCAGGAAGGGGGGCGCGGTCGACGCGCAGTGCGGCGAGCCGCCGGAAGAAAGGGCCCGAAGGCCCCTCGGTAGAATCGATTATTCCACGAGCCCCGCCAGCGCCCGTTGCATCTTGCAGCGCCCCGCGGGCCGCCCGCGGCAGGCGGAGGCACCGCCGCCGCATCACCCCTGGAGCACCCCCGACGATGTCGACCTCAGCTGTCGCCTGGACCGACGACGCACGCCGGCAGGCGTTCGAACGATGGATCACGAGCCTGGCCGGCGAGGGGCTGGCTCTGGCCACGCTGCGGCCCGCCAGCGCCGACGCGAGCTTCCGGCGCTACCTGCGCATCGACGGCGACGCCGGCTCGCGCATCGTGATGGACGCGCCCCCGGCGCACGAGGACTGCCGGCCTTTCGTGCGCGTGGCGGCGCTGTTGCGCGGCGCCGGGCTGAACGCCCCCCAGGTGCTGGCCTGGAACGAGGCCGAGGGCTTCATGCTGCTCAGCGACCTGGGCTCGACGACCTACCTCCGCGCGCTCGATGCCGACACCGCGCCGCGGCTGTACGCCGATGCGACCGATGCACTGGTGCGCCTGCAAGGCATCGCGGCGCGCGACCAGGTGCCCCCCTACGACCGCGAGCTGCTCACCCGCGAGTTGCAGCTCTTTCCCGAGTGGTACATCGCGCGGCACCATGGCCTTGCGCTCAGCGACACCGAGCGGGCGCAGCTGGACCGCATCTTCGAGCTGCTGCTGTCCAACAACCTCGCGCAGCCCCAGGTGCTGGTGCACCGCGACTACCACTGCCGCAACCTGATGGTGTGCGAGGCCCCCGGCAACCCGGGCATCCTGGACTTCCAGGACGCGGTGTGGGGCCCGGTGACCTACGACCTCGTCTCGCTCCTGCGCGACGCCTACATCGAATGGGACGAGGAGCAGCAGATCGACTGGGCGGTGCGCTACTGGGAAAAGGCCCGCAAGGCGGGCGTGCCGGTGGCCACCGATTTCGGCGAGTTCTGGCGCGACTTCGAATGGATGGGGCTGCAGCGGCACCTCAAGGTGCTGGGCATCTTCTGCCGCCTGTACCACCGCGACGGCAAGGACGGCTACCTCAAGGACCTGCCGCTGGTGTGGCGCTACGCCCATCGCGTGGCGATGCGCTACAACGCCTTCGCCCCGCTCGCGCGCCTGCTGGAACGGGTGGAAGGCACCGAACGGCAGTACGGCTACACCTTCTGAGCCGTCGGGGCCACGGCGGCCCCCTGCCGCGGCCTGCTCTCTACGTCCCTGGCTCTTTCAAAGCCAGCGCGGCGGGCCCGCTGCCGGCCGCCTCGGAGCGGGCCGCTTCAGAGGGCACCGCGCGCGTTTCGCAGCCGGCCGCCGCCAGCCAGGGGTCGCGGTCCTCCGCGGCGAAGGTGGCGATGAGGAAGTCCATGAATGCGCGCGTGCGCGCCGGCACGTACTTGCGGCTGGGCATCGCCGCGTAGATGGTCAGCGTCATGATGCGCCACTCGGGCAGGATGCGTTCGAGCGCATGTTCCAGCAGCGCGTCCTCGACGATGAAGGACGGCAGGCCCACGACGCCCAGGCCGGCGAGGGCCGCGGCATAGAGCGTGTCCACGTGCGAGGTCGTCAGCGCCGCGCGCGGCTCGATCTCGACCGCCTGCGGCGAGCGCGCCCGCCCCGGGCACTGCTCGAACCGCCACACCCTCGGCGCGCTCGGCAGGTTGGGCACCAGGCACTCGTGGTGCACCAGCTCCTCGGGGCGGGCGGGGCGGCCGTGGCGATCCAGGTAGCTCGGAGCGGCGCAGGCCACCACATCGGTCGTCGCCAGCCGGCGGGCGACGAAGTCGCCGTCGAGCGGCCGCGGCCCGACGATGAGGATGGTGATGTCGTAGCCCTCGTCGGCGCTTTCGAGCGGCCCGGCCGCCGTGAGATCGACGGTGACCTTGGGGTACTGGGCGCGGAAGGTCGGCAGGTGCTTGGCCAGTTGATGCACCGCGAACGATGCCGGCACCAGGATCCGCAGGTGCCCCTTGGGCTCGGCCACGAGCGAGCTGGCCAGCGCCTCGGCCTCCTCCACCTCGGCCAGGATCTGCCGCACCCGCTCCAGGTAGGTCTCGCCGACGTCGGTGAGGGCGAGGCGCCGCGTCGTCCGGTGGATCAGCCGGGCGCCCAGGTGCGCCTCCAGGTCGGCCACCAGCCGGGTCACGACCGCCGGCGACAGGTCCAGGGCGCGGGCCGCGCCGGCAAAGCTGCCTTCATCGATCACCTTGGCGAAGACACGCATGGAATGCAAACGGTCCATCCCGATTCTTTCGGCTCGTTGCGGAAGTCGCAATTATTCGCGGCCCCGGGGCGTTCGCGGGGTGAGGGTTCACTGACTGAAGGGAGGTCACTAACCGGTTTTTAAGGGCAGGGTGACTCCCTACAGTTCACGAACGATGGGCACAAACGACCGCGCTTGCGACTCACCGAGCGGGACATGACGGCGACGCGCCGCCTTGTGCCGCGCTTCGTCCCTCACCGCATGGAGAGTTGATCATGTCTGCCAAGAAAGCGTTCGTGGCCCTCGCCGTTCTGCTGGCCGCCGCCGGCGCCTCTGCCCAGGAGGCCACCTGCGTCGACCGGAACTTCGGGCGTGCCACCCCGTCCGACAAGACGCGCGCCGAAGTGCGCGCGGAACTGCGCACCGAGATCGCACAGGCTCGCGCGCGGGGAGAAACCATCCCGGCACTGTCCGGTGAGGCGACCGTCGTCACGAAGCCGCCTCCCGCAGTGGCCATGGCCCGCAGCCGCGAGGACGTCCGCCGCGAGGTGGCCGAGGGCGCAGGCCTGAGCAGATCCGACCGCATGGGCTGCTGATGCCCGGTCGAGCCGGCCATCGGCTTGGCTGAGGGCCGTACTCTGGTGACCCGTCCCGGTGCCCCGCCCCCCTCCAGGGGCGGGGCGCCGGGCTGTGCGGTGGTGCGAAGCCGCCTGGGGCGCCGCCGAGAGCCGCTCGGTTTGGCACACTCTCGGCCTCATGTCCTCCAAGACCTCCGTGCGCCTCCACGTCCCGGCCGCGCTGGCTGCCGGCCTCGTCTTCACCCTGCCCCCCGGCCCGAGCCGGCATGCGCAGGTCCTGCGCCTGCAGCCGGGCGACGACGTGCGTCTGTTCAACGGCGAAGGCGGCGAGTGGGCGGCACGCATCGTGAGGATGGGTCGGCAGGCGGTGGACGTCGAGGTGAGCGCTTTCCATGCGGTGGACCGCGAAGCGGCCCGCCCGGTCCTGCTGGCCCTGGGCATGCCCGCCAACGACCGGATGGACACCGTGGTCGAGAAGGCCACCGAACTCGGGGTGCACGCCCTCCAGCCGCTCGTGTGCGAGCGCTCCGTCCTGCGACTCAGCGCGGAGCGCGCCGAGCGCAAGGTGGGGCATTGGCAGGGCGTGGCGACGGCGGCGGCCGAACAATGCGGCCGCACGCGCGTGCCCGTGGTGGCGCCCGTGCGCGAACTGCGGGAATGGCTGTCTGGGCCCTTGCCTGCCGACGACGCACCGACGGCCCGGCTTCTTCTGAGCCTGGCTCCCGGCGCACGGACGTTGCCGGCGCTCGGTCTCACGGGCGCCGAGCCGGTCGTGCTCCTGAGCGGCCCGGAAGGCGGACTCACCCCCGCGGAAGAGGCGCTGGCGCTCGCGCGCGGTTGGACGCCGGTGAGCCTGGGCGCGCGGACCTTGCGCGCCGACACGGCGCCGCTGGCGGCCCTGGCCTGGCTGATGCTGCAATCGAGCTGACGCCCGGGGGGGGGGCGCCGGCCCTACGCTCGAGACCGCCCCCCGCTCAACGCCGGGGCACCGAGGACGGTGAGGGCGTGCGCTCCTCGCCGCTGCGTGTCTGGGCGTCGAGGCCTCGTGCGGGCGACTCCGCCACCTGGGGCAGCCCCTCGCCGACCTCGATCAACTCCTCGATGATCATGCGGCCATACCGCTGCGCGCGGGTGGCACCGTGCTCCCGCGCGATGCGGGCGACGCGCCCGGCGTCCTCGCTCCCCTTGGCGGGCACCACGAGGAAGTGATGCCCCGCCTGCGCCAGCTCCCGGTGCGCTCGCACCAGGTTCAGCTCCTGGCCCACCGCCGCCACCGGGCTCGCCTCGTGCAGCTCGCGGTCGGCCTGGGCCATCATCTCCTCGGGCCGGTAGCGCGCGACCTGCTCGGCCTCCACGCCCTCGCGGCGCAAGTCCTGCAACGCAGCTTCCAGCGCCTCCTCGGAGGGAAAGGCGATCACCACGTGGTTGACGGGCTTGAACGCCCCGAAGCTCTCCGGTGGGCGCGTCTTGTCCATGGCAGCTCCTCGTGCGATGGCCGCCGCCGGAGTCGAATCCCGGGGCCGCCTGCCCCGTTCCAGCAGTGCGCGTGCCCGCACGCCGGGAGCCCGAAGGGCCGCGCGAAGACTAGCTCGGCATCGCCGCGAGCACGGCCGCCACCGACGCCGTGAGCTTCTTGCCGTAGGGCACGTGCAGGAACTCGTTGGGCCCGTGGGCATTGCTCTTGGGGCCGAGCACGCCGCACACCATCATCTGCGCGCGAGGAAAGCCCGCCTGCAGCATGTTCATGAGGGGGATCGTGCCGCCCTGCCCGATGAAGCCCACCGGTGCGCCGTAGAAGGTGCGCGAGGCCTGGTCGAGCGCCTGGTGCAGCCAGGACGCCAGTGCGGGCGCGTTCCAGCCGGTGGCGGCATGGTCGGGCTCGAAGGTCACGCGCGCCCGGTAGGGCGGGTCGACCTCCAGCAGCCGCTTGAGCTCGTGCATGGCCTGCACGCCGTCGACCAGCGGGGGCAGACGCAGCGAGAGCTTGAACGCCGTGTAAGGCCGCAGCACGTTGCCCGCGTTCTCCAGCGCCGGGAAGCCGTCGGCCCCGGTGATGGACAGCGCCGGCCGCCAGGTGCGGCGCAGCAGCGCTTCGGTCGGATCGGTCGTCGTCGGCAAGGTGAAGCCGCCCTCGGCACCGCACGCCCAGGGGTATCGCTTCCAGACCTCGTCGCCGAGGATGCGCGCCGCCTCGCGCGCCTGCTCGATGCGATCGGCCGGGATCTCGCAGTGGAAGCCGGCCGGCAGCAGGTGGCCGTTGCGCGCGTCCTCCAGGCGATCGAGCAGCTGCCGCAGGATGCGGAAGCTCGAAGGCACGAGGCCGCTCGCGTCGCCCGAGTGCACGCCCTCGGTCAGCACCTCGACCTTGAGCGTGCCGACGGCCAGACCGCGCAACGAGGTCGTCAGCCACAGCTGGTCGTAGTTGCCCGCGCCGGAGTCGAGGCACACCACGAGGCCCACGTCGCCCAGGCGCGGGCGCAGCGCCTCCAGGTAGTGGGGCAGGTCGTAGGAGCCACTTTCCTCGCAGGTTTCGATGAGGCCCACCACGCGCGGGTGCGACACGCCGGCGCGCTGCAGGCTCTTGAGCGCGGTGATGGACGCATAGACGGCATAGCCGTCGTCGGCCCCGCCGCGCCCGTAGAGGCGGCCGTCCTCGAGCTTGGGCGTCCAAGGTCCCAGGTCGCTGCGCCAGCCGTTGAACTCCGGCTGCTTGTCCAGGTGCCCGTACATGACGACCGTCTCGGTGCTGCCGGCACGGGTGGCCGGCACCTCGAACCACAGCAGCGGCGTGCGCGGGCGTCCCTGCGCATCGGTGAGCCGCACGATCTCGAGCTGCAAGCCCTCCACTTGCTGGCTCTCGACCCACTGGGCCGCCTGGCGCACCACGGCCTCCAGGTGACCGTGCTCTGCCCAGCGGCTGTCGAAGCCCGGCGACTTCGCCGGCACGCGGATGTAGTCCTGCAGGGCCGGGATGATCTCGCGGTCCCAGACCTCGTCGATGCGGTCTTGCAAGGCGCCCGGTTCGGGCAGGGGCAGTCGTTCGGGAGCGTTCATGATGCGGCGAGGCGGGGAGCAGGCGCTGACGGCGCGGGGGCTCAGGCGGCGGGAAAACGGGCGGACAACCAGGGCTCCAGCACGCGGAAGACCTGCTCTCGGTCCGGCTCGTTGAGGATCTCGTGGTACATGTGCTCGAAGCAATGCGCGTGCACGGCGTGCGCCGGCGCGGCTCGTGCGAACCGGGCGCTGCCGGCGGGGGCGACGAGGCGGTCCTGGCCGGCCCACATCAGCAGCGTCGGCACGGTCCAGCCGCTGGCGCGTTCGAGCACGAAGCGGCCGGCGTCCACGATGAACCGCACCAGCCGGGGGGTGACGCGGTCGTGCACCAGCGGGTCACTGCGGTAGGCCTCGACGACCGCCGGGTCGCGGCTGATGCCGTTCACGTCGAGCCCGTTGGGCACGGCGACCCCGGGCGCGAGCGCGTGCGAGACGGCCAGCAGCGCTCGGTTGAAGGCCGACAGGCCCGGATCCAGCGCGGGCGAGGACAGCACGAGGGCCTCCACCGGCCGCACCGCGTCGGCGACGAAGCGCGCCGCGACGAGCCCGCCCATGCTGTGGCCCAGCAGAGCCAGCGGAGCCGCGCCGCGCGCGCGCACCGCGTCGACGACCGAGGCCAGGTCGGCGACCAGATCGAGCGGCCGCTGCAAACCGCCCCTCGCCCCTTCCGAAGCCCCGTGCCCGCGATGGTCGTAGCCCACCACGGCGTACCCGCGCTCGGTGAGCCAACGGGCCACATGCTCGTAGCGCCCCACGTGCTCGCCGAGCCCGTGGACGATCAACACCGTGGCTCGTGGCCGCACCGACGGCGACCACACCCGTGCGTGCAGACGCGTGCCGTCCGCGGCCCGGAATTCGGGGAACTCTCGCGCGTTCATGGGGTCAGTGTAAGCACAAGGCCGGCCGCCGCCCACCTCCACCGAGGGTGGCACACCGATTGCATCAAGCCGGCAGGACAGGTTTACGACGCCCCGGACACACCACCGGCACGCTCTCTCCCTCTCCGACCCTCCCTCACCTAGCTTGGGCATGACCGGGTCCGGGGCGTCTTTTTAAATGACAGGGGCCACGTTGCAAAGCGTCGCCGAAGGAACGCTTTGCAGCACACGTGGAAAAAAGTACCGCCGCCGGGCGGTGCCTTTCCCCCAGTCGGCCGGGCCTGGGTGCCCGACTCAGCCGCGCGTGAACTTGAAGACGGCCACGCTGGCCAGCAGGTTCGGACGGAAGCGCACCACGCGGCCACGTTGGATGCCGAAGGCATCGAGCACCTGCAAGCCGTTCTTGCGCGCCAGCACCTCGAAGTCGGCATAGGTGCCCACGCGGATGTTGGGCGTGTCGTACCACTCGTAGGGCAGTGCCCGCGTGACCGGCATCCGGCCCGAGGCCACGCGGAAGCGGTTGGGCCAGTGCGCGAAGTTCGGGAAGCTCACGATGCCGATGCGCCCCACGCGGGCCGTCTCGCGCAGCATCGCCTCGGTGTTGCGGATGTGCTGGAGCGTGTCGAGCTGCAGCACGACGTCGAAGCTCTGGTCCTCGAAGATCGAGAGTCCTTCCTCGAGGTTGAGCTGGATGACGTTGACGCCGCGCTCGACGCAGGCGAGCAGGTTCGCGTCGGAGATCTCGATGCCGTAGCCGGTGCACCCCTTGCGGTCGCGCAGGTAGGCGAGCAGTTCGCCGCGGCCGCAGCCCAGGTCCAGCACGCGCGAGCCGGCCGGGACGAGCTCGGCGATCAGTTCCATGTCCTTGCGCTCACTCATCGTCGCGCCCTTCCTCGATCTCGCGTGCGATGCGCTCGTAGTACGCCCGCACCACCGCGTGGTAGCGCGCGTCCTCCAGCAGGAAGGCGTCGTGCCCGTGGGGCGCGTCGATCTCGGCGTAACTCACGTCGCGGCGGTTGTCGAGCAGCGCCTTGACGATCTCGCGCGAGCGTGCGGGCGAGAAGCGCCAGTCGGTGGTGAAGCTCACCACCAGAAACTTCGCCCGCGCGCGCGCCATCGCGCGGCTCAGATCGCCGCCGTGGTCGCGGGCCGGATCGAAGTAGTCGAGCGCGCGCGTGATCAGCAGGTAGGTGTTGGCGTCGAAGTACTCGCTGAACTTGTCGCCCTGGTAGCGCAGGTAGCTCTCGATCTGGAACTCGATCTCTTGCGTGCTGTAGGCCAGCTCGGCGGCGCGCAGGCTGCGCCCGAACTTCTCGGCCATCGCATCGTCGGACAAGTAGGTGATGTGGCCGATCATGCGTGCCACGCGCAGCCCGCGCTTGGGCACCACACCGTGCTCGTAGTAGTGGCCACCGTGGAAGTCCGGGTCGGTCACGATCGCCCGGCGGGCCACCTCGTTGAACGCGATGTTCTGCGCCGAGAGGTTGGGCGCGGTGGCGATGGCGATGCAATGGCGCACCCGCTCGGGAAACTGCAGCGACCAGCTCAAGGCCTGCATGCCGCCGAGACTGCCGCCCATCACCGCGGCCAGCGTGCGGATGCCCAGGCGATCGAGCAGCAGCGCCTGGGCCTGCACCCAGTCCTCCACCGTGACGACGGGGAAATCCGCGCCGTAGGGCTTGCCGGTGGCCGGGTTGGCGTGCATCGGGCCGGTCGAGCCGAAGCATGAGCCCGGGTTGTTGATGCCGATGACGAAGAAGCGGTCGGTGTCCAGCGGCTTGCCGGGGCCCACCAGGTTGTCCCACCAGCCCTCGCTCTTCGGGACGCCTTCGTAGGTGCCCGCCACGTGGTGCGAGGCGTTGAGCGCGTGGCAGACGAGCACCGCGTTGCTCTTGTCCGCGTTGAGGGTGCCGTAGGTCTCGTACACCAGGGTGTAGTCGGCCAACTGCGCGCCGCTGCGCAACCGCAGCGGCTCGGCGAAGTGCATCGATTGGGGAGTGACGTGTCCGAGCGAGGCCATGTGCGCGACAAAAAACCCGGCTCGCCAACGAAAGGGGCCGGGTTTGCACACGCCCTCTTTAGCTGAACTTGTTAAGCGCCCGCAAGCCGGACAAATCGGCGCTGGGCGGCAGTATAGCGGGGCCGCCCGATCCCGGCCTCGGGCCCACCGGTGGGCCCGAGGCCGGCCCACCGACAGGTCGATCGGGCCGGCTCGCGTGCGGGCCGCCGCTTCTAGCCCTGCGACGCCCCGTGGCACTTCTTGTACTTGCGCCCGCTGCCGCAAGGGCACGGGTCGTTGCGCCCGGGCGTGGCGGCCTTGCGCACCGGCTGGACCGGCTGGCTCGCCGCACGCTGGCGCCAGAAGTCGCGCAGGTCGTACACGGCCCACAGCGCATCGGCCAGCCGCTCGTCGCGGCTCATCTCGCGCACCTCGGGCGGCAGCTCGGCATCATCGGCGGCCAGCGCCTCGAAGGTCTGCAGGCAGCCGTCCACGAATTCGTTGCCCTCGTCGTCGGCGGGCAACAGCCAGTCGTCTTCCAGCGCGTCGACCGCCTGCAGAAAGCCGCTCGCCCACAGCGCGCCGAAGGCCGGCACCTCGCCGAACTGGCGGCGCTCCTCGTCGGTGAGCTCCGCCAGCACCGAGGGCCAGTCGGTCAGGAGCGGCCCGAGCGCGCGCTCGTCGTCCAGGCGTTGTACCGGCGCCTCGATCGCGCGACGCACCTGCTCGAACCGGCGCTCGATCAGGCCCCAGGCCTCCTCGGCCTGCGCCGCGTCGGCGAACGGCGGGGTGTCTCCCAGCACGCGGGGCATCAGCTCGCGCCAGGCCGACGGGCACGGCCCGCAGGCCAGGGCGGCCAGCACACCGTCGAGCTGTTCCAGGTCAGGGACGGCTTCGCTGCGCTCGGCACAATCGGCGAGCAAGGCGTCGAGCCGGTCCAGGTCGGCGTCGTCAAGAGGGGTAAACGAAGGCTTCATCGCATGTCCATCGAGAGCAGCGCCCATTGTCGCAGCAGGCCAGTCGTGGGAAGATCGGCCACGGTTTGGCCCCCGGCGGCCGGGCTTCCTGACACTTGCAGTCTGTCGTGCTGACCGTATACCTCGTCGAAGACGATCCGCTTCTCGCCCGCCACGTGCTGGGCGCCTTCCAACGAGCCAGCGACGTGCGGTGTGTCGGGCATGCGGCCCGGCTGTCCCAGGCCCGCGACGAGCTCCCCCTGTTCCGACCGGACGTGCTGCTCACCGACCTCGGGCTGCCCGACGGCGATGCCATCGACCTCATCCGCGAATTCGGCTGCACCGACGTCGCATGGCGGCCGAACATCCTCGTGTTCTCGGTCTTCGGCGACGAGGTGCGGGTGCTGGAGGCCATCGAGAGCGGTGCGGATGGCTATTTCCTGAAGGGCTGCAGCGACCCGGAGCTGCTGGACGCCGTGCGCGGGGCCGCCCGGGGCGAGTCCCCGATCTCGCCGGGCATCGCGCGCCAGGTGCTGCGGCGGCTCGGGGCGGCTCCTGCTCATGCCGCTGCCGGTGGAGCGCGCCTGTCGCCCGCCGAGCAGGCGGTGCTGCGCCTCGTCGCCCAGGGCTATGTGACCGAGGAGGTCGGCGAGCGCCTGATGATGACGGCGCACACCGTGGCCACCCACGTGCGCGCCGTGTACGGCAAGCTGCAACCGGCGCGCACCGAGGTCCTGGCCGGGTCGGTGTCGTGATCGCGGCCGGCCACCGCACCGCCGCCCCCGCCTCGTGGCTGCAGCGCTGGCTGCGCCGGCTTCTCCTTCTCGCCTGGGCGGCGGCGTGCCTGGGGGTTGCTCCTGCCCACGCACTGTCGATCGAGTTGCGCGAGGCCTGGCTGCGCGAGGCCGCACGGCCCGACGCGCCGGAAGCCCGGGTGTCGCTGCCCGATCCGTGGGAGCACACGGCGCCCTCGCGCGCCGGCTCGGCGAGCTACCGCCTGCAGGTGCCGGATGCGGTGGCCGCCACCGCGCGCCCTGCGGTGTTCCTGCGCCGGGTGGGCAACGTCTTTCGCGTGCACCTGAACGGCCACCTCGTGCGCGAGGTGGGCCGCGAGCAGCATCCGCTGCCCAACTACAACCAGGAGCCGGTGTACGTCGCGCTGCCGCCGTCGCTGCTGCGGCCTGCGGGCAACGAGCTCGTCATCGAGGTGACCGGCGAGCCGCGCCGCGAGGCGGGCTTGTCGAGCGTGTGGGTGGGCGACGCCGACGCGCTGGAGCCGATGTACCGGCGCGCGCACGACGTGCAGGTGCGCGGAGCGTGGATGATCGCGGCGGCCAGCGCGACGATGGGCGTGCTGGGACTGCTGGTGGCCTGGCGCACCCGGCAGTCGGTGTACGGCTGGTTCGGGCTGGCGAACCTGATCTGGGCCTGGCGGGCCGGCGCGCTGCAGGTCAACGACGGCCGGTGGTGGGCGTGGCTGCTGCAGTGGGCGTTCGAGTTCTCGTACAGCCTGTTCATCGCCGCCATCGGTCTGTTCCTGCTCGAGATGGCCCGCCGGGCCACCTCCGGCGCGCGGCGGTTCTTCGCGGGCTATGTCTGGGTGTCGCTTGCGCTGTCGCTCACCCACGCCGCGTTCAACGTGCCGGTGATGCGCACCGTGAGCCTGGGGCTCACGCTCGCCGTCGCCGTGGGGATGACGCTGTTCCTCGCTTCCATCGCGTGGCGCCAGCGCGACCGAGGCGCCGCGCTGCTGGCCGCGAGCGTGGGGCTGTGTGCCGCGGTGGGCGCGCGCGACTGGATCGTGTTGCGGCTGATGCACGACTACGGCGCCTACACCTGGGCCCGCTACGTGATCGTCGTGCTGATGGTGGTGATGGCATGGCGCCTGGTCGAGGATTACGGCCGCACCTTGCGCGAGCTGCGCGATGCGAACCGGCACCTCCGCGAGGCGGTGGAGGCCAAGCAGCGCGAGCTCGAGCAAGCCTTCGAGGCGCAGCGCGCGATCGAGCGCCGTCAGGCGGCCACCGCCGAGCGCGACCGCATCCTGCGCGAGATGCACGACGGCCTCGGAGGGCGCCTCGTCGGCGCGATCGCACTGGCCCGGCAGCTACAGCAGCACGAGGCCCCGGCCCGGGCCCTGGTGGGCGAGTTGCGGCAGGCGCTGGACGATTGCCTGGTGGAGTTGCGGCTGTCGCTCGACTCGATGGACACCGAGCCGCGGTGCCTGAGTGAAGCACTGGCCGAGCTGCGCTTCAGGGTGGAGCCGTCCTTGCGTGCGGCCGGCATCCGGCTGGTGTGGAACCTGCGCGACGACGCAGCCGACGCGATGCTGCCGCCCACGGACACCCAGCAGGTGCTGCGCATCATGCGCGAAGCGCTGACCAACGTCATCAAGCACGCGCAAGCGAGCGTGGTCTGGCTGGAGCTGGCGCGCCGCGAGCACGGGCTCGAACTGACCGTACTCGACAACGGGCTGGTCCAGCGCGCCGCCGAGCGTCCGCGCACCGCGCCCCTGCCGGGCGGCAAGCGCGGGCTGGCGAACATGCGCCACCGCGCCGAGGCGATCGGCGCACACATCGAGATCGGACCCCACCCGGAGGGCTGGGTCGTGCGGCTCACGCTGCCGGCGGGGCGGTGTCGATGAAGCTTTGCCGTTGCGAAAGCTTGTCGTAGAGCTTGCCGAGGTTGGGGTAGTCGCCCCGCCAATCGATGTGCGAGAAGCGGAAGTCGAGGTAGCCGAGCGCGCAGCCGACCGCGATGTCGGCGAGCGTGAAGTGGTTGCCCGCGCACCACGCGCGGTCGCCCAGCCCCTGGCTCATCGCCTTCACCGCGGCATACACCTTGTGCATCTGGCGGTCGATCCAGGCGGCGCTGCGTTGCTGCTCGGTGCGCCCGGCCCAGGTCTGCTCCAGCCGCGCGAGGATCGCGGCGTCGAGCAGGCCGTCGGCCAGCGCCTCCCAGGTGCGCACCTCGACCCGCTCGCGGCCCGAGGGGGGGATGAGCTTGCCCACCGGCGAGAGGGTGTCGACGTATTCGACGATGACGCGCGAATCGAACACCGCCTCGCCGCCTTCCATCACGAGGCAGGGGACCTTGCCGAGCGGATTGGCCTGGGTGATCGCGCTGCCAGGCGCCCAGACGTCCTCGAGTTCGAGCTTGTAGTCCAGCTTCTTCTCGGCCATCACGATGCGCACCTTGCGCACGTAAGGGCTCGTGAGCGATCCGATGAGTTTCATGGGTGGAATGGGGATGTCTGCGTGCGATTCTAGGCCGTCGCCGCAGCCGGCGCCGGCACACCCACCCTTGCCGGGGCACCTAAAATTCGGGGTTTCCCCGCCCACCTCCTTCTCGGCCCCTGCGGCCGCACTGCCATGGAACTGTCCGCGCTCTCCGCCCTGTCGCCGCTCGACGGCCGCTATGCCTCCAAGCTCGCCGCGCTGCGGCCGCTGCTCAGCGAGTACGGCCTGATGCATCGTCGCGTGCAAGTCGAAGTGGAATGGTTCATCGCGCTGTCGGACGCGGGCTTCGCCGAGTTTGCGCCCTTGAGCGAGGGCGCGCGCTCCCGGCTGCGGGGGCTGGTGGAGGCCTTCTCGCCCGCCGACGCCCAGGCCATCAAGGACATCGAGAAGACCACCAACCACGACGTCAAGGCGGTCGAGTACTGGCTCAAGTCGCGCTTTGCGGGCGACGCGGAGCTGCAGGCGGCGGGTGAGTTCGTCCACTTCGCCTGCACCAGCGAGGACATCAACAACACCTCGCATGCCTTGATGCTCAAGACCGCGCGGCAGGAAGTGCTGCTGCCCGCCCTCGACCGCATCGTCGCCAAGCTGACCGAGATGGCGCACCGACTGGCGGACCAACCGATGCTGAGCCGCACCCACGGCCAGACGGCCAGCCCCACCACCGTCGGCAAGGAGATCGCCAACGTCGTGGCCCGGCTGCGCACCGCGCGCGAGCGCATCGCCCAAGTCCCGCTGCTGGCCAAGATGAACGGCGCCGTGGGCAACTACAACGCGCATCTCGCCGCCTACCCTCAGCACGACTGGGAGGCGTTCAGCCGCCGCGTGGTGGAAGAGGCGCTGGGCCTCACCTTCAACCCCTACACGATCCAGATCGAGCCGCACGACTACATGGCCGAGCTGTTCGATGCGGTCACGCGCGCGAACACCATCCTCATCGACTGGTCGCGCGATGTCTGGGGCTACATCAGCCTGGGCTACTTCAAGCAGCGCACCAAGGCCGGGGAAATCGGCTCGTCGACGATGCCGCACAAGGTCAACCCGATCGACTTCGAGAATGCCGAGGGCAATTTCGGGCTGGCGAACGCCGTGCTGACCCACCTCGCCCAGAAGCTGCCGATCAGCCGTTGGCAGCGCGATCTGACGGACTCCACGGTGCTGCGCAACATGGGCGTGGCGCTCGGCTATGCCGTGCTGGGCTACGACTCGCTGCTGCGCGGGCTGGACAAGCTGGAGGTGAACCCGCCGGCCCTGGAGGCCGACCTCGAGGCCGCCTGGGAGGTGCTGGCCGAGCCGATCCAGACGGTGATGCGCCGCCACGGCCTGCCCAACCCCTACGAGCGGCTCAAGGAGCTGACACGCGGCAAGGCGATCGACCGCGAGGCGATCCAGCAGTTCATCCAGACGCTGGAATTGCCCGAGGCCGAGAAGGCGCGTCTGCTCGCACTGACGCCGGCCACCTACACCGGCTTGGCCGCCAAGCTGGCGCGGCGCATCTGAGCGACGCGAGGCGGCCCCCGGGCAGCGGCCGTTCCCGCTGCGGTCGGCGGGGCCGGGGTGGGCCGCGAGCGAGGCCTCCTACGTGATCACCCGGCGCTGCCCGGCCACCGAGCCCGCCGCCGCGGCCGCCGCGGTGACGAGGGCGAACAAGGCACCCACTCCGTGCCAGGTGCCGCTCCAGTCGTGGAGCAGGCCCACCGCGAGCGGGCCCAGCGCCGCGAGCGTGTAGCCCACGCCCTGGGACATGCCCGACAAGCGGGCGGCGGTGAGCGCGTCGCCCGAGCGCAGCACGATCAGCAGCATCGCCACGCTGAACTGCCCCCCCTGGCCCAGCCCGAGCAGGATCACCCAGAGCCAGACGCTGCCCAGGGGCGCATAGAGGCAACCGAGCAGGCCGATCAGGGCGAGCGTCAGCATCAGCCAGAGCGTGGGCCGCTGGTCGCGCCCGAGCCGGGTGGCGAGCATCGGGCCCGTGAAGGCGGTGACGAGCTGCACCAGGACCGACAGCGACATCAAGCCGCCGGCGGCCAGCGCGGTGAGCCCGCGATCCACCAGGATGGGTGGGAGCCAGCCGAAGACGATGTAGGCGAGCGACGACTGCAAGCCCATGTAGAGCGTGACCGCCCAGGCGAGCGGGCTGCGCATGAGGCGCACCGGCGTGCCGGGCGCAGGCGCGATCCGGGTGTGCCCGCGCAACTGCGGCCACCAGACGAGAGCCGCGATGAGCGCGAATCCGCCCCACGCGGCGAGTGCCGGGCGCCAATCGCCGAACGCGTCGCGCAGCGGGACGGTGAGGCCCGCGGCGGCGGCCGCGCCGAGGCACAGCGCCATCGTGTACAGGCCCATCATCAGACTCGCCCGCTCGGGGAACTCGCGCTTGACCAGCCCGGGCAGCAGCACCCCGATCACGCCGATGGCCGCCCCGGCCAGCAAGGCGCCGGCGAAGAGGCCAGCGGTACCGAACTGTCCGCGCACGGCAGTGCCCAGCGCCAGCACGAACAGCACGCCGAAGACCGCACGCTCGGCGTCGAAGCGGGCCGCCAGCCGGGGGGCCAGCGGCGCGAAGAGGCCCAAGCACAGCACCGGCAGCGTCGTCAGCAGCCCCGCATGCGCCGCCGTGAGCCCGAGGCTCGCTTGGATGGACGCGAGCACCGGGGCGACGCTCGTGAGCGCCGGACGCAGGTTGAGCGCCACGACGACCAGGCCCGCGACGAGCCACGCCGTCCGCGCGGGCGGCCGGGCGGGCGGGCTCATCGGAAGGGCGAGCCGGACGGGCCAGGCTGCGCGTCGTGCTGGAAGGGGTCGAGCGCGTCGAGCACGGGTTGCAGCAACGCGCGGGTGGCGGCGACCGCGCCTTCCGGGTCCTGCCGGACGATGGCCTCGCACAGCTCCACGTGCGAGGCGTAGTCGGGCTCCGGCAGATCGCTGGCTTCCATCGTGGCCTGCACCGTCGCGCGCACCGCGCGTTCGAAGAAGTGATAGAGCTTGGCGAGCGCCGGATTGTGGGCCGCCTCCACCACCGCGCGGTGGAAGGCAAGGTCGTGCTCGACGAACACGCTGCGCCGGCGGCGGTTGCGCTGCTCGCCGCGCAAGGACAGCGCCGCGCGGATGCGCTCGAGGTCTTCGGGGGTGCGCCGCTGCGCTGCAAGACGGGCCGCCTCGACCTCCAGCATCGCGCGCACCTCGAGATGCTCGCGCAGCGAGGCGCGGCTCAGCCCGTGCGCGACGTCGCTCGCATCGACCGCGGAGCGAACGTACGTGCCGTCGCCCTGACGGACCTCGAGCACGCCGCTGAAGGCCAGCACGCGCACCGCCTCACGCACGGTGTTGCGGCTCACGCCGAGCTCGGCTGCCAGCTCGGGCTCGATCGGGATGCGTTCGCCCACGCGCCATTCGCCGCGTTCCAGTCGCTCGCGCATCGCGCTCACGGCCAGATCCACCAGCGAACGGCGGGGCTCGGAACGGACATCGGGCATGGCAGGCTCCGCAGACAGACCGCTCAGACCGCTTCGCGGGCGCCGCTGCAGGGAGCGGGCGCTCGGCGCGCGGGCGGGCATATTCATTGGATGATTCTAGGCGACCTCGGGCCGGCTCGTGCAACGGGCTCGTGCAACGGGCTCGTGCAACAAGCTCGCGCAACGAGCTCGCGCAACAAGCTCGCGCAACAGGCTCGCGCAACAGGCTTGTGCAATAGAAGTTGCCGCTCGAAGGCCTGGGAGCGGGAGCGACCTTCCTGGGCCCTCGGGAGGGGGCGGGCCTGCGCGGTGCCGAAGGCGACGGGGAAACGTGCCGGCCGGGAGGGTGTCGCAACGGCGATTGCGGCGAAGACGCGGCTCCTAGAATGCCGGGATGCACTTCCTCGACATGCTGCGCCAGGCCGAGCGCCTGAACGACTCCCTGCTGTGCGTGGGGCTGGACCCGGACCCCGAGCGCCTGCCCGGCGCCTGGCAGGGCGACGCGTCCCGCTTGTTCGACTTCTGCGCCGCGATCGTGGACGCGACCCGCGACCTGGTGATCGCCTACAAGCCTCAGATCGCCTACTTCGCTGCCCACGGCGCCGAAGCCCAGCTCGAGCGCCTGATCGGCCACATCCGCCGCGTCGCCCCCCGGGTGCCGGTGATCCTCGACGCCAAGCGCGGCGACATCGGCTCCACGGCCGAGCAGTACGCGAAGGAGGCCTTCGTGCGCTACCAGGCCGACGCCGTCACGCTCTCGCCCTTCATGGGGTTCGACTCCGTCGAGCCCTATCTGCGCTATCCGGACAAGGGGGCCTTCCTGCTGTGTCGCACCTCCAACCCGGGCGGCTCGGACTTGCAGAACCAGCGATTGGCCGACGTGGACGGGCAGCCGCGCGTGTACGAGCATCTGGCCCGGCTGGCCCAGGGCCCCTGGAACACCAACGGGCAGCTGGGGCTCGTCGTCGGGGCGACGTACCCGCAGGAGATCGAGCGCGTGCGCGAACTGGCCCCCACCGTGCCGCTGCTGGTGCCCGGTGTAGGGGCGCAAGGCGGGGATGCCCGCGCCACCGTGCGGGCCGGCTACCGCGCCGAGGCCGACGGCACCCCCCGCGGGCTCGTGATCGTCAACTCCTCGCGCGCGGTGCTCTACGCGAGCGGTGGGGCGGACTTCGCCGCGGCCGCCCGCGCAGCGGCACAGGCCACGCGCGACGAACTCAACGCCGCGCGCCGCTGACGAGGGCGGGCGGCCGAGCCGCGGGCCGAGCGCCGCGCCTTCATCTTCGCCCCCGGGGCTTGCGCCCCACCCCCCGCGGGGGTGTCGGCGCGGCTCCGGGCGGCCGAGCGCCCCGCCTCCTCAGGCCACCGGCCGGCGAGGCGCGGCGGCGATGAGGGGCAGGCCGCGCACGCGCTCGCCGGTGAGGGCGAACCAGGCGTTGGCCACTGCGGGCGCAATCGGCGGCGTGCCCGGTTCGCCGACGCCTCCGGGGGCCCGGCTGCTGCGCACGAGGTGCGTCTCGATCTGCGGCGTGTCGGCCAGGCTGAGCAGCGGGTAATCCGGGAAGTTGCGCTGCTGCACGGCGCCCCCGACGATGTCGATGCGCCCGTGCAGTGCGGCACTCAGGCCGAAGACGATCGCGCCTTCCATCTGCTGCTGCACGATGTTGGGGTTGACCACCGTGCCGCAGTCGATCGCGCACACCACGCGATGCACGCGCGGGCGGCCCTCGCTGCGGGAGACCTCGACGACCTGCGCGACGATGGAGCCGAAGCTCTCGTGCAAGGCCACGCCCCGCGCCCGTCCCGCCGGCAGCGGCCGGCCCCAGCCGGCACGTTCGGCCGCGAGTTTGAGCACCGCGCGGTGCCGGGGCTTGTCTTCCAGCAGCGCCAGACGGAACGCCACCGGGTCCTGGCGCGCCTCGTGCGCGAGTTCGTCGATGAAGCTCTCGCAGAAGAACGCGTTGTGCGAGTGCCCGACGGAGCGCCAGTAGCCGATCGGCACCCCGCTGCGGGTGGCCCGGTGAGCGATGCGCTGGTGGGGGATCGCATACGGGTGGTCGAACAGGCCTTCGCTGGTGGTCTTGTCCGGCGCGTCCACCGGGCCGGCGAACTGCGGCAGACCGCGCTCCATCCAGCGGGGCGAGATCGCATCGCCCGCCGTCACGGCCTCCAGCCGCAGCGGAAGGCCGTCGTCTGCGAGCTCGGCGCGCAGCACGGCCGCGGCCGCCGGGCGGTAGAAGTCGTGCATGAAGTCCTCTTCGCGCGGCCAGACGAGCTGCACCGGCCGGCCCCCCATCTCGAGCGCCACGCGCACGGCCTGGGCGACGAAGTCCACCTCCAGCCGACGGCCGAAGCCGCCCCCCAGCAGCGTGACGTGCACGGTGACGCGCTCGCGAGGCACACCCGCGATGCGGGCGGCGGCATCTCGCGCCAGCGTCGGCACCTGGGTCGGCACCCACAATTCGACGCCGCCATCGCGCACGCGGGCCGTGCAGTTCATCGGCTCCATCGTCGCGTGGGCCAGGTACGGGGCCGTGTAGGTCCGCTCCAGCGAGCGGCTCGCGGCCGTCGCGGAGTCACGGGCCTGGCCGCGACGGTGGAAGGTGAACCCTTCGCCAGCCTCGAGCGCGCGTCGGGCGATCGCTTCGAGCTCACGCTCGATCGCGGCGCTGTCGAGCAGCCCGCGGTGCGGATCGTGCGGCGGCGGGCTCCACTCCACGGACATCGCCTGGGCGGCACGCATCGCATGCCAGGTGGTGCGCGCCACCACCGCGAGCCCGGCCGTGGACCCGGCCAGAGCCCCGAGCCGGACGACGCGCTCCACCCCCGGCATGCGCAACACCGCGTCGAGGTCGGCGCGCGCGACGCCCCCGCCGAGCATCGGGCACATGCGCACGGCGGCGTAGCGCATCTCGGGCAGCCGCACGTCCATGCCGAAGACGGCCGTGCCGTCGCACTTGGCCGGCACGTCCGTGCGCGGTGCACTGCGGCCGATGAGCTTCCACGTCTGGGGGGGCTTGACGCGCACCTCGGAGACCGAGAGGGCCGCAGCCTCGCGCGCCAGCTCGCCGAAATGAGCGCTCGGCCCCGACGCATGGCTGATCACCCCGTCCACCACACGCAGCTCGGCCGCCGGCAGCCGCCACTTGAGCGACGCCGCCCCCAGCAGCTGGGCGCGGGCCGTGGCGGCTGCCAGGCGCAGCGGCTCCCACGCGTCGCTCACGGAGGTCGAGCCGCCGGTCATGCTGATGCCCAGTTCGCGGGCGAGCTTGGTCACCATCCAGTGCGACAGCAGCACCGTGGCGCCTTCCTTGCCCGGCTCCTCGTCGGCAGGGTGGAACGGCAGCATCGCGAGGAAGGCCGCCACGTTGCCGTAGATGGCATCGGTGCCCGCCTGCTCGAGCCGCACTCGCGCCAGCGGCACGTCCAGCTCCTCGGCCACCAGCATCGGCAGCGCCGTGTGCACGCCTTGCCCCATCTCGCTGCGATGCATGGCGAGACCGACGTCGCCGTTGGGGTGGATCTTGATCCACCCGTTCAGGCCCACCTCGCCCTCGCGCACCGGCAGCGTGTGGCGGTCGCCCAGGCGGCTGCGGGGCGGGAGGATCCCCCAGCCCACCACCAGCGCGCCGGCCACCCCTGCGGCGCTGAGGAGGAAATGCCGCCGCTTCATGCCCACCCCGCCGCCTTGCGCCGCGGCTGGCCGCGCAACTCGCGGGCCGCCGTCTTGATCGCCTCGCGCACGCGCGGGTACGTGCCGCAGCGGCACAGGTTGGTGATCGCCTCGTCGATCTCGGCATCGCTCGGGTCCGGCCGCTCGTCCAGCAGGGCGGCGGCGGCCATCAGCATTCCCGACTGGCAATAGCCGCACTGGGGCACCTGGTGCTCCGTCCACGCCGCCTGCAGCACGTGCAGGCGGTCCGACTTGAGTCCCTCGATCGTCTGGATCGGCTGGCCGCGCACCTGACCGAGCGGCGTGACGCAGGCCCGCACCGCACGAGGGCCCACGCGCACCGTGCACGCGCCGCACGCCGCGACGCCGCAGCCATACTTGGTGCCCGTCAGCCCCAAGACATCGCGCAGCGCCCACAGCAGGGGCATCGCCTCGTCCACCTGCTCGTCGGGCAGGCGGTGAACCGCCCCGTTGACCTGGATTTCCATGCCGTCGTCTCCTCTCCCACCGCCGGCGGCGACGGGTCCATGACGGCATTGTGCGGAATTGGCCGCGCCGCACCAGTGCGGGCATCCAACTTCTGCCCCGGACTCCGTTCTTGCGACGGGCGGCGGGGCCACCGGCCGGCGCGCCGCGGCGGCCGGCGCGCGTGAACGTCGATTCACACAGCGTCGGCTTTTCGCCACAGCGTCGCGCGACGGTCGGCCCTTGGGGGCCACCCGAGGGCGGCACCGCGCACCCGTGCCGCGGCGCCCCAGCCTCGTCAGGTTCAGAAGGTGAAGTCTTCCGTGGCGCTCGGGGGCAGCGTGACGTCCGCCGTCTTCGGATCCGCGCCGGGCACCGACGCCTCGATGCGGTACTGACCCGCGACGCCGGGCGCGTCGGCGAACGTGGGAGTGACCGCGCCGGCCGTGTAGGTCGCCACACGCGGCGCGGCGGTCGCCAAGCCATTGAGCGCGTACGCCTTGGAAGGCTCGTTCTCGGCCCCTGCGACGCGGACCGCGGCCACCTCGACACGCCCGCCGCCGACGTTCTGCAGCGCGCGCACCGTGGCGTCGATGCCGCCGGCGGGCGCCGGCGACTGGACGATCGTGCCGGTCACGTCGGCGGTGCCGGACGCCTGCATCGCGATCGGAGCTGCCTGGGTGCTGACCGTGGTGACGCCGCTGCCCACGGGCACGCCGGTGACCACCGCGGTCTTCTTCCCGGGCCCGGCGAGGACCAGCGTGTAGGTGCCCTGCGGGACCGGCGACAGGAAGAAGCGCCCGTCGGCCGCGGCTTGCGTCGAGCGCACCACCACGCCGGCCTGCTGCAGCGACACGGTCGTGCCGGCCGCGCTCGCGTCGACGTACCCTGCCACCGCCTGGGCCGTGCCGGCCGCGAGCGGGATGACCGAGATGACCGGCTTGAGGAGGTACTTGCCGGAGTTGCCCGCCTGCACCACCGACTTGCAGGCGTCGAAGTCCAGCACCACATCCAGCGTCTGCCCGGCAGCCACGTCCAACTGGGCATGGAGCTTGAGGCCGCTTTGCTGAGAGCTCGGGGTGTGGAGCGCCTGCTCCTCGCCGTTCACGACCACGGAGTTGGCGTAGGGCGCCGTGCCACCGTTGGCCGCCAGGATCAGACGGATCTGGCTGTAGCGACCCGCGGGCAGCGCCGTCTGCCCCAACTCCTCCAGGACCCCGTTCGTCAAAGACAGCAGGTCGATCCGACGCGCGGGCGTCACGTCGATGTGCGACCAGCCGCCGTCGTCCGGCAGGGCCGACGGACTGCGGTGGATGCTCACGCGCGTCACCGTCACGTACACGTGTTCATAGCAGCTCGGCGCATCGGTGAGCGAGACGCGCACGATCCCGGTGCCGCCGGAGCCGGCACCTCCTCCACAGGAGGCCAACCAGAACGCCATGGTGGCCATCATCCAGGGACGCAGCCACGCGGTCATCTTCGCGAAGAACTCCATAAGCACCTCGTGTGCGGGTTCCGAAGCCCGTCAAATGGGAAATTCGCCCATTATTCTCCCCCACGGGCAGAGCCTCCCGGTCTTGGTGTTTCAAGCCGTAACCTGCCCGGCCGTCGTCGGTGGATGCCGGACGGCGGCCAGCGTCACACCGGCAAAGGCGCCCCGTCCAGAAACGCGCGCAGCTGACCGGGTTCGAAGGGGATCCATGGTTCGTCGGCCGTCAGCGGCTCCGTGACGATCACGGCCACCCGGTCGTTCGGGGTGGTCACCTCCGCGAAGTTCACCGTCATGTCCTCGTCCTGGAGCCGGGCCGTGCTGAAGGGGTGCTGTCGCACCAGGTAATGCAGGCGCGTCGAGCAATGGGCCCACAGCGCGTGGCCGTTGCTCAGCATGAAGTTGAAGGTGCCATGACGCGCCGGGACTGCGGCCAGCTCGCGCAAGGTTTCGGTGAGCTCCTGCGGGCTCGGTACGCGGGCGTGGTTCTTCGCCAACTCCTGCATCAGCCAGCAGAAGGCGCGCTCGCTGTCGGTGTCGCCCACCGGGCGGAAAGCGGCGTGAAGCCGGGGCTCGAAGCCTTGGAGGTCGCCGTTGTGAGCGAAGACCCAGTAGCGGCCCCACAACTCGCGGACGAAGGGGTGGCAGTTCTCGAGCCCGACGGGGCCTTGCGTGGCCTTGCGGATGTGGGCGATGACGTTCGTGCTGCGGATCGGGTAGCGGCGCACGAGATCGGCCACCGGGGAACGCACCGCCGCTTGGTGATCGACGAAAAGCCGCACGCCCCGCCCTTCGAAGAAGGCGATGCCGAAGCCGTCCGCGTGCTCCTGCGAGCGCGTGGCAAACCCCGTGAAGCTGAACACGATGTCTGTCGGGGTGTTGCAGTTCATGCCGAGCAGTTGGCACATGGCTGGCGCGCAGTTCGGGAGCACTGCCGTGCATGGTAATCCCCTCGTCATCGCGCCCCGCCGCCGGGGCGCGAGGCCCCCTTTGTGACCAATGGTGAAGCCTTCCTCTCTGCGCTGACACATTTGTGCCATCTGCGTCCCCCGGCATCACGGGGACGACCTGCGGGACGTGCGCCACCACACTGTGCAGGCAACGGACGCCCCGGCGCCCGGCATCACATACACCCACGGAGGACTTCGATGACGCGGAAGACATTGCGTACCTTGTGGCCCACGGCACTCGCCCTCTCCCTGGCGGCGTGCGGTGGCGGAGGCGGTGGAGACGACGACAACGGCTCGGGCGGAGGGCAACTGCCGACGCCGACCGCCTACACGAAGCAATGGGGCACGGCCAGCAACGAAACCATCATGGCGGTGAAGACGGACGGGCAAGGAAACGTCTATGTCTTCGGCATGACGGCGGGCACCCTGAGCGGCCAGTCGTCGCGGGGCGGCGTGGACCTCGTGCTCACCAAGTACGGCCCGGACGGCCGACTGGCGTGGGAGCGTCAATTCGGCTCGTCGGGCAACGACGAGGCCGGCGGCCTCACCGTCGATGCCCAAGGCCGCATCATCGTCGCGGCCACCGTGCAGGGCTCGGTCGAGGGAGAGCCGCACGCAGGGGGACCGGACGTGCTGGTGGCCGCTTTCGGCAGCGACGGCCAGCGTCTGTGGACGCGCCAGTGGGGCACGAGCGGCGGCGATGTGGGCAAGGCGGTGGCCGCGGCTCCAAGCGGCGAGATCCTCGTGACGGGTCAGAGGAACGGCGGCGCTTTGCTCGTGTTGAAACTCGCCGCCGATGGCAGTACGGTGGCCGACCTCTCCCGCGTCGAGGACACCGCGACCGAGGGCCATGGGATCGCAGTGTCCGGCAATTCCTTCTACGTGACGGGCAAGACGACCCACGGCATGGACGGGAAGAGCTATGCGGGCGGGCAAGGCGACGCCTTCATCACCAAGCGCCGCACCTCGGACGGCACGCGCGAGTGGACGGATCTGATCGGCACGGCGGCCGATGAGGGCGCGCGCGCGTTGGCGGTCGATGCTTCGGGCAACGTGCTCCTCACGGGCTACACGCACGGCGCGCTCGGCGGCGGCACCGCCGACTCGCGCGGCGACATCTTCGTGGCGAAGTACAACGCCAGCGGCACCCGGCAGTGGCTGCAACGCACCGGCTCCACGGCCGAAGACGCGGGCTACGCGATCGCCACCGACGCGCAGGGCAACGCCTATGTCGCGGGCCACAGCGCAGGGTCGTTCGCCGGCACCACGGCGCTGGGCAACGTCGACATGGTGCTGCTCAAGTACGACGGCGGCGGCAACCCGCTGTGGGTGCGCCGGCTGGGCTCGGCGTTGGCCGACACCGCGTGGGCGGTCGCGACCGACGCTCAGGCGCGCGTCTACCTCGGTGGACAGACCCTGGGTGCCGTCGACGGACTCGTCTCGCAGGGTGGGATGGACATGGTCCTGGCCCGCTACGACGCCTCGGGCAACAAGCAATGAGGGCGGCGTAGGAGCGCGGCAAGGGCGGCGCCGTTCGCAGCGCCGCTCCGCCCCCGGGGGAGCGGGAAGCCCCGTTTCTCGGCCTCGCCGTGGCCGAGGGTCTGCGCGCGCAGGTCTTGCTTCCCCTGGCCTCTTTTGGCGCACGGCCTTTGCCTGACTCGCGCACGAGGAGGCCGTGCAGTGCGATGACAGCGGCCCCGGGCCGATGGTCGGGAGGGCAACGTGAAGCGACTCGTATGGAGCGAGCTGCTGGGATGGACGCGCAATGCGACCGCCTTCGTCCTCGTGCTAGGAATGTTGGGGTGTGGCGGTGGTTCGGGCGCGGTGTCGGACATGCCAGCCAGTCGCGAGGAAGCGGCGCGCTTCCTGACGCAGGCCACGTTCGGGCCCACGGATCGCGACATCGACGCCGTGATGTCGATGGGTTATCGGGACTGGATCGAGGATCAGTTCCGGCGCGGGGGTGCGCCCGTGCACCGTGAGCACTGGGACCGAGCCGATGCGGAGATCAAGGCCGCGAACCCCGCGGGCAAGGCCGGCCAGCGCGAGGTGCTCGACAGCTTCTGGTCACGCGCCATCCGGGGGGACGACCAGCTGCGACAGCGCGTGGCGTTCGCGCTGTCGCAGATCTTCGTGATCTCGATGCTCGACGCTGGGGTCGCCGCCAATGCGCGCGGCGCGGCAGGCTACATGGACATGCTGGCCCTGCACAGCTTCGGCAACTACCGCGACCTCCTCGACGCGGTCGCACGGCATCCGATGATGGGCCTGTACCTCTCCCACCTGCGAAACCAGAAGGACGATCCCGCCACCGGGCGGGTGCCCGACCAGAACTTCGCCCGCGAGGTGATGCAGCTGTTCACCATCGGACTCAACCAGCTGCGCTCCGACGGCACGCCCGTGCTCGATGCACAGGGACAACCGCTGGAGACATACACCAGCGACGACATCGTCGGACTGTCCCACGTGTTCACAGGCTTCAGCTGGTACAGCGATCGGGACGAGGACGCCTGCTTCTACGGGCGATCCACCTGCCAGCATCCGGATCGTCAGTGGCATGGAATGCGCGCGTACGCGAAGTTCCATTCCACACGCGAGAAGCGGTTTCTGGGGCACACCGTGGCAGCCGGCACGAACGCCGAAGACAGCCTGCGCGCAGCCTTGGATGTGCTCTTCCATCACCCCAACGTCGGACCATTCATCGGCAAGCAGCTGATCCAGCGACTGGTGACGAGCAACCCGAGTCCTGCGTACGTGCAGCGCGTGGCAGCCGCCTTCGACGACAACGGCGCGGGCGTGCGCGGCGACATGAAGGCCGTGGTTCGAGCCATCCTGCTCGATCCCGAAGCCCGCAGCGAGGCACGGGCCCGCGATCCTGCCTTCGGCAAACTGCGCGAGCCGGTGCTGCGTCTGACGGCGTTCCTGCGCGCCTTCAATGCCACGTCCGACAGTGGACGCTACCTCGTTGGCATCACCGACGACGCGGGAACCTCGCTGGGACAGTCGCCCCTGCGCGCGCCCTCGGTCTTCAACTTCTACCGCCCAGGCTACGTGCCCCCGGGTACGGCCCTCGCCGCGGCGGGCCTCGTGGCGCCCGAGATGCAGATCACGCATGCTGCATCCGTCGGGGGCTATGCCAACTACATGCTGTCCGCCGTTCGCTACGGCGTCGGCCAGAACGGTGTGGACCACAAGGCCCCGCGACGTGACGTGCAGGTGGACTTCTCGGCCGAACTGGCGATCGCGGAGCACCCGGATGAGCTCGTCGAGCGCATGAACCAGCGGCTCCTGTACGGGCAAATGACCGAGGGCTTGCGCAACGAGATTCGCCGAGCCCTCGAGTCGGTCGCCATCCCTGTGCTCCCGCCGACCTCGTCGAACCTGGCGCAGATCCAGGCCGCCAAGCTCAAGCGCGTGCAGATCGCGGTGCTGCTGACGCTGGTGTCACCCGAGTTCGTCGTTCAACGGTAAGGGGAGTCCGCGATGGGTTTGATCTCTGCCTCGCGTCGGGAGTTTCTCCGTCGTGCCGGTGCTCTGTCCGCCGTGGGCGCTGCCGGTGGCCCGTTCGCTTTCAATCTCGCGACCCTCGGCGCCGCCGCCGCGCAGACTGCTCCAACCGACTACAAGGCACTGGTGTGCGTGTTCCTGCTGGGCGGCAACGACAGCTTCAACACCGTCTTGGCGACGGACCCTGATTCCTGGAGCGCCTACAACGCGGTGCGCCAGGGCCCCGGCGATGCCATCGCCCTGTTGCCACCCGGCGCGCCCGGGGACCCCGCCGCGGCGCCCGAGTCTCCGGCGCGTCTGGGCGGCGTGCTTGCTCTGGCACCTCAGCGAAGCGCGGTGGGTCGGGGTCTCGCGCTGCATCCAATGCTTGGCACGTTCCAGAGCATGTTCAACGTGGAGCGACGGATGGCCATCGTGGCGAACGTGGGGCCGCTCGTCGTCCCGACCAGCAAGGCGCAATACCGCCTGGCCCGCCATCCGAGGCCAGCGAAGCTCTACTCGCACAACGATCAGCAGTCGGCCTGGCAGGCGTTTGCCCCGGAGGGGGCCACGCTGGGCTGGGGCGGCCGGATGGCCGACTTGCTGCTCAGCCAGAACGACTGGGGCAGCCTCTTCACGGCCGTGTCTGCGTCCGGTAGCGCTGTGTGGCTGGCAGGGCGTGAAGTGCGGCAGTATCAGGTGAGCCCGTCGGGCCCGATCAGGATGGCGCTCGATGCCAGCCACCGGCTTCTGGGCAGCGCCGAGGCGGGCGCCGCGCTGCAGCGCATCGTTACCACGCCGCACTCGCTCAACCTGCTCCAGCGAGCCTACGCCGACACGAGCAAGCGGTCCATCGAGGCGGAGCGGGTGCTGAGCGTCGCGCTGGCGACGGTGGAGGGCTCGCCGGTGTTTGGCTCGGACGCCGACATGAACTACATCCACCCGCTGACCGGCGCTGCGACAAGGAACACCCTGGCCCAGCAACTGCGCATCGTGGCCAAGATGATCGCCGCGGCCCGAGGGCTGGGCGTCAAGCGGCAATTGTTCTTCGTCAGCTTCGGCAGCTTCGACACTCACGATTTCCAGAATCGCACCCACACCGACCTGATGGCCCGCCTGGCCCATGGTCTGCGCTACTTCGACACCTTGCTGGGGAACCTGAACGCGCGCGACAAGGTCACCACCTTCACTGCCTCGGACTTCGGCCGCACCTTCACCAGCAACGGCGATGGGACCGACCACGGATGGGGTGCGCACCACTTCGTGATGGGGGGCGCGGTGCAAGGGGGCGACGTGTACGGAACGTTCCCGACATACGGCCTGCGCAATGCCGCGGGCAATGACTTCAGCAGCCCTGACCAGGTGGGAGGCAATGGCTCGCTGTTGCCCAGCGTCTCGGTCGATCAGTACGCGGCGACGCTCGGGCGCTGGTTCGGCCTGAGCGAGCAGCAACTGCTCGACGTGCTGCCCAACCTGCGCAACTTCTCGCAGCGGGACCTCGGGTTCATGCGTTCGTGAGCGGCGTTCCGGCGCCCGGGCGGGCGGCGCTCACGTCGTGGTGGCCGGCTCGCGCTGGGGGCACTCGCGGCTGCGCACGTGCGCGTCGATCATGGCGCGCACGTCGTGCGTCCGCTGCACGGCCGGCATGCCGAGCAGGCGAAGGCGCAGCAGCCCGGTGACGAACACGAGCGTCTCCAGGGCGCCGATGCGAGGTGCGAGGCCCGGGCGCAACTGGCCCGCGCGCCGGGCGGCCTGGTAGGTGCGCTCGAGCTTGTCGAGGAACTCCTCGTTGCGCTCGATGTAGTCGGCCAGGTCCTTTTCCATCTCACCGACGTACTCGCACTTGAAGTTGAGGATCTCCATCGTGCAGCGCAGACACTCGTCTTGCTGCACGGTCGTCGTGATCTGCAGGAGGAAGTTGCGCAGCCGCTCCAGCGGGCTGGACGAGGGATCGACCAGCAGCGTGTAGTCCATCCGATCCAGGAAGGGGATCGTGACTTCCTGGCACATGGCCTTGAAGAGGTCTTCCTTGTTGGCGAAGTGCCAGTAGATGGCGCCGCGGGTCACGCCGGCGGCCTGGGCGATCTGTTCCAGACTGGTATTGCCGACACCGCGCTCGTGGAACACCTGGCGCGCCGCGGCCAGGATCCGTCGGCGGGTCTGCTCGGCTTCCTCTTTGGTGCGTCGGACCATGGCGGCTCGTCGCATCGGGGCGACGTACATACGTACAGGAATGTATGTATGATACCTCCCGCAGTTCGCCAGTTCCATCGTGGTCGTTCGGATTCCATCACGAATTCCGGCCGGCCGCCTTATCCATTGCGCTTACAGGTTCATCATGGCTCATCCGCACCTTCAGCTCCTGCCGTCCCGGCCGTCACGAGCGGCTCGCGCAGGGCGCCGGGGCCTCCTGCCTTCCTGGCGCTCCTCGTGCGGGGCGGCCCTTGCGGCCGTCCTGCTGTCGGCCGTCGTGCTGCTCAGCGGCTGCAGCGATCGCGGCGCGGGTGACGCGCGGGCGCAAGGCGCAGGCCCCGGGGGCGCGATGCCGGCCATGCCGGTCACGGTCCAGTCGGCACGCCTCGAAAGCGTGCCGGTGACGATCGAAGCCGTGGGTCAGGCCGAGGGCTCCAAGGAGGTCGAGCTGCGCGCGCGTGTCTCGGGCCTGCTGGAGCGCAAGCTCTACGAGGAAGGCCAGCGCGTCAAGGCCGGGGCACCGATGTTCCAGATCGAGCGGGCCCCGTTCGAGATCGCCTTGCAGCAGGCGCGCGCGAACCTGGCCCAGCGGGTGGCGCAGATGGAGCAGGCGCGCCGCGAGGCGCAGCGTCTCAAGCCCCTGGCCGAGCAGCAGGCGATCTCGCAGCGCGAATACGACGAGGCGGTCTCGAACGCCCGTCTGTCCGAGGCGGCGGTCGCCGCGGCGCAGGCGGCCGTGCGCGAGGCCGAACTGAACCTGTCGTACACCTCGGTCGTGGCGCCCATCTCCGGCATCACGGGGCGGTCGCAGAAGTCGCAAGGGGCTCTGGTGACGGCGGGCTCCGACAGCCTGTTGACCACCCTCACGCAGACCGACCCGATCTGGGTGCGGTTCTCGTTCTCGGAGGCGGAACTGGCGCGGCTGCGCCAATCCCGCAAGGCCGAGGTGCGACTGTTGGGCCCGGACGGCAAGCCATTCCTGACGCAGGGGCGGCTCAACTTCGCCGGCTCGACGGTGGACCCGCGGGTGGGCACCGTGCAATTGCGCGCCGAGTTCGCCAACCCCGAGCTGGCGGTGTTGCCGGGGCAGTTCGTGCGCGCTCAGGTGGTGGCCGGTCAGGTGCAGGGCTACAAGGTGCCGCAGTCGGCGGTCATGCAGACGGAGCAGGGGCGCATGGTGTGGGTGGCGCGCGAGGGCAAGGCCACCCCCGTCCCGGTGGAGACCGGTGCCTGGGTCGGCAGCGACTGGGTGGTCCACAAGGGTCTGAACGAGGGCGACCAGGTCATCGTCGACAACCTGATGAAGCTGCGCCCCGGGGCCCCGGTGGCGCCGCAACCGGCGGGTGCGGCCAGCCCGGGCGGGCCGCAAGGCACGGCCGCGTCTGTACCGGCCGCAGGGGCCCCGGGCGCCAGCGCGCCGCAAGGCGCCGGCGCGGCCCCGGCCGCTTCGCGGTGACGAGGAGCCGGGCATGTCGTCCAAATTCTTCATCGAACGGCCCATCTTCGCGGCCGTGCTGTCCATCGTCATCGTGCTGGCCGGGCTGGTGGCGCTGCGCATCCTGCCGATCGCGCAGTACCCGGAGATCGCCCCGCCCACGGTGACCATCACGGCCACTTATCCGGGCGCCTCGGCCGAGACGCTCGCGCGCACGGTGGCTGCGCCGATCGAGGAGCAGCTCTCGGGCGTCGAGAACCTGCTCTACTTCAACTCGACCTCCTCGTCGAACGGCACGGTCACGATCACCGCCACGTTCGAGGTCGGCACCGACATCGACAAGGCGACGTTCAACGTCAACAACCGCGTGCAGCTGGCCACGCCCCGGCTGCCCGACGAGGTGCGCCGCAACGGCGTGGTGGTGGCCAAGCGCTCGGAGAACTTCCTGCTCGTGATCGCGCTGAATTCGCCCCAGCGCACCCATGACGAGCTGTTCCTGTCCAACTACGCCACGCAGAACATCCTCGACGAGTTGAAGCGCATCCCCGGCACGGCCGACGTGCTGGTGTTCGGTGCGCGCGACTACTCGATGCGCATCTGGTTGCAGCCTGACCGCATGGCGCAGCTCGGCGTGACGACGGCCGACATCGCGGCGGCGGTCAATGCGCAGAACGCGCAGTACGCGGCCGGCAAGATCGGCGCCGAGCCCGCGCCCAAGGGGCAGGAGCTGGTCTACACCGTCACCGCGCGCGGGCGGCTGGTGCAGCCCGAGGAGTTCGGCGAGATCGTCGTGCGCGCGGCCGGCCCGAACGGCGTGCTGCGCCTCAAAGACGTGGCCCGCATCGAGCTGGGGGCGCAAAGCTACGACCAGTCCAGCACGGTCAACGGCATGCCGGCGATCGCGATCGGGGTGTTCCTGCAATCGGGCGCCAACGCGCTCGACGTGGGCGACGCCGTCAAGGCGCGCATGGCCGAGCTCAAGCGTGAGCGGTTTCCCGAGGACGTCGACTACCTCATCCCCTACGACACCACGCGCTTCGTCTCGGCCTCGATCCACGAGGTGGTCAAGACGGTGCTGGAGGCGGCGGCGATCGTGTTGATCGTGGTGTTCGTGTTCCTGCAGACCTGGCGCGCCACGCTGATTCCGATGCTCGCCGTGCCGGTGTCGCTGATCGGCACCTTCGCGGGCTTGTGGCTGTTCGGTTTTTCCATCAACACGCTCACGCTGTTCGCGATGGTGCTGGCCATCGGCATCGTGGTCGACGACGCCATCGTGGTGCTGGAGAACGTCGAGCGGCTGATGCGCGAGGAGAAGATGAGCCCGATGGCCGCCGCCATCGAGGCGATGCGCGAGGTCTCGGGCGCGGTGGTGGGCATCGTGCTGGTGCTGTGCGCGGTGTTCGTTCCGGTCGCGTTCATGGGCGGCATCGCGGGGCAGCTGTACCGGCAGTTCGCGGTGACGGTGGCCATCGCCGTGGTGCTGTCGGGCGTGGTGGCGCTGACGCTGACGCCCTCGCTGTGCGCGCTGCTGCTCAAGCCGCACGATGACGGCCACACGCGGCTCGAGCGGCTGTTCGCGCCCTTCAACCGGGGCTTCGACTGGGTCACCCGGCGCTTTCTCGGCGCGGTCGATCTGGCGCTCAAGCGCCGCATCCTGGCGCTCGGGCTCTTTGCGCTGATGCTCGGCGGTGCGGCCCTGTTGTTCACCCGGGTGCCCGGCAGCTTCGTGCCCGAGGAGGACCAGGGCTACATCATCGCCGCCGTGGTGCTGCCCGATGGCGCGACGCTGGAGCGCACGGCGCGCACGACCGAGCAGCTGCGCCTGATGAACGCGCAGAACCCGGCCATCGACAGCTTCTTCATCATCAACGGCTTCGACCTGATCGGCGGGGGCGCCAAGAGCAATGCGGCGACCATCTTCATCCCGATGAAGGGCTGGGAGGAGCGCGAGCAGACCACGCAGCAGCTCGCGCAGCAGGTCAGCGGCATGGGCTTCGCGTTGAAGGACGGGCTGGCCTTCGCGTTCAACCCGCCGGGCATCCAAGGCCTGGGGCAGGCTGGCGGGTTCGAGGTCTACGTGCAAGGGCGCGGCGAGAGCGACCCGCGGCGGCTTGCGCAGGTGACGCAGGACTTCATGGCCGCGCTCAACCAGCATCCGGTGCTCGCGGGCACGCAGACCTTCTTCCGCCCCACCGTGCCGCAGCTGCGCGTGGAGGTGGACCGCGAAAAGGCGCTCGCACTGGGCGTGCCGGTCAACGAGGTCTTCGCTGCGTTGCAGGCCCAGATGGGTTCGCTCTACGTCAACGACTTCAACCGGTCCGGGCGCATCTATCGGGTGACGATGCAGGCCGACGCCCCGTACCGCGCCAAGCCGGAGGACTTGGGGCGCCTCTACGTGCGTTCGCAGACGACCGGGCAGATGATCCCGCTCAAGGCGCTGATCCAGGTGGACACGGTGATCGGCGCCGAGCAGCTCGAGCGCTACAACGGCTACATCGCCGCCAAGGTGATGGGCAACGCCAAGCCCGGCTACAGCTCCGGCGAGGCGATCGCCGCGGTCGAGGAGGTCGCGCGCCAGGCGCTGCCACCGGGCTACAGCTACGAATGGACGGGCCAGGCCTTCCAGGAAAAGCGCACCGGCAGCGCGTCGGTGTTCGCCTTCGGCTTCGCGCTCGTGATGGTCTACCTCATCCTCTCGGCGCTGTACGAGCGCTGGGGCGTGCCGTTCGCGGTGGTGCTCGCGGTGCCGTTCGCGGTCACCGGCGCCTTGCTCGCGGTGTGGGTGCGCGGCATGGAGAACGACATCTACTTCCAGATCGGCCTGGTGGTCCTGATCGGGCTGGCCGCCAAGAACGCGATCCTGATCGCCGAGTTCGCCATGCAAGGCATGGAGCAGGGCAAGAGGGCGGCCGAAGCCGCGTTGGAGGCCGCGCGCTTGCGCTTTCGCCCCATCGTGATGACCTCGCTGGCCTTCGTGCTGGGCGTCGTGCCGCTGGTGTTCGCCACCGGGGCCGGCGCGGCCGCACGCCAGTCGATGGGCACCGGCGTGTTCGGCGGGATGCTGGTGGCGACCTTCGTCGCCCCGGTGTTCGTGCCGTTGTTCTTCACGCTGCTGGCGCGCAAGCCGCGGCCGCAGCACGGGCACACGCCCGGTGCGACCGAGGAGGTGGCGGTATGACGTGCTTCGCATGGACGGGGCGGCTGAAGGCTTGGCGCCGCGCGGCCCTCGCGCTCGTGCTCGCGTTGGCGGGCTGCGCCCTGGGGCCCGACTACCGGCGCCCGGCGGTCGAACTGCCGGCGCGCTTCCCGGGCGAGCCGGCCGCGACGGCCGAGGCGCCCCCGGCGATGCCGCATCGGTGGTGGGTGCAGTTCGAGGACGCCGAGTTGAACCGGCTGATGGAGCTCGCGCTGCGGCACAACAGCGACCTCCTGCAAGCGGCCGCGCGCGTCGAGCAGGCCGAGGCGCTGCTGCGCCAGGCGCGCGCCGCCCAGTGGCCCGGCGTCGACGCGGAAGGTGCCGCCAGCCGCGGACGCTCCAGCGCCACCACCGGGTTGCCCGGCGGCGGCGTGACGGCCAACAGCTTCCGGCTGGTCGCCACGACCTCCTTCGAGATCGACTTCTGGGGCCGGCTGCGCCGCGCCTCGGAGGCCGCGCGGGCCCAGGCGCTGGCGAGCCGCTACGGTCACGAGGTCGTGCGGCAGACCGTCGCGGGCCTGGTCGCCCAGAGCTACTTCAGCCTGCGCGCATTGGATGAGCAGATCGCACTGACGCGCGAGACGCTGCGCACCCGCGAAGAAGCCCTGCGCCTGCTGCGCCTGCGACTGCAAAGCGGGGCCGGGGGGCAGCTGGAGGTCGATCAGGCCGAAGGGCTGCGCGCCGATGCCGCGTTGCAGCTGCGCGAACTGGAGCGCCAGCGCGCGCTGGCGCAGTCCCGACTGGGGCTGCTGACAGGGCAGGCAGGGCTGGCGCTGGCGGAAGGCCGCGTGCGCAGCCTGCCGCTGCCGCCTGCGCCCCCCGCGGGGCTGCCCTCGTCGCTGCTCGAACGCCGGCCCGACGTACGGCAGGCCGAGCAACTGCTCGTGTCGGCCAACGCGCAGATCGGAGTGGCCAAGGCGGCGATGTTCCCGACGCTCTCACTGACCGGCCTGGCCGGCGGTCAGAGCGCCGAGCTCTCCGACCTGCTGCACAGCGGATCGCGCATCTGGTCGCTGGGCTTCGGCCTCACGCTGCCCCTTTTCGATGCGGGCCGCCGGCTGGCGCAGACCGAGCAGGCCGAGGCCCGGCAACGCGAGGCGCTCGCGGCCTATCAGGGCGCGGTCCAAGCCGCCTTCAAGGACGTGGCCGACGCGCTCGCCAACGTGCACGCTGCGCGCGAGTCGCAGGCCGAGGCCGAAGCCGGCGAGCGCGCCGCCACACGCGCGCTCGAGCTGGCGCACAAGCGCTACAACGCGGGCTACTCCGGCTACCTGGAGCTGCTGGACGCCCAGCGCACGGCCAACAGCGCGCGCCTCTTGACGGTGGCCAATCGCCAGGCCCAACTGGCCGCCACCGTGGAGCTGTTCAAAGCCCTCGGCGGCGGCTGGCGCGACGACGAGCCCGCCATCGGCGCGGCGCGCTGAGCCCCGAGCGGGGGCCCGCGCTACAGCGGCAGCCCCTCGCTGGTGGCCCAGCGCTCCATCAGCGTGTTGGACGGCAGCGATTCGTCGAGCAGCTTGCGCGCCGTCTCGATGCCGGCCACGGGCAGGCCCTTGGGGTCGAGCACGCCGATCTGCACCAGCACGCTGGCCTGATCCCAGTAGATGTGCTCGTGGCACAGCTTGTCGCCGCGGAACTGCACGATGGCCACGAGCGGGATCTCGACATAACGCCCCGTGGGCGGGATGCCCGGCAGCATCCAGTCGATCTCCATCGTGTGCGTGAAGCAGAACAGCAGTTCGTCGACGATCTGCGTGGCGCCGATGGTGCGCGAGATCGGGATGAGCTTCGTGTCCGGCGGGTTGCGGTCGACGAAGTGGTACTTGTAGAAGCGCTTGAGCTGGTCGTGGCCCACGCCGCCCGTCATCGTCGGGATGTGGTTCACGTACGGCTGAGAGACCATCGTCGCCATCGTCGCGTCGACGTCGCGCGTGGCGAACTCGTGTTCGCAATGCTTGTCCCACAGCGCCGACAGGTCGTGGTAGGGGCCGAGTTCGCGGCGCAGGGCCGCGACGGTGCGTTGCCATGCCATGCCCGCGGCCGTCTTGCTGTAGTGGGGCGAGGCGGGTCGGGCGAAGGCGTGGTCCACGCCCGGGTAGACGTAGGTCTCGCAGTCGGGCCGGCCGGCCAGCGCGCTCACGATGCTTTCGCGAGCCGGCGCCGGGCAGTAGGCGTCGAGCTCGGCCATGTGCAGCACGAGCCGCCCGTGCAGGTGCGAGGCCTCGTGCAGGTGCGAGGCCTCGTGCAGGTGCGAGGACTCGTGCAGGTGCGAGGCCTCGTGCAGGTGCTGCTCGATGCCCACCCCGTAGTAGCCGACGCTCACGTCCAGCTTGCCGCGGCACGCAGCAAGATAGGCGAGCTTGCCCCCCAGGCAGTAGCCGACGCAGCCCACCTTGCCGGTGCACTCGGGCCGTGACTTCAGGGCGCCGGCGGCGGCGAGCAGGTCTTGCACGCCTGCATCGACGTCGAAGCGCTGGTACAGCTCGAACGCGCGTTGCCATTCCTGCTCGCTGTAGCCGAGGTCGATGCCGGGCTCCAGTCGCCAGTAGAGATCGGGCACCAGCACGACGTAGCCCTCCGCCGCGAACGCGTCGGCGGTGCGTCGCATGAACTCGTTGATGCCGAAGATCTCCCGGCCCCCGGCAGTGGGGCGCGGCGCAGGCAGAATGGCCCGGAACCCCGCGCGGTGTCGGGGAACCCGGAAACGAAAACGCCCAACCGAGAACGGTTGGGCGCTGGAAAGTGGTGGTGTAGTCCTCACCAACGTCCAACCCGGATTCCGAACAGGATCGCAAGCCGGCGGGCTCGAGGGTGCGAATTCGGTGATCTGGACGCGCCCGCCCTCGCCAGGGTCACAGGTCGGCGACACGAAACCGCAGAAACGCCTTTACAGCACTTGCCGAGCTTGTCTTGTGCGCCTACCATTCGCTCATGGAGCAAGCAACTGAACGCAGTAATCGGATTACAGCGAAATGATGCTCGGGCTGATCAACATCGCTGAGGTCCGCATGGGCTACTCATTCCGCGGCCGCCTGGAAACGGATGCGGAAGGCGACGTCGCCGTGATTCAGATGAAGGACATCGACGACGCCAACCTCCTCCACCCCGAGGGCTTGGCGCGCATTCATATGCCCGATCTGAAGAACCGGCATCTGGTTCGCGCGGGGGACCTGTTGTTTCGGTCGCGGGGGGTGACCAATTCGGCTGCGCTCGTGGGGGCAGACATTGGCCGCGCCGTGCTGGCCGCGCCCATGCTTTTGATTCGGCCGAACACCGAGCTCGTCGAGCCCGCCTACCTGCAGTGGTTCATCAACCACCCGGCGACCCAGGCCGCGCTCGCAGGGCGGGCAGCCGGAACGGCCGTGAAGATGATCGGCAAGGGTGTGCTTGACAGTCTTGAGGTCGCACTGCCGCCGCTGGAGAGGCAGCGCCTCATCGTCGAGGTCGCACAGTTCTCGTCGCGCGAGGCGGCCTTGCTGGAGGAATTGAGGGGGCGCCGAAAGGCGCTGATCGAAGGAATCCTGCTGCGTGAAGCACAGGAGACCCGCTGATGGTCAGCGGGTGAGGAAGCCGGCCCGAGTACTGGACCTACTCAGACCGGCACGTCGTTCAACACAACGTTTGAGGCACCAATTATGGCCAACAAGGCTTCAACCAGCAACACGCGGCACGTCGTGCCGAACCCCAACGGTGGTTGGGACAACAAGCGCGGCGGGGCGACCCGTGCCGGATCTCACCACGATACCAAGCGGGAGGCCATCGACGCCGCGCGGCGCATGAGCCAACGCGAGGGGTCGGAACTGAAGATCCACAACCGCGACGGGAAGATCGGTCAGTCCGACAGCCACGGTAACGACCCCAGGAAGATCCCTGGCTGACAGAAAAGCGGGGCGGCCGGCAGCGGGCGCCCCGCCCAGCGACCATCAAGGAGCAAGGAATGACCGACAAGCTGTCTCAACAAGAAGTCAACGCCACCGCCTGGGCCGCGTGCGACACGTTCCGAGGGGTGGTCGATCCCGCGCAGTACAAGGACTACATCCTGGTGATGCTGTTCCTCAAGTACATCAGCGACCTCTGGAACGACCACTACGCTGAATACAAGGCGCAGTACGGCGATGACGACGAACGCATCCGCCGCAAGCTCGAGCGCGAGCGCTTCATCCTGCCGTATGTCGAGCTGAAGGATGCCGATACCGGCAAAGTACTCGACCGCTTCCTGGGCGACTTCAACGCGCTGTACGAGCGCCGCAACGAGCCCAACATCGGCGAGCTGATCAACATCGTGCTCGATCACATCGAGGACGCGAACAAGGCCAAGCTCGAGGGCGTCTTCCGCAACATTGACTTCAACAGCGAGGCCAACCTCGGCAAGGCCAAGGACCGCAACCGCCGCTTGAAGACCCTGCTGGAAGATTTCGCCAAGCTCGACCTGCGCCCCTCCAGGGTCTCCGAAGACGTCATCGGCAACACTTACATCTACCTCATCGAACGCTTCGGGTCCGATGCCGGCAAGAAGGCCGGCGAGTTCTACACGCCCAAGATGGTCTCGCGCCTGCTGGCGGCCTTGGCCAACCCCAAGCCCGGCGACCGCATCTGTGACCCCTCCTGCGGTTCCGGCAGCTTGCTGATCGAAGCCGCCCAATGGGTCGAGGCCCAAGGCAGTCACAACTACGCCCTCTTCGGTGAAGAGGTCAACGGTGCCACGTGGGCCTTGGCGCGGATGAACATGTTCATCCACAGCAAGGACGCCGCCCGCATCGAATGGTGCGACACGCTCAACAGCCCGGCGCTCATCGAGGGCGACCGGCTGATGAAGTTCAACGTCGTTGTCGCCAACCCGCCCTTCTCGCTGGACAAGTGGGGTGCGGAGCACGCGGACCACGACCGCTTCAACCGCTTCTGGCGCGGCGTGCCGCCCAAGTCCAAGGGCGACTGGGCGTTCATCACCAACATGATCGAACGCGCGCTGCCCCAGGAGGGCCGTGTCGCCGTCGTCGTGCCGCACGGGGTGCTGTTCCGCGGTGGCGCCGAAGGACGCATCCGCCGCGCGATGATCGAGGAAAACCTGCTCGATGCCGTCGTCGGCCTGCCCGGCAACCTGTTCCCGACCACCTCGATTCCGGTGGCCATCCTGCTGTTTGACCGCGCGCGCGAGAAAGGCGGCTCGCGCGAACACGTGCGCGACGTGCTGTTCGTCGACGCCAGCCGCGAGTTCATCCCCGGCAAGAACCAGAACCAGCTGTCCGAAGCACACTTCCAGAAGATCGTCTCGACGGTGGCCGAGCGCCGTAACGTCGACAAATACGCCTACGTCGCGCCGCTGGACGAGATCGCCGAGAACGACTTCAACCTCAACATCCCCCGCTACGTCGATACCTTCGAGGAAGAGGAAGAAATCGATGTCGCCGCCGTGCAGCGCGAGATCGAGCAGCTCGAGCGCGAGCTGGCCGAGGTGCGCGAGCGCATGCGCGAGCACCTCAAGACTCTGGGCGCGGAGGTGGCCTGATGGCGGGCGAACTCATCCTCTACACCACCGAGGACGGCGCGGCGAGTGTGCGCCTGCGCGCCGAAGGCGGCAGCGTCTGGATCACCCAGGCGGAGATGGCGGCGTTGTTCCAGACCACCCCGCAAAACATCACCCTGCACGTCAAGGCCATCTATGCCGAGGGCGAGCTCCAGCCCGAGGCAACTTGTAAGGAACACTTACAAGTTCGCCAGGAGGGCGGGCGGCAGGTCAGGCGGGCGCTCAAGCACTACAACCTGGACATGATCCTGGCCGTGGGCTACCGGGTGCGCTCCCTGCGCGGCACCCAGTTCCGCCAGTGGGCCACCACCCACCTGCGCGAGTACCTGGTCAAGGGCTTCGTCATGGACGACGAGCGCCTGAAGGAACCCGGTGGCTGGGACTACTTCGACGAACTGCTCGAACGCATCCGCGACATCCGGGCGTCCGAGAAGCGCTTTTACCAGAAGGTGCGCGACATCTACGCCACCGCCGTGGACTACGACCCCAAGTCCGAGGCCGCCCAGCTCTTCTTCAAGAAGGTGCAGAACAAGATGCTCTGGGCCGTTACCGGGCACACGGCGGCCGAACTGATCTCGGGACGAGCTGACCCGGCGCTACCGAACATGGGCCTCACCAGCTTCAAGGGCAGCCGGGTTCGCCAGGGCGACGTCACCATCGCCAAGAACTACCTGCAAGCCGCCGAAATCGACGAGCTCAATCGCATCGTCGTCATGTACCTCGACTACGCCGAGGACATGGCCCGCCGCCGCAAGCCCATGACCATGCGCGAGTGGGAGGACAAGCTCGACGCCTTCCTGCAGTTCAACGAACGGGACGTGCTGACCCACGCCGGCAAGATCAGCGCCCAGGTGGCCGAGCGACTGGCGCTGGAGCGCTACGAGACCTTCGATGCGGCGCGGCGGGAAGCGGCCCGGCTGGGGGCGGATGCCGAGGACATGGAGGCGCTGGAGCAGGTCGGGCGCACGCTGGAGGATAAGGGGCGGGGGAAGAAGAAATGAAGCGCCCAGCTGGTTGGGCAAACCTGCCCCTTCACCACCTTGCCGACGTGCGCACGGGCCTTTCCAAAAACGCTAAGCGAGAAGGGCCGACGGTGAGGCTCCCTTATTTGAGAGTGGCCAACGTACAGGATGGCATTGTTGATCTATCTGACGTGCAAGAAATTGAGGTGCCTGCCAGTCAAGTAGCACGCTTCACTTTACAGAAGGGCGATCTTCTGCTTATCGAAGGCAACGGAAACCCTGAAAACCTTGGGCGTGGTTGTCTCTGGGATGGCCAGATCAGTGACATCGTTCATCAAAATCACGTGTTCGCTGTCCGACCACGCCCCAATAGTCAATTGCTGCCGAAGTTTCTCGAACTTCAAGTCCAATCGGACTATGGCCGAAACTACTTTCTATCATGTGCCAAGGGGTCTACTGGCCTGTCGTCGCTGAACTCGACTCAGCTGAAGGAATTCCCACTCCTAGTTCCGCCGTATGAAGAGCAGTGCCAGATAACGGAAGTGGTAGGAGCCTGGGCCTCCGCCATCCAGAAAACCGAGCAACTGATCGAGGCGAAGGAGCGATACTACACCCACGAACTCTCGCGCCTCATCAGCCGTGGCCAGCATCCGCGCGGCCAAGTCGGTTCTTTTGCCCACGAAATATCTGAGCGCAATCGCGATGGCAATGAGGCCCGCGTCCTGAGCGTCACCAATTCGCGGGGTTTCGTCCTGCCGGAAGATCAGTTCGAGCGCCGTGTCGCCAGCGCCGACTTGTCTAATTACAAGGTGGTGCGGCGCGGGCAGTACGCCTACAACCCCTCCCGTATCAACGTTGGCTCCATCGCCCGGCTGGACGACTGGGATGATGGCGTGCTGAGTCCGATGTACGTGGTGTTCGGGCTCGACGAGACCAAGGTCGATTCCGATTATTTCCGACACTGGCTTGATTCCCACGAGGCGCGGGAACGCATCAAGAAGAGCGCCCAGGGCAGCGTGCGCGAAACCGTGTCCTTCAGCGAGTTTGCCAGCCTCTCCATTCCCTTGCCCGACCTCGCCACCCAAACCGCCATCGCCCGCTATCTCAATACGCTACGCCAAGAAATCACCCTGCTTTCCCGCTCTCTTACCGCCCTCAAACGCCAAAAACGCGGCCTGATGCAAAAGCTTTTGACCGGCAAGTGGCGCGTGCCCGTCACCGAAGTGGAGGTCACATGAAGTTTGCGTACGTCGATGAATCGGGAGATGCCGGCGAAGGCGACGTGTTCGTCATGGCAGGGCTGCTGATCGATGCGTATCGGCTGCGCAAATACACCAGCCAGTTCGATCAGGCCCTTTCCGCATTCCTGGCAAAGCACCCGGGCGCCCCGAAAGAACTGAAGACCAAGGCCTTCATCAACGGCAGAGGCGGATGGAACGTTGTTGCGCCCGATGAACGCAAGCAGTTCCTGACCGACATTTGCGACCTGGCCGTCGAGGTATCGAAGATATACGGCTTTGGCATGTCCTTTCAGGCTTTCAACGCGGCGTGCGCTGGGGGCGCCTACGCGATCCCAGGCTCGAAGGACTACTGGCCCTTGTTAGGCATGTTCATCTGCGGCCTGATCCAAAAGAAGATGCAGACGCAGTCAAACAACAAAGGTTTGTCCGTCATCATCTTCGACGACAACAAGGTCCACATGCCCAAGCTGTCGGACGGTCTGTACTACGCGAATCCCTGGTTCGATGGACTCTACCAGCAGAGCAAGACCGTGAAGGGCAAAACAGTGTGGCAACCGCTCAAGCAATCCGAGCGCTTCGACCAGGTCATCAACACCGCATTCGCGATCAAGTCGGAACATTCCTCGCTCGTACAAATTGCCGATGCGGTTTCGTACGTGTATCGCAGATGGCTGGAGCTCACGGCGCTACCGGAAGCCTATTCGGGAGAAAAGGCATTCTATGAGGGGCTGGTTCACAAGCTCGATAGCCGCAGGGAAAGACTAGGGCGTACGCCGAAAACCGAGTGCGTCGACTTCTACAACGCGATCAAGCACCCGGCGTGGGTGATCTGAGGGAGGCTGACGATGAGCAAAACAGAACTCCGGGGCATTGGCGAGGCATCCGCCTTCGCGCACAGGGAACCCATGCGGGTCCGCGAGCGGGAACTGCTTCGTGTCGCGGCCGCACTTTCGGGCGCTGACCCCGTTGCCGCAGCCAAGGCAGCCCGAAATGAGGTGCTGTCATGGGCGGCGAAACAGGTTGGCGATCAGTTGCCTGCTGCTGCGGCAGAAGGGCGATCTTTCGAGCATCTTCGGGGCGGTCGAACCTGCCTTGGAGCGAGCTTCGAAGACAGCCACCGTGCGCTGTGGGCCCTGCGGGTGGATCGGCCGGATGCAAACGTCGCCCAGCGCACCTGGACCACCGAGGCTGTCATTGGGTACGCCCCGACCAACGGACCTGCCCTGTTCAGCCTGCGGCTACTGGTCAGCACGCCGGAGGTATTCCTTCGCATTGAACCGTCTGTGCCTGGATTGGTGCGGCAGGTCGCGACGGCTTGCGGTCTGCGGCACGGTGACGCTCGCATCGATGGACTCCCTTGGTTCATCACGTCTCAGGTCGACGCGGAGGACTTGGTCGGTGAACTGACAAACCCCGGCCGCGCCGTGCCCTACTTGGTGTGCTCGGTCGCTGAGGGCGAAGTCGCTCCCCGGCTCGATGTTCGCTTGCTCGCAAAGGCCGCCCTGGGCATTGCAAGGGTGGTTGTCGTTCCGTCGGCCCTCACCTGGGTCCTGACGGAGCAGCTTGGCAAGGCCCGGTCGGTTTACAACGGCGCTGTGCGCGCCTATATGCCGGGGTTCTCGCAAGATGCGAACCCGTATGCACACCGACTGTTCTTCATTGAGCAAACGGACCATGAACGGGCAAGGTCGACGCTCACGGCGCTGCGTTGGCTTGTTGCGAATGAGAGCTTGCGTCGCCTGCGGTTGGGCGACGATGTCGTTGCCTTTTCTGCGGTTCGGGAATCGAGTCTCGACTTGGAGCGGGAACGGCTGAAGCAGGCCGGTTCGTCGGATGCGGAGCAGCTCAAGGCCGCTCAGATCCAGATCGATGCGTTGAAGGACGATCTGGAACGCTCCAGGGCCGAGGCTGAACAGTGGCTGTCCGAGTACGAGCGCGCTGACGAAGAGGCTCAGAACTATCAGCAGCAACTGCGTGGTGCCCAATTCAGGATTCAACGGCTGCTGGCGCAGATCAAGGAACGCGGCGATGAGCCAGATTCAGCCGTCCAACTCCCAGAAAGCTGGGACACATTTGCCGATTGGTGCGACGAGATCCTCAGCGGCCGCGTCATGCTCTCCGGCAGGGCCCGCCGAGAGACCAAGTCTGCCGATTTCGATGATCCGAAAACGGCAGCCCGCTGCCTGCTATGGCTGGCCAATGAGTACCGCGATTCGCGAATGAATGGTGCCGCCGGAGATCTCCGCAAGCCCATCGCCGATGGCATACACAACGAGCGCTGCGGTGCCGACAGCTTTGACTTCGCCTGGAATGGTCGCCAGGTGCCAGTCGAATGGCACATCAAGAACGGCGGCAACACCCGCGATCCAAGGCGCTGCTTGCGCATCTATTACTTTTGGGACGAAGAGAGCCAGGTTGTTGTGATCGCCACGATGCCGGCCCACGTTCGGACGGGAGCGACCTGACATGGAAGGATTTCGATTCAACGAGAAGTACCTGTCGCAGATCCCTGCCCTGCAGGTCTTGGTCAACCTGGGCTACACCTATCTCACGCCCGAGCAGGCGCTGGCAGCAAGGGGTGGCAAGCTTGGGCAGGTGCTTTTGGAGGAGGTGCTGCGCGAGCGGCTGAAGAAGAACAACCGCATCCAGTACAAGGGGAAGAGCTATCTCTTCTCCGAGGAGAACATCCAGACCGCCATCCAGCGCCTGAAGAACGTCAAGTACGACGGCCTGCTGAAGACCAATGAGGCGATCTATGACTTGCTGACCCTGGGCGTGTCGCTGGAGCAGTCCATCGAGGGGGACAGCAAGAGCTTCACACTCAACTACATCGACTGGAAGAACCCGGCCAACAACGACTACCACGTCACCGCCGAGTTTCCTGTCGAGCGGACGCGCAGCACCGAAACCTGCCGCCCGGACATCGTGCTGTTCGTCAATGGCATCCCCTTTGCGGTGATCGAGTGCAAGTCGCCCAAGGTGGAGGTCGGTCAGGCGGTGTCGCAGATGATCCGCAACCAGCGTGAGGAGTACATCCCTAAGCTTTTTACCTACACGCAGTTGCTTCTGGCCACCAACAAGAACGAGGTGCGCTATGCCGCGACGGGCACGCCGGCGAAGTTCTGGGCCTTGTGGCGCGAAGACATTCCAACAGAGGAATTGCGAGCCGTACTCGACCGGCCCCTGCCCCTCGAGGCCAAGGCGGGCCTGTTCGATCTGATTTGGGATGGCAAGTCCCTGCGCGAACCGGAAGTGGACAAGGCGTGGGCTGTCACCGAGCAGGATCGCATGCTCTACGCCTTGTGCCGCCCGCAACGCTTGCTCGACCTGGCGTTTCGTTTCACGGTGTTTGACGGTGGTATTCGCAAGATCGCCCGTTATCAGCAGTTCTTTGCCGTCCAGCGTGTGCTCGAACGGGTCAAGCACCGGGACGAGGTGGGGCGGCGCTTGGGCGGCATCATCTGGCACACGCAAGGATCGGGCAAGTCGCTGACGATGGTGATGTTGGCCAGGGCACTGGCGCTGGACCCCGACATCCGCAACCCGCGTATCGTCCTGGTGACGGACCGGGTGGATTTGGACAAGCAGCTCGGCAACACCTTCGCCGCCTGCGGCCTGACGCCAGACCGGGCGGACAGCGGGCGCCACTTGCTGGAGCTGGTCTCCGAGAACAAGGCGCACATCGTCACCACGCTCATTCACAAGTTCGACAAGGCGCTGTCGGTCAGGAAGCACGTCGAGGAATCGGCCGATATCTTCATCCTGGTCGATGAGAGCCACCGCACGAACTTCGGCGGCTTTGCCGCGCGCATGCGCCAAATGTTCCCGATGGCCTGCTACCTGGGCTTCACCGGGACGCCGCTGATGAAGAAGGAGAAGAACAACTTCGCCAAGTTCGGCGGCTTGATCGATACCTACGCCATCAATCAGGCCGTCAAGGACGGCGCGGTTGTCCCTCTGCTCTACGAGGCGCGGCATGTGGAGATGGAGCAGAACGAGAAAGCCATCGACACCTGGTTCGAGCGCCACACCCAGGGCCTGACGGACGCGCAGAAGGCGGACCTGAAGAAAAAGTACAGCCGGGCGGAGATGCTCAACAAGGCCGACCAGGTGATCTACATGCGCGCCTTCGACATCAGCGAGCACTTCCGGCAGAACTGGCAGGGAACGGGTTTCAAGGCCCAGCTCGTCGCCCCGAGCAAGGCGGCTGCGCTGACCTACAAAAAGTTCCTCGACGAGATCGGGCACGTGACCAGTGACGTCATCATCTCACCGCCGGACACTCGGGAAGGCAACGAGGAGACCGACGACAACCCGACCGATGAAGTGGTCGCCTTTTGGGAACGGATGATGAAGCGGTATGGCTCCGAGGAGGAGTACAACAAGCAGGTCATCAACCTGTTCAAGCACGGCGACGAGCCGGAGATTCTCATCGTCGTCGACAAGCTGCTGACCGGCTTCGACGCGCCACGCAACACGGTGCTGTACTTGACGCGCAAACTGCGCGAGCACACGCTGCTTCAGGCGATCGCGCGCGTGAACCGGTTGTATGACGACGACGAGGGCAGGCAACCCAAGGAGTTCGGCTACATCATCGACTACGCCGGCATCCTGGGTGAGCTCGATCAGGCGCTGACCACTTATAGCGCACTCGATGGATTTGACGAGGCAGACCTTGCGGGGGCTCTGGTTAGCATCAATGAGGAAGTGGCCAAACTGCCCCAGCGTCACGCCGATCTTTGGGACCTCTTTAAAGAGGTCAAGAACCAGCACGACGAAGAGGCCTACGAGCAGCTGCTGGCTGACGAAAAGCTGCGCGAGTCCTTCTACGAGAGACTGGCGGCCTACGGCAAGACGCTGTCCATTGCGATGTCGTCTGAGCAGTTCATCGCATCGACCTCCGAGAAGAAGCTCCAGTCGTACAAAAACGATCTGAAGCGGTTTACGAACCTGAAGGCGTCAGTCAAGTTGCGGTACGCCGAGTCGGTGGATTACCGCGACTTCGAGCCCAAGATCAAGAAGCTGCTGGACACGCATATTTCGGCAAACGAAGTGGTTCGCCTGAATGAGCCCGTGAACATCTTCGACGAGAAAGCGTTCAAGCAGGTGGTCGAGGATCAAGGTGAAGCTAAGGCTACGGCAGCCAAGGCAGACATGATCGCGCACGCGACCAAGAAGGCCATCAGCGAGCGCTTGGAACAGGACCCCGCGTTCTACGAGAAGTTCTCCAAACTCATTCAGCAGGCCATCGACGACTTCCGTGCCAAACGCATCTCCGATCTGGAATACCTGAACAAGGTCAGTGAGATCAAGGATGCGGTTGTCAACCGGCGCAGTGACGATGCCCCGGCGCAGTTGGCCGGTAACGACAATGCCCTTGCTTTGTACGGCGTTATCAAGCCCTATGTCCTCGGCCATGTGAAGGCGGAAGAGACAGCAGCGACGCTTGCTGCCGACTCTGCTGTCGACATCTGGTCGATCATTCAACGCAACAAAAAGGTGGGCTTTTGGGACGACTTGGACGCGCAACGTCGAACGATGAACGAAATCGACGACTACCTGTACGACGAGGTCAAGGACAAGAAGGGTGTCCCTCTGACGACCGGCGAGATGGACGACATCATCGACCGGACGATGCAGCTCGCCAGGCATCGGATGGCGGTATGAGCGACAGAAGCGGCTTGGTCTGCTACGGCGACGAGGTTATCCGCTATGAGATTGTCGAGCGCCCGTCGAGACGAACACTGGGCATCGAGGTGCACCCCGGAGGGCGTGTTCTCGTGCTTGCCCCCAGGGGGTGCGATGACGCAACCATAGACGAGAAGCTTCGCTTGCGGGCAGGGTGGGTCAGTCGTCAGCTGGCAACGTTCTCTCGGTATGAAAGACACACCGCGCCCAGGCAGTATCTCAGCGGTGAATCGCATCGCTACCTGGGCCGACAGTATCGTTTGCGTGTCAAGGCAAACGACTCGGATGCCCGTCAGGATCATGTAAAACTGACCCGTGGCGAGATGTGGGTCATCAGCCAGGGAGAGCTTCCTCCCGCAAAGGTCAAGGCGCTCCTGCGACACTGGTATCTTGGTCGAGCCCGTGAGGTGTTCGATGCTGTGCTGACGGATGCCTTTGATACGTTCCAGCGACTTGGGCACGAGAGGCCACGCATCGCAGTACGCGAGATGCGTAGCCGATGGGGAAGCTTGTCTCCTGGTGGGCAGATGACCTTGAACTCACGGTTGGTGCAAGCCCCTCGGCCCTGTGTCGAATATGTGATCGTCCACGAGTTGTGCCACTTGATTCACAAGAACCACAGCTCGGAGTTCTTTGCCTTGCTTGGACAGGTCATGCCGGATTGGCAGATCCGCAAGCAAAGGCTCGAACAAGCCCTGCTGTGATTATTGAACCAGCAAGACTGCTTCGGCATTTCGTCGAGCGACCAACTCGGGCAGCGCTCTCCCGCCACCGTAGACCCAGCGCCTCAGCTCTGTCGCGGCCGTCTCCCAGTCCCGCTCATTGACCACCACCGCGTCGCCCATCCCCAGCACCAGCCGCCCCGAAGGCAGGCGTCCGACCGGGTGGCGCACGGTGGGCGCGAAGCGGCCGCTCAGGATGCCCTGGGCGTCCGTCAGCTCCACGCGCTCGCAGCGTGCCGCTTCCCAGGGCAGAAAGGTGCGCAGGATCGCCAGGCTGCGCTCCAGGTGCTCGGCCGGCGTGCGCACGTCGGCCCAGCAGTCCATCGGGCCGCCGGGCAGACCCTCGAACACCATGATCTCGCACGGTCCGCTCAACGTCAGCGCGCCAAAGCCCCAGCCAGACCCGGGCGCAGATGCACTGAAAGGCCGCGCTGCTCGGCCGGCAGCCGGGTGGGGGCGTCAGTTCGAGGCGATCGCGCGCCGCAATTGCACGGCCTCGGCCACATGCGACGTGCTGATGGCCTCGCTGCCCGCCAGATCGGCCACCGTGCGGGCGACCTTGAGCACCCGGTGCAGGCTGCGTGAAGACCACCCCAGCTTCTTCGCGGCGGACTCCAGGAAGCGGCCCGCCGCCTCGTCCGGCCGCAGGTGCACATCGAGCTGCGCCCCCGCGAGGTGCGCGTTGAGCTGCCCCTGGCGGGCGAGCTGGCGTTCTCGCGCCCGGGCCACCCGCTCGGCCACGGCGGCGCTCGGCTCGCCCGGCGGCGCGTGGAGCAGCTCCTCGGGCGGCACGGCCGTCACTTCCACCTGCAGGTCGATGCGATCCAGCAGCGGTCCGCTCAGCTTGGCCTGATAGCGTGCGACCGCATCCGGCGTGCATCGGCACGCCTGCAACCGCGAGCCGAGATGCCCGCAAGGGCAGGGATTCATCGCTGCGACGAGCTGGAAGCGGGCCGGGAACTCCGCGCGCTGCGACGCCCTCGAGATGGTGATCTGCCCCGTCTCCAGCGGCTCACGCAAGGCCTCCAGGGCAGGCCGCGGGAACTCCGGCAGCTCGTCGAGGAACAGCACGCCGTGGTGGGCGAGGGAGATCTCGCCGGGGCGCGGCGGCACGCCGCCACCCACCAGCGCCACCGACGAGGCACTGTGGTGCGGGCAGCGCAGCACGCGCTGGCGCCAGCGCCGGGGCTCGAAGTGGCCGGCCAGGCTCAGCACCGCGGCCGATTCCAGGGCCTCGTCCACCTCCAGCGCCGGCAGCAGACCAGCGAAGCGATGCGCCAGCATCGACTTGCCCGTGCCGGGCGGGCCGACGAACAGCAGCGAGTGCCCCCCGGCCGCGGCGACCTCCATCGCCCGCTTGGCGGCATTTTGGCCCTTCACGTCGCGCAGGTCGGGGTGCACGGGCTCGGCCACGGCCAGTTCGTGCTGCACGCGCACCCAGCCCGCTTCTGCGGAGGCAGCACGCTCGGGATGCAGCGAAGCGACCACGTCGAGCAGGTGCCGCGCGCCGTAGACCTGGGCGTCCGGCACGAGCGAGGCCTCGCGGGCGCTGTCCAGCGGCAGCACCATCGCGCGTTCACAGCCCTGGCGCCGCAGCGCGACGCTCATCGCCAAGGCCCCGCGCACCGGGCGCAGGTCTCCGGCCAGCGACAGTTCCCCCGCGAACTCGAACGGCGCCAGCCGCTCGGCGTCGAGCTGCCCGCTGGCCGCCAGGATGCCCAGCGCGATCGGCAGGTCGAATCGGCCCGATTCCTTCGGCAGATCGGCCGGCGCCAGGTTGACCGTGATGCGCTTGTTGTGGGGGAACTCCAGCCCGCTGTTCAGCAGGGCCGCGCGCACGCGCTCGCGCGATTCCTTGACCTCGGTGTCCGCCAGGCCCACCAGCGTGAAGGCCGGCAGGCCGTTGGCGAGGTGCACCTCGACGGTGACGGGCGGTGCCTGCAGCGCGGCCAGCGCGCGGCTGTGGATGACGGCAAGAGACATGAGGCGACGAATGCGAACGAGATGCGGATTCTCGCGTGCAGGCAGCGCCCGCTCGCGCCCGTGCGCCTCCCCCTCATTGGGGGGGCGCGCCAAACCGGTGCGCGGCCGGGGCCGAGCCGGCCCGGTGCGCACGCACACGGTGCGCTGTCGGGCCTGCGCAGGGCAGGCGGCGTGCCGTTTCGGGGCACACCGTGCGCGCGCGCCGTGGCACGGATCGTGCAGAAACGGCCCCGCCCCTCAACCTCGGAGAGCCCTTCATGAAGACAGTTCACCTCGCGATCGCCGCGTTCTCGCTCGCCACGTCGGCCACCGCCTGGTCGCAGGCCCCGGCGCCCGCGGCCGCGTCCGCCCACACCTTGAGCGGCAACCTCACGCTCGCGAGCGACTACCGGTTCCGCGGCTTCACGCAGACCGCCTACAAGCCTTCACTACAGGGCGGCATCGACTTCTCGCACACGTCGGGCTTCTACCTGGGCAACTGGAACTCCAACGTCGAGCAGTCGCTGTATAGAGGCGCCTCGCTCGAGATGGACTTCTATGGCGGCTACAAGTTCTCCGCCGGCCCCCTCAACGTCGACGTCGGCGGCATCTACTACCTCTACCCCTCGGACGACACGGGCGGGCTCGGCAAGGTCGACCACGCCGAGCTGTATCTCGGCGCCGGCTGGAGCCTCTTCAGCGCGAAGCTGTACTACGGCCTGACCAACTTCTTCGGGCTGGGCGACGGGGCACCGGGCAACACCAAGGGCAACTACTACGTGGATCTCGCCGCGACCTACGACCTGGGCGGCGGCTGGACCGTCAGCGGCCACTACGGCTATCAGTACGTCAAGAACGGCACCGACTTCGGGCTGCAGGACGACGACGTGAGCGACTACAAGCTCGCCGTCACCAAGGACCTGAGCGGCTGGCTGCTCGGCGCGGCGCTGGTGGCCACCAGCGACAAGGACTTCTTCACGACCGGTGTGTCGGCCCCCAAAGCGGGCGGCAAGACACGCCTCGTGCTGTCGGTGGGCAAGACGTTCTGAACCTCGAACGGTTCGCAAGGAGAAGACGATGAAGATGGTGACGGCGATCATCAAGCCGTTCAAGCTGGACGAGGTGCGCGAAGCGCTGAGCGGCATCGGAGTGCAAGGCATCACCGTGACCGAAGTGAAGGGCTTCGGTCGACAGAAGGGCCATACCGAGCTCTATCGGGGCGCCGAGTACGTGGTCGACTTCCTGCCGAAGGTGAAGATCGAGGTGGCCGTCGACGACGCCCTCGTCGACCAGGTCATCGACGTCATCGAGCAGGCGGCCCGCACCGGCAAGATCGGCGACGGAAAGATCTTCGTCTCGCCGCTGGAGCAGGTGGTGCGCATCCGCACCGGAGAGACGGGCAAGGACGCCCTGTGATCGTGTGATGCGAGGCGCCCGCGGCGCGGGCGCCTCCTGAGCCAGGAACAACACCCATGAAGAAACTACTCGCCTCCCTGGCGCTGGGCCTTGCCGCATTCGGCTGGACGCTCGGCGCTCATGCCCAGGACGCCGCGCCTGCGTCTGCCCCGGCGGCTGCGGCGGCGGCTGCCGAGCCGGCTTCGGCAGCCCCTGCCACGGCCGCCGCTCCCGTACAGAGCGCCGCTTCCGCGCAGCCGGCCGCGACCCCCACCGCTGACAAGGGAGACGTGGCCTGGATGCTCGTCGCCACCCTGCTCGTCATCATGATGGCGGTGCCGGGCCTGGCCCTCTTCTACGGCGGTCTCGTGCGCAGCAAGAACATGCTCTCGGTGCTGATGCAGGTGTTCGCCACCTTCAGCCTGATCGTCGTGCTGTGGTTCGTGTACGGCTACAGCCTCGCATTCACCGAGGGCAACGCCTACATCGGCGGCTTCGATCGCTTCCTCATGAAAGGCACGTTCGACGCGGCCAGCGGCTCCTTTTCGATGGCCGCCACCTTCAGCAAAGGCGTGGTGATCCCGGAGATCCTCTTCGCCGCGTTCCAGGCCACCTTCGCTGGCATCACCTGCTGCCTGATCGTCGGCGCCTTCGCCGAGCGCATCAGGTTCTCGGCGGTGCTCTTGTTCATGGTGCTGTGGTTCACCTTCAGCTACCTCCCGATCGCGCACATGGTGTGGTTCTGGATGGGCCCCGACGCCTACACCGCCGCCGACCAGGTGGACGCGCTGACCGCCAAGGCCGGGCAGATCTGGCAATGGGGCGCGCTGGACTTCGCGGGCGGTACCGTGGTGCACATCAACGCCGCGATTGCCGGCCTGGTCGGCGCCTACATGGTGGGCAAGCGCATCGGGTACGGGCGCGAGGCGTTCACCCCGCACTCGCTCACGCTGACGATGGTCGGAGCCTCCTTGCTGTGGGTCGGCTGGTTCGGCTTCAACGCGGGTTCAGCGCTCGAGTCGGGCAACTTCGCGGCGCTGGCCTTCATCAACACCTTCCTGGCCACCGCGGCGGCGGTGCTGTCGTGGATGGCCGGCGAGTGGCTGAGCAAGGGCAAGCCGTCGATGCTGGGCGCGGCCTCCGGTGCGGTGGCCGGTCTCGTGGCCATCACGCCGGCCGCCGGCAACGTCGGCATCGTCGGCGCGCTCGTCATCGGGCTGGTGGCCGGCCTGGCGTGCCTGTGGGGCGTCTCGGGCCTCAAGCGAGTGCTGGGGGCCGACGACTCGCTCGATGTGTTCGGCGTGCACGGGGTGGGCGGCATCGTGGGTGCGCTGCTGACGGGCGTGTTCAACTCGCCGGCGCTCGGCGGCCCCGGCTTCGTCGCCGACTGGGTCACCGGCACCATGGTCACCGCGGCCGACTACTCCATCGCCGCCCAGGTGTGGACGCAGCTCAAGGCGGTGCTCCTGACCGTCGTGTGGTCGGCGGTGGTGGCGGCGATCGCCTACAAGGTCGTCGATCTCGTGATCGGTCTGCGCGTCAGCGAGGAAGAAGAGCGCGAAGGCCTGGACATCGCCTCGCACGGCGAGACGGCCTACAGCAAGTGAGGCCTTTCGGGGCGCGGCCGAGCCTGGCCGCCCGGCACGCGCCCCGGGGACCGAAGGCGGTCACTCCCGGCGGGCCCGATTCGTTGCTCGAATGGCAACAGAGTGGCAGACGGTCTTGCGCAACACGCGTCGGACCCCATTTGCCTAGAATCGACGCTCGCCCTCTCGAGGACACGCAGGGTCGTCCCGCGTCTGCCTGACGGACGGGGCGGGGCGCACACCGCGTCCCGCCGCGGGGGGCTTTCACTCGCCGCCACTGAAGGCTTTCCGCATGGTCCCTCATCTCATCACGGCGCTGACCGGCCCGATCAACGAGCTCGAGCAGCGCATCCTCGAATCCATGCCTGCCATCGAGCGCTGGTTCCGGCTCGAATGGATGGAGCACACGCCGCCGTTCTACAGCTCGGTGGACCTGCGCAACGCCGGCTTCAAGCTCGCGCCGGTGGACACCAACTTGTTCCCCGGCGGCTTCAACAACCTCACCGAGGAGATGCTGCCGCTGGCGGTGCAGGCTTCGATGGCCGCGATCGAGAAGATCTGCCCCGAGGCCAAGAACCTGCTGCTGATCCCCGAGCGGCACACCCGCAACTCCTTCTACCTCACCAACGTCCAGCGGCTGGTGCAGATCTTCCAGGCCGCGGGCCTGAACGTGCGGCTCGGCACGCTGGACGAGACGATCAAGGAGCCCACGACGCTCGAGCTGCCCGACGGCAGCACGCTCACCGTCGAGCCGCTGGTCCGCACCAAGCGCCGACTGGGCCTCAAGGACTTCGACCCCTGCACCATCCTGCTCAACAACGACCTCTCGGCCGGCCTGCCCGAGGTGCTGGAGGGGTTGCACGAGCAGTACCTCCTGCCCCCGCTGCACGCCGGCTGGGCGGTGCGGCGCAAGTCCAACCACTTCCAGGCCTACGAGGAGGTCGCCAAGAAGTTCGCCAAGCTCCTCGGCATGGACCCGTGGCTCATCAACCCGATGTTCGCCAAGTGCGGCCAGGTGAACTTCCAGGAGGGTGCCGGGCTGGAGTGCCTGCAGAGCAACGTCGATGCGCTGCTGGCCAAGATCCGGCGCAAGTACAAGGAGTACGGCATCCAGGAGAAGCCCTTCGTCATCGTCAAGGCCGATGCCGGAACCTACGGCATGGGCATCATGACGGTGCGCGACGCGAAGGACCTGACCGCGCTCAATCGCAAGACCCGCAACAAGATGTCCGTCATCAAGGACGGCCAGGAGGTGTCGGAGGTCATCATCCAGGAGGGCGTGCCGACCTACGAGCGCATCAACGACGCGGTGGCCGAGCCGGTCGTCTACATGATCGACCGCTACGTGGTCGGCGGCTTCTACCGGGTGCATGCCGAGCGGGGCATCGACGAGAACCTCAACTCCCCGGGCGCGAGCTTCGTGCCGCTGGCCTTCGCCGAGTCCGCCCAGTTGCCCAAGCCGCACGCCAAGCCCGGGGCGAGCCCGCCCAACCGCTTCTACATGTACGGCGTGATCGGCCGGCTCGCCATGCTGGCGGCCAGCTACGAGCTCGAGGCCACCGACCCGAACGCCGAGACGTACGATTGAGCCCCCGTCCCGCCGCGCGCGGGGCCTCGCCCGCCTTCGTTGCTGCGTCGCAACATTGATTTCGAGCAGCCCCGGCGGGACAGGCGCAAAATGGCGGCCTTTCCATAACGACCTCCCGCTCGTGGCATCCAGGACCCAACGCGCGCCCGCCGGCTCCCAGTTGGCGGCGCTGACACTCGGTGCGATCGGCGTCGTCTACGGCGATATCGGCACCAGCCCGCTGTATGCGCTGAAGGAAGTCTTCACTCACGGCCGCATCCCTGTGACCGCGGAGAACATCCTCGGGATCCTGTCGATGATGTTCTGGACGCTCACGATCATCGTCTCCCTCAAGTACGTGAGCCTCATCCTGCGGGCCGACAACAACGGGGAGGGCGGGTTGGTCGCCATGCTGGCCTTGGCCTCCATGGCCGTGAAGGACCGGCCGGTGCTGCGCCGGCGATTGCTGGTGGTGGGCATCTTCGGCACGGCCATCTTCTTCGGCGACGGGGTCATTACACCGGCTATCTCGGTGCTCTCGGCGGTGGAGGGGCTGGAAGTGGCGGCCCCGGGGCTGGAGCCGTTCGTCGTGCCGATCACGCTGGTCGTGCTGACGGCGCTCTTTGCCGTGCAAAAGCGCGGCACGGCGAGCGTCGGCAAGCTGTTCGGGCCCATCACCGCCGTGTGGTTCATCGTCCTCGCGGTGCTGGGCCTGGCGCACGTCGTGCGCAATCCGGCGGTGCTCTCGGCCCTGCTGCCTCACCACGCGCTGCTGTTCATCTTCCAGCACCCCGGGCTCGCCTTCGTCTCGTTGGGGGCGATCGTGCTGTGCGTCACCGGGGCCGAGGCGCTGTATGCCGACATGGGGCACTTCGGCAAGCGCCCGATCCGCGTGGCCTGGTTCAGCCTCGTGATGCCGGCGCTCGTGCTCAACTACTTCGGCCAGGGGGCGATGCTGCTCGTCCACCCCGAGAACGTGAACAACCCGTTCTACGAGATGGCGCCGACCTGGGCGCTGTACCCGCTCATTGGGCTGGCCACCTGTGCCACCGTGATCGCCTCGCAGGCGCTCATCTCGGCCGCTTTCTCGGTGACCAAGCAAGTCATCCAGCTCGGCTACCTGCCGCGCCTGCGGATCACCCACACCTCCGTGCGCGAGGCGGGGCAGATCTACGTGCCCTTCGTCAACTGGACGCTGTACGGCTGCATCGTCATCGCCGTCGTGCTGTTCGGCTCCAGCAGCGCGCTGGCCTCGGCCTACGGCATCGCCGTGACGATCGACATGCTCATCACCACGGTGATGACCTTCTTCGTCATCCGCTACGCGTGGAACTACCCCTGGGCCGTGTGCGTGGCGGCGACGGGCTTCTTCTTCGTGGTGGACATGATGTTCTTCGCCGCCAACGCGGTGAAGGTGCTGGACGGCGGCTGGTTCCCGCTGGTGATCGGCGCGATCATGTTCACGCTGATGACGACGTGGAAGCAGGGTCGTCAGCTCCTCGGCGAGCGGCTGCGCGACGAGTCGGTCGAACTCAAGAGCTTCCTCGACTCGGTCTTCCTCAGCCCGCCCACGCGGGTGCCCGGCACGGCGGTGTTCCTCAATGCCGAGAAGGGCACCACGCCGAACGCGCTGCTGCACAACCTCAAGCACAACAAGGTGCTGCACGACACCAACCTCTTCGTGACCGTGCGCCACCACGAGGTGCCGTGGATCGGCTTCGACAAGCGCGTCGAGGTCGAGCCGCTGGGGCATGACTGCTGGCAGGTGGTGCTGCATTTCGGCTTCAAGAACGACCCGGACGTCCCCGAGGCGCTGCGGCTCCTGCGCGGCCGGGGCGTGCAGCTCGACGACATGGAGACCTCGTACTTCCTGTCGCGCGAGATCGTCATCCCCACCTTCGGCAGCGGCATGATGCCCTGGCGCGAGAAGCTGTTCTCGGGCATGCACCGCAACGCGGCCGGGGCGGCCGACTTCCTCCATCTGCCGGCCAACCGGGTGGTCGAGTTGGGCTCGAAGATCGAGATCTGACGCGCCTCGTCCAGCCCCTCGCCGGCGGGACGGGCCGGGCCCTGATAGGCTGTGAAGCTCTCGTGACCGCCGGGAAGGATTCAGCCCCGACCCCACGACCATGAAGTTCCTTTTCCTCGCCGATCCGCTCGACCGATTCAAGATCTACAAGGACTCGACCTACGCAATGATGCGCGAGGCGGCCGCGCGCGGTCACGAACTGTGGGCCTGCGAGCCGCGTCATCTGGCCTGGCGCACCGGCTCGCGCGTCGTCGCCCGCGCCACGCCGGTGCTCCTCACCGGGGTGAGCGACCCGTGGTACGAGGCCGGCGAGCCGCAGGTGGTCGAGTTGGCCTCGTTCGACGCGGTGTTGATGCGCAAGGACCCGCCGTTCGACACCGAGTACTTCTATGCGACGCACCTGCTCGAGCAGGCCGAGCGCGAGGGCGCGCGCGTGTTCAACAGCGCACGCGCATTGCGCGACCATCCCGAGAAGCTCGCGGTGATGGAGTTCCCGCAGTTCATCGCGCCGACGCTGGTCAGCCGCGACGCCGAGGAGATCCGCGAGTTCCACGCCGAGCACGGCGACGTGGTGCTCAAGCCGCTCGACGGCATGGGGGGCATGGGCATCTTCCGGGTCGGCCCCGACGGACTCAACCTCGGCAGCATCATCGAGACGCTGAACCAGGGCGGCACCCGCACCATCATGATCCAGCGCTACCTGCCGCAGATCGTGCAGGGCGACAAACGGGTGCTGGTGATCGGCGGGGAGCCGATCCCCTATGTGCTCGCCCGCATCCCGCAAGGCAGCGAGATCCGCGGCAACCTCGCCGCCGGCGGCAAGGGGGTGGCGCAGCCGCTGAACGAGCGCGACCGCGAGACGGCACGCGCGATCGGCCGGGTGCTCGCTCCGCGCGGGCTCCTGCTCATCGGGCTGGACATCATCGGCGAGTGTGTCACCGAGATCAACGTCACCAGCCCGACCTGCTTCCAGGAGATCGCCCAGCAGACCGGCTACGACGTTGCCTGCACCTTCATCGACGCGCTCGAGGCGGCGTTGGCGGGGTGAGCGAACCAAGGGGGTCCCCCAAAAGAAGAGCGGCCCCGCAGGGCCGCTCCGTTCGCTCGAGGTCCGGCGAGGGGGGCTCAGGCCGCCGCCAGCCAGCAGGCGGTGTCGAACGCGCTGCTCATCGGCGGCAGATTGATCGTGAACGCCGGCGCACCGTTCTTCTTCGGCGTGATGTCGCCGTTGCGGGCCACTTCGTTCGCCCGCTCCCATGACCCGATTTCCTGGGAGCGGGCTACAGAAAAGAATAGAAGCACCTGAATGGCACTTTCCGCTCCGCCCAGAAGTCGGCGGCGTCGCGGAAGACGTCCAGCAGCTGCTCGCGGGCCTCGCGGTCGAAGCGCGGGTTGTCCGGCAGCTGCTCGAGCACCACGATGAAGCCCGGCTGCGGGCCGGCCTTGTGAATCAGATCCGTCATGCAGTCGTACAGCGCATCGAAGTTCTTGCCGAAGTGCGCCGGGAACAGGAACGACTGGGCAATCGTCTCCAGCACTTCCTGCTTGGTCTGCGCGTTCGCCAGGTTCGCGTAGAGGAAGTGCTGCCCGGTGTCTTGCGCGGTCTGCATCAAGTCTTCTACGCGGAATGCGCGTATCGACTGGACGATGTTCGGACGGACGGTCTGCAAAAGCATGTCACGATCCCCAAGTGCAACGAATCATTCGACGATCCGGCGGAAGCTCGCGTAGTGGTCGTCGGTGTAATAGCAGGCTTCAGGGGCGCTCGGCGGCTGCCCTCCGCACACGATGCGCCGCGGCCCCCGGTGACGGACCCCGGGCGTTTTCACCGTATATTCGCGGTAGTGCCCCCGAGGCTTGACCGGCAGCAACCGCTCTCGATTGAAGAACACCGTGCCGTCCTTCTCGTAGGGGAAAGGTCCCCCTTGGCGGATGAGGCGATGGGTCTCCTGCGCTTGCGGCGGCAGTTCGGCGAAGGCGATGACCGCTCGCTCGCCCTGCACCGTGGTCGGCCCCCTGGCATCGACCGGCCCGGAAGCGAAGGCCACGGCCAGCGCCGCGACGGTGGCGGCTCCTACCCTGCGGAGCGACGACGGCCACCGACGTGACGTACCAGCGGTCCCCACGGGTTTTCCCTGAAAACTGAAGCCGCGATGGTACCGGTTTGGCGGAAAAACCACAAGTTTCTGCTGCAATTTTCAGCAGAAAGGATCGGAATTCGCTGCTTCTGACGTGAGCGATCGCTTTCTTTTTTGGCCTTATGGCGCCTCGCATTGACCGCCGCTGCGGCGGCTGCCGAGGCCGCGTGACGCGCCGAGGGACGCCGCCGCGCCCCCTGGTGCAAACCGTGGCGCGTTTCACAGGAGACGCCGGTTCCGCGTGCGCCCACCGGGGAGCCGCACACGCGGGCCGGGCCTGCCGCGTCAGCGCGCGGCGTTGGCGTCCGCCACGGTGAGCGCCGTCATGTTGACGATGCGGCGCACGGTGGCCGAAGGCGTGAGGATGTGCACCGGCTTGGCGGCGCCGAGGAGCATCGGGCCGATGGCGATGCCGCCGCCGGCGGCGGTCTTGAGCAGGTTGTAGCTGATGTTGGCCGCGTCGATGTTCGGCAGCACCAAGAGGTTGGCTTCGCCGGCCAGCGTGCTGTTGGGCATCAGCTCGTGGCGGGCGGCCGCGTCCAGCGCCAGGTCGCCGTGCATCTCGCCGTCGATCTCCAGCCAGGGCGCCTGCTGGCGCACGAGTTCGAGCGCCTGGCGCATCTTGACGGCCGAGGGCTGGTTGCTCGAGCCGAAGTTGGAGTGCGACAGCAGCGCGGCCTTGGGGTGCAGGCCGAAGCGCATCATCTCCTCGGCCGCGAGGATGGTGATCTCGGCCAGCTGCTCGGCGCTCGGGTCGTAGTTGACGTGCGTGTCCACCAGCATCACCTGCCGCGTGGGCAGGATCAGCATGTTCATGCAGGCGTACACATTGACGCCCGGGCGCCGGCCGATGACCTGGTCGATGTAGTGCAGGTGCATGGCCGTCGTGCCCCAGGTGCCGCACAGCATGCCGTCCACCTCGCCTTTGTGCAGCAGCATCGAGCCGATGAGCGTCAAGCGACGGCGCATCTCGATCTTGGCGAGTTGGGCTGTGACGCCCTTGCGCTCGGTCATGCGGTGATAGGTCTGCCAGTAGTCGCGGTAGCGGTGGTCGTACTCGGTGTTCACCACGTCGTAGTCGCGGCCCTCCTGCAGTCGCAGGCCGAAGCGTTCGACGCGCTGCTTGATGACCTCGGGGCGGCCGACCAGCGTCGGGCGCGCGAGCGATTCGTCCACCACCACCTGCACCGCGCGCAGCACGCGCTCTTCCTCGCCTTCGCAGTAGACGACCCGCTTGTGCGCCGCGCGCTTGGCCACCGCGAAGATGGGCTTCATCGTCGTGCCCGAGGCATAGACGAAGCTCTGCAGCTTCTCGCGGTAGGCGTCGTAGTCCTGGATCGGGCGCAGCGCGACGCCGGAGTCGGCCGCCGCCTTGGCCACGGCCGGCGCGATGCGGATCATCAGCCGCGGGTCGAAGGGCTTGGGGATCAGGTACTCGGGGCCGAAGCTGAGCGTGGCGCCCGCGTACGCGGCGGCGACGACCTCGCTCTGCTCGGCCTGCGCCAGTTCGGCGATCGCGTGGACGGCCGCGATCTCCATCTCGTCGGTGATCGTGGTCGCCCCCGAGTCCAGCGCCCCGCGGAAGATGTATGGGAAGCACAGGACGTTGTTGACCTGGTTCGGGTAGTCGGTGCGGCCGGTGGCCATGATGGCGTCGTCGCGCACCGCCTTGACTTCCTCGGGCAGGATCTCGGGCGTGGGGTTGGCCAGCGCGAAGATGAGGGGCTGGCGCGCCATCTTGGCCACCATCTCCGGCTTGAGCACGCCGCCGGCCGACAGCCCCAGGAACACGTCGGCGCCCTCGATGACCTCGGCCAACGTGCGCGCTTCGGTCTTCTGCGCGAAGACGGCCTTGTCCGGGTCCATCAGCTCGGTGCGGCCTTCATAGACGACGCCGGCGAGGTCGGTCACCCAGATGTGCTCGCGCGGCAGGCCGAGCTTGACGAGCAGGTTCAGGCACGCGAGCGCCGCCGCCCCGGCGCCGGAGGTCACGAGCTTGATCTCGCGGATGTCCTTGCCGGTGAGCTTCAGACCATTGAGCAGCGCCGCGCCCACGACGATGGCGGTGCCGTGCTGGTCGTCGTGGAAGACCGGGATCTTCATGCGCTCACGCAGCTTGCGCTCCACGTAGAAGCAGTCCGGCGCCTTGATGTCCTCGAGGTTGATGCCACCGAAGCTGGGCTCGAGCGCGGCGATGATGTCCACCAGCTTGTCGAGGTCGTGCTTCTCGTTGATCTCGATGTCGAAGACGTCGATGCCCGCGAACTTCTTGAACAGCACCGCCTTGCCTTCCATCACCGGCTTGGCGGCCAGCGGGCCGATGTCGCCGAGCCCCAACACCGCCGTGCCGTTGGTCACCACCGCGACGAGGTTGCCGCGCGAGGTGTAGCGAAAGGCGTTGGTCGGGTCGGCGACGATCTCCTCGCAGGCGGCGGCCACGCCCGGCGAGTACGCGAGCGCGAGATCGCGCTGGTTGACGAGCTGCTTGGTGGCGGTGACGGCGATCTTGCCCGGCGCGGGCAGCTCGTGGTATTCGAGCGCCGCGCGGCGCAGCTGGGCTCGTTTTTCTTCAGGGGTGGGCATCGCAATCCTTCGTGGTGTCCGTGGTCGTGTGGCCCGCTGGCGGGCGGCGGGCTGCCGTGCGACTGGGCGGCAGCCCTGCGCGGACCATTGTAGGAGTGGGCCGGGCCGCGTTTGCGGCGTCGAGACAGCCCTGCGCCCCGTGCAGCGCCGGCGGGGCCTCGCGCCTGACCGCCGCCGCGGCCGCACCGGCGGCGCAGTGTGGCAAACGCCGCCGTCTGCCCGCATGCGCAATATTGCGTACCGGTCCGGGGCGGCGGCCTCGTCATAGTCGTGGCTGGTGCGCCGTCGCCGGCTGCGGTGGCGCGACAATCCCGATGATGCCCGCCGAGCCCGGATCGACCCGCACTGCCGCCTCGTGGCGCCGAGCCCTGCCCTGGGCGGCGCTGGTGGCGCTGCTCGTGGTGGGCCAGACCGCGCTGGTGCGCCTGACGCTCGACTACGAGGCCGCCCGCGCGCAGGAGCGGGTGGAGGAGGTGGCCGCCGACGCCGCCGCGGACCTGCGCAACAGCCTCGCGCGCGATCAGCAGAGCTTGCAGGCGCTGCTGTGGAACGAGCCGCCCCTGGCGCGTTGGCGCGAAGGGGCGAGCGAACTGCTGCGAGAGCGCCGGGAGCTGGTGCGCATCGAGCGACGCGACCTGGCGTTCCAGGTCACGAGCTTCGTGGAGTCGCCGTACCGGCCCCCGGTGTTCAAGCAGTTGCCCCGCACGGACGCCGACCTCGACGCGGAGGTGGCGTGCGCGAGCGCGCACCGCTTGTCGGGCCCCGTCTATTCGCGCAGCTACTTCGTGCCGCTGCCCGGCGGGCTCGGCATCGAGCTGATGGACGTGTGCATGCCGGTGATGCACCAGGGCGAGGCGGTGGGCTACATGGTGGCGTCGTACTCGCTGCAAGGCATGCTGTCGGAGAGCATCACGCGCGCACGCACCGAGGGGCACGAGCTCGCTTTCGTGGAAGGCGATGGCACGCGGCTCGCGCGCTCGGGCAATGTGGCGCGCGGGCGCGGGGTGTACGTCGCGCAGCGCATCATCGACCTGCCGGGCACGCCGCTGCAGCTGCGTGTGGACAGCGCGATCGGCAAGCCCGATCTCATCCCCAACCTGGCCACGGCCCTCGTGCTGGGGCTGTCGATCGCGCTGGGGGCGGTCGTGGTGCTGCTGGTGCGCGACACGCGGCGCCGCGCCGAGGCGGAGCAGGGGTTGGCCGAGGCGCTGGCTTTTCGCAAGGCGATGGAGGACTCGCTCGTCACCGGCTTGCGCGCCCGCGACCTGGAAGGGCGCATCACCTACGTGAACCCGGCCTTCTGCGAGATGGTGGGCTTCGCGCCGGACGAACTGCTGGGCACGATGACCGAGGGCGATCCGCCGCCTTACTGGCCGCCGGAGATGGTGGCCGAGTACACGCGCCGGCAGCGGGTGCGCCTGGCCGGCACCGCGCCGCCGCGCACGGGGCACGAGACGGTGTTCATGCGCAAGAACGGCGAGCGCTTCCCCGTCATGATCTTCGAGGCCCCGCTGGTGGATGGGCACGGCCGTCAGACCGGCTGGATGAGCGCGGTGCTCGACATCTCCGAGCAGCGGCGCATGGAGGAGCTCTCGCGCCAGCAGCACGAGCGCCTGCAAGCCACGGCGCGTCTGGCCACGGTGGGCGAGATGGCCTCGCTGCTCAGTCACGAGCTCAACCAGCCGCTGGCGGCGATCTCCAGCTACGCGACCGGGTCGATGAACCTGATGAGCGAGGGGCCGGTCGATGCCGAGACGCAGCGCATGATCGGGCAGGCGCTCGCGCGCATTGCCGAGCAGGCCGAGCGGGCCGGGCGCGTCATCAAGAGCGTGCACGATTTCGTGCGCCGGCGCGAGCACGTGCGCGAAGCGACCCGCGTCGATCATCTGCTGGAGGCGGTGATGCCCCTGGTGCGCCTGCAGGCGCGCAAGAGCGGCACGCGCATCGAGCTGGACCTGCCGGCGCCTCCGCAGCCGATGCCGCGCGTGATGTGCGACCGCACGATGATCGAGCAGGTGCTACTCAACCTCACCCGCAACGCCATCCAGGCGATGGAGGAGATGCCGCTGGAGCGCCGCGTGCTGACCTTGCGTGTGCGTCAGACGCAGCCGCGCTGGGTGGAGATCGCGGTCATCGACCGCGGCCCCGGCATCGCGCCGGCCGTGGCCGAGCGGCTCTTCACGCCCTTCTTCACCACGAAGGCCGAGGGCATGGGGCTGGGCCTGAGCTTGTGCCGCACGGTGATCGAGCAGCACGGCGGGGCGCTGCTGTTCGAGAACCTGGGCGCCGATCAAGGTGGGGGCGCGGTGTTTCGGTTTACGCTTGCAGCCGATGCGAGCGCCGCGGCCCGCCGCGCGCCGCGCAGCGACGCCCCTCTTGCCCCGACCCCTGACGAGGCCACCGGATGAGCACCTCGGCTTCTGCCATTCCGACCGTCTACATCGTCGACGACGAAGACGTGCTGCGCGACGCGCTCGCCTGGTTGCTGCGCTCGCGCCGGCTGCTCTCCGAAGGGTATGCGTCGGCCGAGGCGTTCGAGGCGATGCTCGACGCGCGCCCGGGCGGCGCGCTGCGAGATCCCTGCTGTTTGCTGCTCGACGTGCGCATGCCGGGCATGAGCGGTCTGGCCCTCTTCGACCGGCTCATCGAGCGCGGGCTCATCGACCTGATGCCCGTCATCTTTCTCACCGGGCACGCCGACGTGCCGACCGCAGTGGCCGCGGTCAAGCGCGGCGCCTTCGACTTCGTCGAGAAGCCGTTCTCGGACAACGCGCTGGTGGACCGCGTCGAGCAGGCGCTGGCGCGCAGCGCCGAGGTGCTGGAGCGCCGGCGCGCGCGACAGGCCATCGAGCGGCGGCTGGCCGAGCTGACCGAGCGTGAACGCGACGTGATGCGGCTGGTGGTCGAAGGGCGGCCCAACAAGCTCATCGCGGACGAGCTGGACATCAGCGTGCGCACGGTGGAAGTCCACCGGGCCCGCGTGTTCGAGAAGATGGACGTGAAGTCCGCGGTGGAGCTCGCCAACCTGTTGCGCGACCTCAAGGACTGACAATCCGCCCATGGCGCTCGGCGAATTCGAACTCATCGACAAGTACTTCACCCGCCCGGTGCGGCGTGCCGCGCTCGGCGTGGGCGACGACTGTGCACTGCTCGTCCCGGCCCCGGGTATGCAGCTGGCGGTCTCCACCGACCTGCTGATCGAGGGGCGGCATTTCCTGTCCACGGTGCTCCCCGATCGCCTGGGGCACAAAGCACTGGCGGTCAACCTGTCGGATCTGGCCGCCTGCGGCGCCCGACCGCTCGGCTTCACCCTGGGCCTTTCGCTGCCGCAGCCTGACGAGGCGTGGCTCGAAGGCTTCGCACGGGGCCTCTTCGCGCTGGCCGAGCGCCACGGCTGCGAGCTGGTGGGCGGGGACACGACGCGCGGGCCGCTCGCGATCTCGATCACCGTCTTCGGCGAGGTGCCGGCGGGGCAGGCGCTCTTGCGCAGCGGGGCGCGGCCCGGGGACGACGTGTACGTGAGCGGCACGCTGGGCGATGCACGCCTGGCCTTGGAGATGTTCCGCGGCGCGGTGAGCCTGCCGGGCGAGGACTTCGATCGCGTGCGCCGGGCGATGGAGCTGCCCGAGCCGCGCGTCGCCCTGGGGCAGGCCCTGCGCGGGATCGCGACGGCCGCGGTGGACGTGTCCGACGGCTTCGCAGGCGACCTGGGCCATGTGCTGCGGCGCTCGGGCGTGGGGGCGACGCTCGAGGCCGAGTCCTTGCCCCGCAGTGCGGTGCTCGCCCGTCAGCCGCCCGAGTGGCAGCGGCGCTGCACGCTGACGGGTGGCGACGATTACGAGCTGGTGTTCACCGCCCCGGCCGCCCGCCGCGACGAGGTCGAGGCCGCGGCCCGGGAGGCGGGCGTGCCGGTCACGCGCGTGGGCCGCATCGACGTCGAACCGGGCCTGCGCGTGCTCGGCCCCGAGGGGCGGTTGCTCGCCGCCGACCTCCACACCTTCGACCACTTCAAGACGCCATGAACGCTGTCACCGTCACTGCGCACGCCCCCCTGCGCCCCGATGCCCGCTTCCTCTGGTCGCACCCGGCCCACCTCGTCTCGCTGGGCTTCGGTTGCGGGCTGAGCCCCGTGGCCCCCGGCACGGTGGGCACGCTGTGGGCGTGGCTGAGCTTCGTCGTGCTGGACCGCTGGCTGGGCGACCTGCAATGGGCCGTGCTGCTGGGCGTGGCGCTGCTCGTGGGCCTGTGGGCGGGGCAGACGACTGCGCGCCGGCTCGCGCAGCACGACCCGAGTCCCATCGTGTGGGACGAAATCATCTGCTTCTGGTGGGTGCTGTGGTTCGTCACGCCCGCGCATGCCAGCGTCGGCAGCGTGCTGTGGACGCAGGCCGCCGCCTTCGCATGGTTCCGCTTCTTCGACGCGGTGAAACCCGGCCCGGTCGGCTGGGCCGACCGCCGCTTCAAGGGCGAGGGCTGGCGGGGAGCCTTCGGCATCTACGCCGACGACATCGTCGCCGCGTTCTGCACCTTGCTCGTGTTCGCCCTGTGGCGGGCGTGGTGAGGGCGGGCGATGCCGAACCTCACGCAGCCGGACGACTGGAGGCGGCCTGCCTTGCTGCAGCCCGACGACCTCGGCGCGACGCTGCACACGCTCGCGGCCCGACTGCGCGCCCGCGGCTGGAAGATGGCCTGTGCCGAGTCGTGCACCGGCGGCCTGATCGCGGCGCTGTGCACCTCGCTCGCAGGCTCCAGCGAGTGGTTCGAGCGCGGCTTCGTCACCTACTCCAACGAGGCCAAGACCGAGCTGCTCGGCGTGCCGCAGGCGCTGATCCGGCAGCACGGCGCCGTGAGCCGCGAGGTGGCGCTCGCGATGGTCGACGGGGCGCTGCGCCACTCACGCGCGCAGTTGGCGGCGGCGGTCACCGGCATCGCCGGGCCGGGCGGCGGCTCGGCCACCAAGCCGGTGGGCACGGTGTGGTTCGGTTTCGCCCGCGCCGGCACTGCGCCCACGCTGGAGGCGGAAGTCCTGCACTTGCCGGGGGACCGGGCGCAGGTGCGCGCCGCAGCCGCCCAGCACGCGCTGATGCGCCTGGCCGCCCTGGCCGGCGAGCCGCCGCCGGCGGACGGCTCACGCCCGGCCGCAGAGGGGGGCCAGGTGTGAAGTGTCGATAGCTGCTTTCGCGAGTCGCCCTCCACGCCGCCGGGAAACGGAACCGCCCTGGCGAAGCCAGGCGGGTCGAGCCGGCCATCGATGTCCGGCTCCGCTCGCCAGGGTAGAGGGCAGGACCTTACTTGGCGGCGGCCCGCGCCTGCGCCACGGCGGCCTGGAGTTCCTTCCACAGGTCCTGGCCCACCTGGTTGGCGATGCTGGCATGGATCGCGGAGAGCTTTTCGCGCATGCGGTTGGCCTCCGCAGGCGACAGCTCGTTGACCTGCATGCCCTTGGCCTTGAGTTCCGCCAGCGCCCGGGCGGCTTCCTCGCGGGTGTCCTTGCGCTCGAACTCGCGGCTCTTCTTGGCCGCCTCCATCAGCACGTTCTTCTCGTCCTTCGACAGACCGTCCCACCATTTCTTGCTGGCCAGCACGATCCAGGGGCTGTAGACGTGGTTGGTGATGGTCAGGTACTTCTGCACCTCGTAGAACTTGCTGGACAGGATCGTGTTGTACGGGTTCTCCTGACCGTCGACCGCGCGCGTCTCCAGCGCGGTGAACAGTTCGGAAAACGGCAGCGGCACGGCGTTGGCGCCCAAGGTCTTGAAGCTGTCGAGGAAGACGTTGTTCTGCATCACGCGCAGCTTGATGCCGTTCAGATCCTCCAGCTTCTGGACCGGCTGCTTGTTGTTGGTGAGATTGCGAAACCCGTTCTCCCAGTAGACGAGCCCGACCAGACCCTTGTCTTGCAGCTTGTCCATGATCTTCTGCCCGACCGGGCCGTCGAGCACGAGGTCGGCCTCGCGGGCATTGTTGAAGAGGAACGGCGTGTCCCACACGGCCATTTCCTTGGTGATGCCCACCAGGGTGGCGGTCGAGCCAACCATCATTTCCTGCGCTCCACCGATGAGCGCCTGCTGCATCTGCACGTCCGAACCGAGCGCGGCTGCGCCGATGGCGCGCACCTTCATCTTGCCTCCCGACAGGCGCTCGACCTCATCGGCGAACACCTTGACGGCGCGGCCCTGGTTGGACTGCTCCACGAGGCCGTAGCCGAAGCGGATGAGCCGGGGCTTGATGTCCTGCGCGGCGGCGGACAGCGGGGCCGTGGCGGCCGCGAGGGCCACGCCGACGGCGGCGACGAGCTGGGGGAGTTTCATGACGTGCATCTCCTTTGGGTTGCGGGGGCGGTGGACCTCATTGCATCCACTTCAGGGGGGTGAGAACGAGCTGCGGAAACGCGACGAACAGCGCCAGCAGCACGAGGTACATCGCAAGGAACGGCGTGGTCCCGCGGATCACCGCTTCCATGCGGATGCGGCCGACGCCGGCGACGACGTTCTGCACCGTGCCCACCGGCGGGGTGATCAGCCCGAGGCAGCCGGCGTAGATGAACATGAAGCCGAAGTAGACCGGGTCCACACCGGCCTTGACCGCCAAGGGCGCGCACACCGGCGCGAAGATCAAGATGGTGGGCGTCAGGTCCATCGCCGTGCCGACGATGAGCAGGAAGACCATCATCACCGCCATGAAGAGCACCGGATCGCCCATCAGCGGGGCGAAGCTTTGCGCGAGCTGGCTCGGCAGGTCGGCCAACGTGATCATGTAGGCCGTGACGGTGGCGGCGCCGGCGAGGAACATCACGATCGCCGTCGTCTTGCTGGACTCGACGAGCACGCGGTACAGCCCTGGCAGCGTCAGCTCGCGATACACCGCCAGCGAGACGAAGAGCGCGTAGACTGCTGCCACGACGGCCGCCTCCGTGGGCGTGAAGATCCCGCCCTTGAGCCCGCCCAGGATGATCACCGGCATCATCAGCGCCCAGAAGCTCGCCGCCAACGCGCGCAGGCGTTGCGGCCAGCCGATGCGATCCATCGCGGGCAGGCGCCGGCTGCGGGCGATCCACCACCAGCCGAACACGAGGAACAGGCCCATCATCAGCCCCGGGAAGATGCCCGCCAGGAACAGCTTGCTGATCGAGGTGTTGGTGGTGACGCCGTAGATGATGAATGGCATCGACGGCGGAATGATGGGCGCGATGATGCCGCCGGAAGCCAGGAGCCCCGCGCTCGGACCGTCGGGGTACTGCTGCTGCCGCATCATCGGCAGCAGGATGGTCGCCAATGCGGCGGTGTCGGCAATGGCCGAGCCGCTCATCGAGGCCAGCAGCACCGACGCGCCGATGGCGACGAACCCGAGGCCGCCGCGGATGTGGCCGACGAAAGCGCGCGCCAGGTCGATGATGCGGCGGCTCAGGCCGCCGGCGTTCATCAGCTCACCGGCGAGGATGAAGAACGGCACGGCCAGCAGCGGGAAGCTGTCGAAGCCCGCTTGCAGGTTCTGCGCGAGCAACTGGGCATCGAAGAAGTCGAGGTGGTACATCAGCGCCACGCCGGTCAGCAGCAGCGCATGCGCGATCGGCATGCCGATGGCCATGGCGGCGATCAGCACGACGAGGAAGATGGCGGTGACGGTCATCGCAGCCCCCTCACTCGATCAGTTCGCTGCCCGCAGGCGAGTGCGGGGTGCGCGAGCGATGGCGGACCACCTCGGCCGCCAACGCCGCCAGCACGCCCACCGCGACGACCAGCGTCGAGGCCGCGGCGAGCGCGAGCGGGTAGCCGATCACGGTGCTGCGGCTGTCCATGCCCGCGCGCACCTGGGCCCACGAGCCCTGGGCCACCAGCACCATCACATAAGCGGTGCCCCCGCGGGCGAGCCACAGACACACCTGCCGGGGCACGCCTCGCAAGCGCGCGGTGAGCAGATCGAAGCCCAGATGCTGGTTCTCGAACGCCGCCAGCACCGCGCCCAGGCTGACCAGCCACACGAACAACAGCCGCGACAGCTCCTCGTAGTACACGATGCCGGTGTCGAAGACATAGCGCAGCACGACGTTGACGAAGACGGCGAGCACCATGCCGGCCAGGCCGAGGGCCATGGCGCCTTCGGCCAGCTGCCGCAGCCATGCGGCGGGTGCACGCGGGGAAGGGGATGCGAGCTTCATCGTTCGGGCTCCTGCACGCCAGGCGCGGTGGCGAGGTTGCGCACCCAGGCGACCACTTGCTCGGCCAGCTCCTGCAGCGGCCGCGTGGCCTCCAGGCGCAGCACGCAGGCTTCGCCGTCCGGACGCTCCAGCGTCTGGAACTGGCTCGCCACCAACCCGGGCGGAAAAGGGTGGCCCGGCCGCGCCGCGACGCGGGCATAGGCGGTCGCTTCGTCCACATCGAGGAACGCGAAGCGCAGCCCGGGGCGCGCGGCGCGCAGCTGGTCCCGGTAGCGCTGTCTCAGCGCCGAACAGGTCAGCACGACGCCCTCGGGATGGGCCTGGAGCAGCTGCCCCAGCCGCGCGAGCCAGCCATGTCGGTCTTCGTCGGCCAGCGCGATACCGGCCCGCATCTTGGCCAGGCTCGCCGGCGAGTGATAGTCGTCGCCCTCGAGCAGCTGCCAGCCCAACGCCTCGCTGCAGCGACGCCCCAGACTGGACTTGCCGCAGCCCGCGACGCCCATGACGACCAGGGCCGGCGCGCAGGCTGCGCCGGGCGCCGCCGCGGAAGTGGAGGCCGGGGGCTGCGGGGCGGCTGTCATGGGTGACGGCGGGTTGGTAGCGCTATCCATTGGAGGCGGAACTGGGCGGCTGCGCGCCGCCGAACGGGGTGGAGACGGCCGGGGCGCCGCGGGCGATGCCCGCGACGGGCAGGCCGGGCAGGGCCGGTGTTGTCGTCCCGACTTGGTAGCGCTATCCTACGCCGATCGCCCCGCCGTCGAATAGGGAAAACCCGAGCATGAACGCCCCTGCGCGCCGCCGCCGATCCAGCGGCCGAGTCACTCTGGCCGACGTGGCACGGGAGGCGGGCGTGAGCCCCATCACCGCGTCGCGGGCCTTGCGCGGCGAGCGCGGGGTCGGGCCCGAGCTGGTGGACAAGGTGCGGGCCGCGGTGGAGCGGCTGGGCTACGTGCCCGACCCGGCGGCGCGGGCGCTGGCGTCCTCACGCAGCACGCAGGTGGCCGTCCTGGTGCCGCTGCTGTCGAACGCCTTGTTCGTGGACCTGCTCGAAGCGGTGCACCGGGTGCTGTTCCCGGCGGGCTATCAGGCGCTGATCGGGGTGACGCACTACAACCCCGACGAAGAGGAGCAGCTGCTGCGCAGCTATCTGGCCCACCGGCCCGCGGGCCTGCTGGTCACCGGCTTCGACCGCACCGAGACCGCCCGCCAGCTCATCCAGTCGAGCGGCCTGCCTTGTGTCCATCTGATGGAGACGACCGACGCGGCGGGGGTGTACTGCGTGGGCTTTTCGCAGGTCGAGGCCGGCGCGGCGCTCACGCGCCATCTGCTGGCGCGGGGCCGCCGCCGCATCGCCTTCGTGGCCGCGCAACTCGACCCGCGCACGATGCAGCGCGCCGAGGGCTACCGCCGCGCGCTGCGCGAGGCCGGCTGCTACGACGCCAAGCTGGAATTGCTCAGTCCCGAGCGCTCGTCGATCGCGCTGGGAGCACGTCTGCTGACCGAACTGCTCGCCACCCGGGACGGGATCGATGCCGTCTTCTTCTGCAACGACGACCTGGCGCAGGGCGGCTTGCTGGCCGCGCAGCGCTTGGGCATCCGAGTGCCGACCGACCTGGCGGTCGCCGGCTTCAACGACCTGGCCGGCAGCGACCAGATGGTGCCGCCGTTGACGACCGTGCGCACGCCCCGCAGCGAGGTCGGCGAGGCGGGGGCGCGCATGTTGCTGCAGCTCATGCGCGGCGAGCAACCCCGGCCCTCGTGCGTGCGGCTGCCGTACGAGGTAGTGGTGCGGCAGAGCACTTGACGGGGCACCACTTCTCTCACCCGCGACTTGTCACTTCGGTCGAACTGCTGCCGATCCATTGGCGCGGACATGCGCCGAAGCGCTGCTTGAAACGAAGGGGTTGTGTTGTGAAGCGATGAACTCGCGGAAGATCGGGCGGGTGCACAGCAGCACGCTCGGCTCTCGCAGATCTATGACGCACCGAGCGCTGCGCGTCGACGGCCCGTGGAAGGCGGCCTCCACGAAAGGCTCGTCGGGAAAGAAGGATCCGGGCCCCTCCTGTATGGCGTCCGGCAATCCCAGCGCCTCGAACACCGCCTGAGTAGAACCGCCGGCCAGCCGGGGGGATGAACCGCAGATACCACCTATCGAAGCTTCACAACCAGAGGGGCACTGGGCGGCCGGCGGCGCGGCATGCGGCCGCCCCGGCCGTTCAGGCCACCAGCGCCAGGCGCCGATGGGAGGCGGCCGGCTCCGCGGGGCCGAACTGCAAGGCCTCGACCACCATCAGCGCGAGCCGCCGCAAGGCCGCCCAGGCGTCCAGCGGCCAGTCCGGATGCTTGAGCCCTTTGACGATGCCATCGCAGCACTGGGCCGCCTCCAGCAGTCCGGCGACCTGCCACGCGGCCAGGCGTGGCACCGCCCGTTCGCAGAGCTTTTCCTTGACGCCCCACACGCGCTGCTCGCGCAAGGCCATGGCCAGCGGCTTGCCGGCCGCCACCGCGTCGTGCAGGCGCTTGAGGGTGCGGATGTCCTCGGCCAGCGTCCAGTGCACCAGCACGGGCGCCTCGCCCTCGGCCTCCAGCCCCTCGAGCATGCGCAGCACGCGCGGCGTCTGCCCGGCCAGCACGGCCTCGCTCAGCTTGAAGACGTCGTAGCGGGCCACGTTGAGCACCGCGGCCTCCACCTGTTCGAAGCTCAGCTCTCCGGGCGGGTAGAGCAGCCCGAGCTTTTGGATCTCCTGGTGCGCGGCGAGCAGGTTGCCCTCGACGCGGTCGGCAAAGAAGGCGAGCGTGCGTTGCCCGGCCTCGCCCGCCTGCACGCGCTGCGCCTGCGCGGCCAGCCGCTGCGCGATCCACTGCGGCAACGCCTTGCGCTCGACCGGCTCCACGCGCACGACGAGCCCCACCGCGTCGAGCGCCGAGAACCAGCCGCTCGATTGCGTGGCCTTGTCCAGGCGGGGCAGCACGACGAGCGTGACCACGTCCTCGCCGAGCCGTTCGCAGTACCGCTGCAAGGCTTCGGAGCCGTCCTTGCCGGGCTTGCCGCCGGGGATGTGGATCTCGATCAGGCGCCGTTCGGCAAAGAGCGACAGCGCCTGCGCCGCGCCGAGCAGCCCCGACCAGTCGAAATGCGCACCCGCCACCGTGTGCACCGCGCGCTCGGTGTGGCCCGCCACCCGGGCCGCGGCGCGAATCGCATCGCAGGCCTCCTGCACCAGCAGCGGCTCGTCGCCATAGACGGTGTACAGCGGGCGCAGGCCGCGTTGGAGGTGGCCGTGGAGTTGATCGGCGCGAATCTGCATGGAAGGTGAAGGAAAAAGGCGCGCGCCGCGCGCCGGCACTACAGCTTGGCGGCCGCCAGCCGGCGCAGCAACTGCGCGGCCAGGTCGCGGCGCAGGTCGCGCACCAGCTCGGCCTCCTCCAGCTCCTTGCCCAGCGCGGCGCTCTCGTTGTAGCTGAGCAGCTGCGACTGCACAAGCGCGGTTTCCGGGATCAGCTCGCGCCCGGCGGGCGTACGCAGCCGAAAGCGCAGGTAGGCCCGCACGTCGAACTCGCGCACCTGCCCGGCGCCGGTGGTGGCCGTCACGGCGCGGCTCATCCGGTCGTCCAGCACGTCCAGCACCACGTCGGCCTCCTGGGGCGTCTCGGCCAGGCGCAAGCCGGGCAGCGTCGCCAGCTGACGGCGCACCTCCTGGCCCAGCTCCGAGCGCGGCGCAAACCCCAGGTGGATGCTGCGGAACGGCAGCTCGGGCGCGCCGCGCAACCGGAACCCGCAGCCGGCGAGCACCAGCGCCGCGACCCCCGCGAGCCAGCCGCGGCGCGGCAACGAGCGACGGGGCAGGGGGCGACCGGGCAGCGCGCGAGTCATCAGACGACCACGTTCACCAGGCGCCCGGGCACCACGACGACCTTCTTGGCCGGCTTGCCTTCGCCGAAACGGGCGAACTCCGGCGAGGCCAGCGCCGCCGCTTCGATCGCCGCCTTGTCGGCCGAGGCCGGCACCTTGAGCGAGCCGCGCAGCTTGCCGTTGACCTGCAGCACGAGCTCGATCTCGTCCAGCACGAGGGCGGCCTCGTCCACCTGCGGCCAGGGTGCGTCCAGCAGGTCGCCCAGCTCGGCGGCATAGCCCAGTTGCTGCCACAGCACGTGCGTGATGTGCGGGCAGGCGGGGTAGAGCGCACGCAGCAGGATGCCGAAGCCCTCGCGCATCGCGGCGCTGGCGCCGTCGCCCGCAGGCTCGAACGACTCCAGCGCGTTCAGCAGCTTCATCGTCCCCGAGACGACGGTGTTGTACTGCATGCGCTCGTAGTCGTAGTGGATCTGCTTGAGCAGGCTGTGCACCTCGCGGCGCAGCGCGCGGGCCGCCTCGCCCCAGCAGGGGGCCGGCTGCGCTGCGCGGATCGTCTCGGCCTGCTTCATGCCGAAGTTCCACACGCGCTTCAAGAACCGGTGCGCGCCTTCGACGCCGGCGTCGTTCCACTCCAGCGTCTGCTCGGGCGGCGAGGCGAACATCGTGAACAGGCGCGCGGTGTCGGCACCGTACTGGTCGATGAGGTCCTGCGGATCGACGCCGTTGTTCTTGGACTTGGACATCGTGCCCACGCCCTCGTAGGTCACCGGCGAACCGTCGCTCTTGAGCCGTGCGCCCACGATCTTGCCGTGCTCGTCGTAGAGGTTCTCCACCTCGTGCGGCCAGAAGTACTCGATGCCGCCCTTCTCGTTGCGCCGGCTGTAGATGTGGTTGAGCACCATGCCTTGCGTGAGCAGCCGCTTGAACGGCTCGTCCACCTTCACCAGGCCCAGGTCTCGCATCACCTTGGTCCAGAAGCGCGCGTACAGCAGGTGCAAGATCGCATGCTCGATGCCGCCGATGTACTGGTCCATCGGCATCCAGTACTGCGTACCCTCGGCCACCATGCGGTCGTCGTTCGTCGGGTCGCAGTAGCGCATGAAGTACCACGACGAATCGACGAAAGTGTCCATCGTGTCGGTCTCGCGCCGCGCCGGCTGGCCGCACTGCGGGCAGTCCACCTTCAGGAACGACTCGCACTTGTTGAGCGGGTTGCCCGAGCCGTCGGGGATGAGGTCCTCGGGGAGCACCACCGGCAGGTCCTTCTCGGGCACCGGCACCGGGCCGCACGACTCGCAGTGGATGATCGGGATCGGCGTGCCCCAGTAGCGCTGGCGGCTGATGCCCCAGTCGCGCAGGCGCCAGGTGGTCTTCTTCTCGCCCAGGCCCTGCGCGGCGAGCAGCTCGGCCACCTTGTCGACGGCGGCTTTGTGGTCCAGGCCGTCGAGCACCCCCGAGTTCACGCAGCGCCCGCGCTGCTTGTCGGCGTACCACTCGGCCCACGCCTCGCTCGAGAAGGTCTCGCCCTCCACGGCGATGACCTGCTTGATCGGCAGCCCGTACTTGCGTGCAAACGCGAAGTCGCGCTCGTCGTGTGCCGGCACGCCCATCACCGCGCCGTCGCCGTAGCTCATCAGCACGTAGTTGCCCACCCACACCTCGACGGGCTCGCCGGTGAGCGGATGCGTCACGGCGAGCCCCGTCGGCAGGCCTTCCTTTTCCTTCAGCGCCAGCTCCGCCTCGGTGGTGCCGCCCTTCTTGCACTCCTCGATGAAGGCGGCGAGTGTCGGGTTGCTGCGCGCCGCGTGCGTGGCCAGCGGATGCTCGGGCGCGACCGCGCAGAACGTCACGCCCATGATGGTGTCGGCGCGCGTGGTGAAGACGTACAGCCGCCCGCCCTGGATGAGTTCGCCGTCCTCGCCGCGGATGTCGTGGGTGAAGGCGAAGCGCACGCCCTCGCTCCTGCCGATCCAGTTCTCCTGCATCAGCCGCACGCGCTCGGGCCAGCCGGCCAGGTAGTTCGGGTCGTCGGGGTTGCTCACGGCCGAGAGCAGTTCCTCGGCGTACTGCGTGATCTTGAGGTAGTAGCCCGGGATCTCGCGCTTTTCGACCAGCGCGCCCGAACGCCAGCCGCGCCCGTCGATCACCTGTTCGTTGGCCAGCACCGTCTGGTCCACCGGGTCCCAGTTGACGACCTGGGTGCGGCGCTCGGCGATGCCGGCTTCCAGCATCTTCAGGAACAGCCACTGGTTCCACTTGTAGTAGTCGGGCTTGCAGGTGGCGATCTCACGCGACCAGTCGATCGCCAGCCCCATCGCCTGCATTTGCTTCTTCATGTAGGCGATGTTGTCGTAGGTCCACTTCGCGGGCGGCACGTGGTTCTTCATCGCCGCGTTCTCGGCCGGCAGACCGAAGGCGTCCCAGCCCATCGGCATCAGCACGTTCCAGCCGTTCATGCGCAGGTAGCGCGTCAACATGTCGTTGATCGTGTAGTTGCGCACGTGGCCCATGTGCAGCTTGCCCGAGGGGTAGGGCAGCATCGAGCACGCGTAGAACTTCTTCTTGTTCGCGTCTTCGGTGACGCGGTAGGCATCGCGCGCGCGCCAGTCGGCCTGGGCGGCGGCTTCGACCTCGCGCGGCGAGTAGACATGGGGCTGCGGTGCTTGGCTCATGGGGCAGGACGCGCGTGTCAGGCGGGTAAGAGGCGCCCCAGGACGGGCGCCGGATCAGCGGACGAAGGAAGTCGCCGATTATAGGAAGGGGGTGGAACGCCGCCCCACGCGAGCGGCCGGCTCAACCCGACCGTGCGCCGACCCCGAGCCCTCTGCGCACCGGGCCGACGCAGGCGCAGCCGCGGACGCGGATCCGTGCGACGCACCGTGTCGCCACGCCCCGGGCAGCCCCGCACCCGTCGCGCGAGGTCGCTCATCGAAGACCGCCTGGGCGACGCCAGCGCACCGGACGCTGCGCGCGGCGCGTGTCGATGTCTTTCCGGCTTCCTCGTCGACCCGCTCGCGCAGTGCCAGACACCATTGCCTGAGCATGTCCTCACCTTGCACCGCCGCGAGAACCGGCATCGCCTTGTCGAGGAAGGTGCCGAAGAACGGCATGTCCCGCCTCCAGAGGACATGCGAATCCGCGGGCATCAACCTTGCGAACCTACCGGGCGCAGCGGGCGAGTCGCCGCCGGGCATCGGGGACCGTCTCGATCCGATTGGGGTTGCCCAGGCAGCGGTCGTCCTGCTCGATCAGGACCTTGCCGCCTTCGGCCTTCAAACGCAACGCCACCGTCATGCGTTTCCAGCCCGAGCCGATCTCGCTGATCTGGGCTGCCGGCGTGCCGTCGATGAAGAAGTACTGCACCGTCATCAGCACCTCGTTGCGCGTCTTGTCGCCCACGCCCACAGCGGGCACCGCGTTGCAGAAGTAGAGGGCCGATTCCTTGATCTCGATCGTGTGGAAACCCACCTCCTTGAACGATTCGTCAAAGATGAACACGTGGCAGCCTACGCGGTAACGCTGTCCTTCGACGCACTGGTAAGTGGGCGCGTTGGCAAACGGTGCCGGTGTGCAGACATCGCCGGGGTGCTGCTTGGCCATGAAAAGCATCGGTTGCAGGTAGTACTTCTTCTCGTCGATGTAGAGCTTGTAGCCTAGGTCTCGGTCGGCTTTGCCACGATCCCCCGGCGGGGCGGCATTGCGCAGGGCTGCTGCGCGTTCGGCTGCTTCGTTGACCTTTCGCGCTTCGCTTCTCGGACAATCCGGCCAAGGCCGGATGCCCTGGTGCATTTCGTTCACTTCTTTGACGGTGAAGCTGGGCGGCACCCCGGGGCAAGGGGGCGCCGGTTCCCAGCCTTGCGTGGTGACATGCACCTCGGCGCTGGCGGCCAGGGGCGCCAGCGGGCCCACGATCCAAATGAGCCAGCCCCTCCAACGGTCACGCCTTCTTGCGGTATTTCTCATAAGCGGCCTGCAGTTTGCTGTCGTATCCATAGGTCTTGTAGTCCGGTCCGTTGTAGTGGAAGGCGATGGCTTGCCAGTTCTTGGCCTTGACCGCACCCCACAGCGACATCTCGATGCCCAGCGCCTTGATGCGGGTACCGGGCTTGTTGCGGATGTACCCGCACAGGAGCCGCAGCTGAGCGAATTCGGAGGTGCACATGCTTGCGGCGAACGTTTCCACATCATCGGCACGGCACAACGCAAAGTTGTTGCCCATGATCTGGAACTTGCCCCAGGAGCACGACTTGAGCGCGGCCTGCGCGTCCAGCCGATAGGCGTTGATCAGCCGCAGATAGGCGCTGGCATAGTCGCCGTAGATGTCGTCGGCGTCCACCCGGCCGTCGTGCATCTTCTTGTCGCTCTTGCCCAACCGGCTCTTCTTGCGGTAGCCGGTGGGCCAGGAGATATCAGGGTGGGTCTTGTCGTGTTTGCCACCGGTCAGGCGGCTGAAGTAGTGCCGTTCGAAAAGGACGGCGGGAATGTTCGCGCCGTCGGCATGGTTCAGGCGCCAGAACGACAAGTGGCCGCCACTTTCCACTTCGGCAAACGCCTTCAGCACAGCTGCCTCGCATTGGAGATAGGCGGCCGCCTGTTCCCATTGCGCCTCGGTGATCTCGCCGCCCTGGTAGTTCCCGAACAGCGCGGCCAAGCCCTGCGGAATGTCCACCTCGATCTTCAGCACCGGCTGGCCCTGCGGGCCCTTGGTCTTGCGGGTCTTGACCGCCGGGTTGTTCTTGCTCGGTGTGCCGCTGGCCGGCTTGGGCAAGGGCGGTTGGGGGACGCCCGGCGCCGGCTTGGCGGGCGCCGGGGCGCTGGGCTTCGCCGGGGCGCCCTGGGGCAGCGGTTCGGTATTGCCAGGCACGACGATGGAACCGCTGACCAGGGTCAGCAGCTTGTGGCCATAGCCCGAGAGCGTGCGTGTCACCTGCTGCCACGTGCCTTCGACGGTCTGCACCCACACTTCCACATCGGAATGCGCCGATTGCGTGACCTGCCGGGCAGTCATCCCGTTCGCGCCGGTGCGACCCGTCACGGTGCGGCCGTCGAACTTCAGCATGAAGGGCAGGTTTTCGATCGGATGGCGCAATGCATCCAGAAACAACGCGGTGACGCCAAAGGCCGACGACTCCGACAGGTACAGGGTCTGGCCGACGGCCAGCTTGTTCGGATCGCGCAGGCCGTTCCAGCGCTGCAGCTCGCGCACGGTCTTTCCACATCGGCGCGCGATGCTCGACAGGGTGTCGCCCGGTTTCACCCGGTATGGGTCGGTGATCGCAGGCTCAGTCATCGTCAACCTCTGCCTCATCGTCGAACTCCTGTGCCGCCTCATCGACCGACTCCTCCACCACCCAGCCTCGGCCGGTGGAGTGCCAGTACCGGAGGGCCTGAGGTTCGGCCGTGACCGCGGCCAATGGCATCGGGTCGCCCGGTCTGCGGCTCGCTTGCTCGACGATGTGAGCCGATTGGCGGGCAACGACCTGTGCGGCGAATCGCAAGGGCAGCCATGCGTCGGGAATGTCACTGAGGTCGAGCGCCTCGCTGTAGGCCACCTGCAGCCGACTCGTCGGTTCGATCCCATTGACCGTTCCTGCGGGCAAGGGCCCGATGCTGGCCGCCTCCCGGCCCGCCCCCTCCCACTGATGCGTGGCCGCCTGCACCACAAAGCTGCCCGGGGTGGTGAAGCGGATGTCGCTGCCGTCGAGCACGACGGCGCTGTCGCCGCCCACCAGCTCGATGCGCTGCTTGGCCTGCACGACGATCTCGTCGGCCACGCTCAGGATCTGCACCTGCTGGTCGGCCAGGATCTGCAGCCGGTCGGTGTGCGCGCGCAGGCTCACCGGCCCTCGCGCGGCCTTGAGCTGGAGGCCGCCGGCGTGGGTGTACCAGCTGGCCGTGCCGCCGGCGGTCACGCTGGCCGTGGCGCCGGCGCTGGCGTGCCAGTCGCCCTGCGCCACTGCGGCGTGGTCGCCCGAGGCATGCTGCACGAGGGCGGCCTCGCTCGCCTGGGCCAGGGTGGACGGCGTGTCCAACGTCACGGTGGGGCCTGCGGGCCGTTCGACCGGTTCGGTGGGCTGGCGCGCCGCGTCCTGCTTGACGGCGGGCTGTCCGCTCACCGGGCCGCCGTAACGACCCTCCTCGGCAGGGTCGAGCAGGCGCAACAGCTGTACCGCCGAGCCGGGCCCGCCGGCCGCCTGCCCCGCCGGCTCGGCCTCGTGCGGCTCCAGCCCGTGGGCGCGCGCCGCGCGTGCAGCGGCGTGCAGGCGTTCGGCCAACTCCTGCGCCGCGCGCAGTTGCGCCACCGCCTCGGCCGCATCCATCTGGGTGGACTCGGCACTGCCGTAGCGCCCGGGGCGGGCACTGGTGGTCACGAGCAGCCCCTCGCCGGCGCGCAGCGTCGCCCAGCCTTGGGTGCCGGCCTCGAAGCCGGCGCCACGCACGCCGCCGCGCCAAGCGCTCCCGCACGCTTGCTCGATGAGATGACCGAGCGCCAGCTCGGCCAGGGTGTGGCTGGCCTGCCAGCGCATGCGCAGCTGGCCGGTGGCGTCGTCGAGCACCCATTCCTGGTGACCGGCGCCGCCCAGGCTGCGCTGGTACCAGCCGCTCAGCACCCCCGGGTGGTTGGCCGCGCGAAGGGGGGCGCGGTCGCCCGCGGCGCGAGCCCCGGCGCGCCCGTCGAAGCCCCCGCTCGGCTCGCACGCGCCCGCCGGGGGCACTTCGCGCCCGGCCCTCTCGCCACCGGCCAGCGGCGGGCGGTCCTGCCCGTTGTACAGCTGCCCGACGATCACCGGGCGGTCGATGTCGCCGGCGATGAAGTCGACCAGCACCTCGCTGCCCACGCGGGCGGTGAAGACGCTGCCCCAGTTGGCGCCGGCCGCGCGCTCGGCCACGCGCACCCACGCGCCGCTGCGTGCGTCGCCGGGGGCGTTGCCCCCTTCGTGCGGGCTGGACTCGTCGTGCGGCAGCCCACCCGGCCAGGGCGCCTCGCCCCGCTGCCAGGCGAACTGGATCTTCAGCCGCTGGTCGCGCTCGGTGGTGGCCGGCTCGCCGGGGTGGCCCACCACCAGCGCGGTCTGCAAGCCCCACGCGGTGGGGCGCGGGCGCGGGGGCGGCACATGGGCGAGTTCGGCCGGCTGGGCCTGCAGCTCGCAGCGGTACGCGCCGTGCTCCAGCTCGGGCTCGCCGGCGATCTCGGCAGCGCGGGCGCCCAGGTTGTTGTGCACCCGGTGCTCCACGGCGAGCACCAGGTACTCGCCGCCCAGGCTGGGGTGCTCCACCAGCGCGAACCGCGCGCCGGGACGCGCCATGCGCCAAGTGCCTTGCGCGTGCACGCGCCTGCCGTCCTGCGCGTAAGCGTCGGCGCGCACCTGGGCGCGCGCAGCGGCCACGCCCTCGGCGTCGTCCGGCCGCGTCGCGCGCCCGTCCTGGGCCGCGCCTCCGCCGGGCCAACGCTCGCCCACCCCGTCGTAATGCTCCAGGCGGGGCAGGGCCGCCCCGGCCAGGGGCACCTCCTGTTCGGCCGCGACGCCTTGCAGGCGCTCGGGATGCCAGCGCGCGAGCGTGAGGGCCGTGGGATGGGCCCGCTGGGTGCAACGCACGCGGCTCAGGGTGTCCACTTCCCATGCCCGCGCGCGGGCGTGGCGGCCGGCCAGGTCGCGCGGCTGACTGAACCGCACGGGCCCCAGGAACGGCCGGGGGCTGGCGCGGTCGGTGAGCACCAGGCAATGACGCGCCTGGTGCGCCGCGAGCCCGTCGCGCTGCGCCTGGGCGTCGGCGTCGCTCTGGTGCTCGAAGTGGTACCCGATGCCCTCCTCGGCCAGCAGGCGCTGCACGAAGTCGAGGTCCGTCTCGCGGTACTGGGTGCAGATCTCGCGCCGCGGCAGCGCCCGGGTCACCTCCACGCGCCAGTGCGCCTGAGGATGATCGCGAAACACGTCTTCGACGATCTCCAGCGCGGTGCGGTCCTGGTAGAGATAGGTGTCGCGCCGCAGCGCGAGGAAGTCCAGCCACGACCCCAGGCGCAGGCGCCAGCGATGCCAGCCGCCGTCGCTGCCCAGGTGGGCGGCCGCCGCGACGTAGCCGTGCCAGGTGCGCCGGCGGTCGTCGGCTTGCCGCAGCGCGAGGCTGAGCTGCTGGCCGATCAGCCGCGTGAGCGGCAGCTCGCCGGGGCTGCATGCCGTCAGCTCGATCGAGAACGGGGTGTCGCACGCTTCTCGGATCGTGGCCTGCTCGGCCACCAGGCGCTCGGGGCCGAGCACGGTGCAAACCTGCAACAGCCGGTCGTGCTGGCTCAGCCAGGCGGCGCCCAGCTCGTCGGCCCGCCACACCGCCGGCCCGTGCGCCGGCGGCTCGCTGCGCCCGCCCGTGCGGGCGCTCTCGCGCTCGTCGTGCGCCCAGGCCGCGCCCCCGCCCACCGGCGACGCCACGGTGTAGGTCATGGCTTCCCTCCCCGGAATCTATCGTTTTGGTGTGTTCTGTCGTTTTCGTGCGGGCCGCATTGTGCGTGCAAGCCGCGCGGGCCCGCACTCACCGAAAAGAGGGAAGGGGCGCCCAAGTGGTTACCACGTGTCACGGGCGCGCCCCCGTGGGACTGCGCGCGCGGGGGCCGCCGTCAAGGCCGCTCGGTGACGAAAGCGATGCGGTGCAAGCCGGCGTCCTGGACGCGGCCGATCAATTCCGCCACCGTGCCGTAGGGCACGCGGCGGTCGGCCCGCAGATGGACCTCGGTCTGTGGCGCGCGGGCCGCCAGGGCCGCCAGGCGCTCTTGCAACCGGTCCGCGGCGACCGGCTCGTCGTCCAGCTGGACGGTGCCGTCCTCGGCCACGGTGAGCGACACGCTGTGGGGCGCTTCGACCGGCCGGCCGGCGTCGGTGCGAGGCAGCTCCAGGGGCAGGCCCGTGGTCATCAGCGGCGCCGCGATCATGAAGATCACGAGCAACACCAGCATCACGTCGATGAGCGGGGTCATGTTGATCTCGCTCATCGGGCGGGCGTCGGGCGCGCGCTCCAGGCGGCCGAAGGCCATCTCACGCCTCCCGGTCGTCGTCAGGGGCTGGCGCGCCCGCCGCCGCCCGGCCCGCCACCAGCTCGCGCAGGTCGTGCGCATAGCCTTCGAGGTCGGCCTCGCAGGCGGCGACGAGTTTGCCGAACACGTTGTAGGCCAGCACCGCCGGGATGGCCACCGCGAGCCCCGCGGCCGTCATCACCAGCGCCTCGCCCACCGGGCCGGAGACCTGCTCCAGCGAGAGCCGGCCCTCGGCCCCGATGCCCGCCAGCGCGTGGTAGATGCCCCAGACGGTGCCGAACAGGCCGATGAAGGGGGCGGTCGAGCCGATCGAGGCGAGCGCCACTTGCCCGGATTGCAGGTGACGCAGCACGCCGTGCAGGGCGTCGCGCAGCCGCCGCGTGAGCTGCGAGTGCAGGTGTCCGCTGCCCTCGAGCGAGCCCGGGCCGGGCCGGTGCAGCGCCGCGTCCAGCAGCGGCAGCAGCACGCGCTCGCGGTCCAACGCGGCCAGGCGCGCGCGGCCCTCGGCCACGGAGGCGGCCTGCCAGAAGGCCGGCACGGCCCGCACGACGTCGCGGCGGGCACGGCGCAGCAGCCAGCCCTTCCAGACGATGAGCAGCCAGGAGCCGACCGACATGGCCAGCAGCACCAGCGCCACCGCGCGGCCGACCGCGTCGGCCTGATCCCAGAAGTGCCCGAACCCGGCCATCCGCGGCGGCGGGCTCAGAGGCCCAGCACCTCGTCCATGCCGAACAGCCCGCGCGACTGCCCGGCCAGGAAGCGCACCGCGCGCAGGCTGCCCTGCGCGTAGGTGACGCGGCTGGAGGACTTGTGCGTGATCTCGATGCGCTCGCCGATGCCGGCGAACAGCACGGTATGGTCGCCCACGATGTCGCCGCCGCGCACGGTGGCAAAGCCGATGGTGGACGGGTCACGCTCGCCGGTCACGCCTTCGCGGCCGTACACCGCGCACGACTTGAGATCGCGGCCCAGCGCCTGCGCGACCACCTCGCCCATCTTGAGCGCGGTGCCGCTGGGCGCGTCGACCTTGTGGCGATGGTGCGCCTCGATGATCTCGATGTCGTAGCCTTCCTTGAGCGCGCGCGCGGCCATGTCGAGCAGCTTGAGCACGACATTGACGCCCACGCTCATGTTGGGGGCCATCACGATGGCGATGTCGCGCGCGATCTGGGCGATCTCGGCTTTCTGCTCGTCGGTGAAACCGGTGGTGCCGATCACCGCCTTGACACCCAGCTCGCGGCACACGCGCAGGTGCGCCAGCGTGCCCTCGGGGCGCGTGAAGTCGATGAGGTACTGCGCGCCGGCCAGCCCCGCGCGCAGGTCGCCGGTGATCTGCAGGCCGGTCGCGCGGCCCAGGTAGGCGCCCGGGTCCTGCCCCACGGCAGGGCTGGAAGGGAGGTCCAGCGCGCCGGCGAGCTGGCAGTCGTCGCTCGCCAGCACGGCTTCGATCAGCATGCGGCCCATGCGGCCGGAGCTGCCGGCCACGGTGATGCGGTGGGTCATGGTCGTTGTCGGTAGGGGCTTGAGGACAGGGGCGCACGGGTGCGCGACGGCGTCAACCGCCGGCGCTCGGCTCCAGCGGCGGGTAGCTGCGAGGTGCGGCGGGCGGGGCGGCCTCTTCCGGCGGCACCGGACGGGGCGCGGGCAGCGCGCGCCGCTCCTCTTCGGTCAAGGCCAGCTTGGGCTCGCGGCGTGGCTTCTTGAACGTGTCGATCGAGTCGACGAACTCGCGCTCGCTGGGCAGCGGCGGCGCCTCCAGGCGCACCAGGCGCTCGCCCTCGAACCAGGCCGTCACGCGCCGCTGCTGCGGCTCGGTGCCACGGCGGCGGATCGTGAAGATGTAGTCCCAGCGGTCTTCGTGGAAGATGTCGGTCAGCAGCGGCGAGCCGAGGATGTCGCGCACCTGGGCGCGCGACATGCCCGGTTGCACGGCGTCGGCCATCTCTTGCGTGACGACGTTGCCTTGCACCACCTCGATGCGGTAGGGGGTGATGAGGCCGAACAGGCGATCGGCCGAGCGCATCGAGCTGCAACCGGCGAGGGCGCCGAGCGCGGCCGCCAGCGCGATGCCGCGGCCCCAGCGAATCATGAGGGACATAGGGGTTTGCATGGCGAAGGCGTAACAGTCGCCTCCAGGCTCGATATGATCGGAGGATTCTAGGGCCTCCGGCGCGCCGCCTTCCGAACGGCACCGGCAAACGCAGGCGCCCCCGGGCGCCTGTCGGTATCGAACCCTCGGCGCCGGCCCGGGCGCCCCCCACCGGGAGCGCCTCCCGCATCGACCATCACGCCATGTCCACGCTCGACGAACTCAAAAGCAGCGGCCTGAAGGCCACCTTGCCCCGCATGAAGATCCTGGAGGTCTTCCAGAAGGGCAGGCAGCGCCACATGACGGCCGAAGACGTCTACAAGGCCTTGCTGGCCGAAGGCGCCGACATCGGGCTGGCCACGGTGTACCGGGTGCTGATGCAGTTCGAGCAGGCGGGCATCCTCTCGCGCAATCACTTCGAGGCCGGCAAGGCCGTCTTCGAGCTCAACGAGGGCAAGCATCACGACCACCTGGTGTGCGTGATGTGCGGGCGCGTCGAGGAGTTCTACGACCCCGAGATCGAGCGCCGCCAGCAGGAGATCGCCCGCGAGCGCGGCTACGAGCTGCAGGACCACGCACTGGCACTGTACGTGGTGTGCGGCCGCGAGGACTGCAAGGGCAAGAGCGGCGGCCCGCACAGCGGCGAGCGTTGAGGCCGGCCGCCCGGCTCCCCGCAGCGGGGCCGGCGCCTTGCGCGGGGAGTGACCGCCCGGCAAGGCAACAGGGCAAGCAGGCGCGGCGCAGCGGCCCGCGGGGGCAGACGCTATTGCCCCTGCTGCATCGCGCGCTGGTGGCGCTCGATGAACTCCTTGTAGGTGTCGATGCCGCGCAGCTGCAAGATGGTGTTGCGCACGGCCGCCTCCACCAGCACGGCGAGGTTGCGGCCGGCGTCGACGGCGATCACGACCTTGCGTACCGGCACGCCCAGCACGTCCTCGTACAGCGGCTCGTAGGGCAGGCGCTCGAAGTCGCGCTCCATCGTCTCCTTGCGCACGAGGTGGACGATCAGCTTCAGGCGCATCTTGCGGCGCACGGCGGTCTCACCGAAGATCGCCTTGATGTCCAGCAGGCCGATGCCGCGCACCTCGAGCAGGTTCAACAGCAGCTCGGGGCAGCGGCCCTCGATGGCGCTTTGCGAGACGCGATAGAAGTCCACTGCGTCGTCGGCGACCAGCCCGTGGCCGCGCGAGATCAGCTCCAGGCCGAGCTCGCTCTTGCCCAGGCCCGACTCACCGGTCAGCAGCACGCCCAGGCCGAGGATGTCCATGAACACGCCGTGGCGCGTCGTGCGCTCGGCGAAGTGCAGCGACAGGTAGCTGCGCAGCACGTCGATCACGAAGCCGGCCGACTCCTGCGTGACGAACAGCGGGATCTCGGCGCGCTCGCACATCGCGACGAGATGATCCGGCGGCACCTGGGCGTCGGCGACGATGACCACCGGCGGCTCGAGCGTGACGATGCGCGCGACGCGACGCGCCTGGTCCTCGGGCGAGGCGTTGGAGAGGTAGTCCACCTCGCGCTTGCCGACGATCTGGACGCGGTAGGGATGGATGTAGTTGAGGTAGCCGACGAGGTCCGCGGCCGATTGCGCATCGCGCACCGCGACCTCGTCGAAGCGGCGCTCGGGATGCGCGTGGCCGGCGATCCACTGCCACTTGAGCGTGGCGCGCTGCGCCTCGAACAGGGCCTCGGCGCTGATGACGGTGGGTTTCACGCGGCGACGGCGAGGAAGCGGTCGCGCCGCGTCAGGCGACCGACTTGAGCGGCTCCCACGCCGCGATGAGCGCGTGGACCTTCGCTGCGTCGGGCTCGGTCTTGAGCCGCTCGCGCAGTTCGCGATCCGACAGCAGCTCGGCGATCTCGGAGAGGATCTCGAGGTGGCGCTGCGTGGCGGCCTCGGGCACGAGCAGGAAGATCAACAGGCTGACCGGCTCGTCGTCCGGGGCATCGAACGGGATGGGCTGCTGCACGCGGATGACCGCGGCCAGCGGGTTCTTGAGGCCCTTGATGCGCCCGTGGGGAATGGCCACCCCGTGGCCCAGCCCGGTCGACCCCAGCCGTTCGCGTGCGAACAGGTTGTCCGTCACAGTCGCGCGGGCGATCGAGTGCAGGTTCTCGAACAGCAAGCCGGCGTGCTCGAACACCCGCTTCTTGCTGGAGGCGTCCACATCCACCAGCACGTTGCTGGCAGGCAGGATGGCGGCGAGACGGTTCATCGTGGGTCACCGCGCCCGGCCTTCCCCCGGCGAACCGGGCCTGGGCCCACGCGTATCAGTGACAAAACCTTGCATTATAGGAATGCCCGTTCGGGCTTCCCTCCGTTGACTGGGATCAACGCCCAGCCCGTTGGTTCCATTGTGCTCCCCCTGCTGCGTCGCAGCAAGTCGCGCTCGGGGCAGATGTCACGGAAATGCAAAAAGCGGCCGCAGGCCGCTCGATGGGATGTGCCGGGGACTGCGCCGGCGGTGACGGGATTCACGCGCTGCCGCTGACGGCCCCGTTCATGCGCTTGGGCGATTCATGGTGATGGTCTTGGACCCGACCCTTGTGTTTGATGACCTGGCGGTCGAGCTTGTCGACGAGCTCGTCGATGGCTGCGTACAGGTCTTCGTGCGATGTCTCGCAGAAGAGATCCTTGCCCTTCACGTGCAGGGTCACCTCTGCCTTCTGACGACGATCCTTCTCCTTCAACTTCTCCACTGTCAGCAGGACATTGATATCCACCACTTGGTCGAAATGCCGGGTGACCCGATCCAGCTTGGCAAGCACGTAGTCTCGGAGCGCGGGCGTGACTTCCAGGTGGTGTCCGCTGATCGTCAGGTTCATAAGTCCTCCTTTCCAGAGGGGTTGAGGAAACGGGCCGATACGAAGCAGAGCGGCTGTCGCCATGTGTCGATCCAGTGTGCCGGTGGTACGGATTTGTGACAAGCATCTTCAGGCAATACCCGAATGGTGTTTGTGAGTCCTCAACACGGGGGGCTTTTTCGGCGAAGATGCCGGGTTGAGCCCAGCGCCGCGCAAGCGGGCTCGGTCTCAAGGAAGCGACGCGAGCCGCCTGGCGGCAGCGTCGGCCAGGCGCTGCAAGGCGGCGCCGAGCGCCTCGGCCTGACCTTGCGGCCCTTCGCGAGGGGCCGGCTCATCGATGGCTTCCTGCCAGGCGAGCAGCACGCGGGCCTGCGCATCGCCGGTGGTGGCGAGCAGGCGCGCCGATCCCGTGAGCCGGCCGCGATCGCGCCGGAAGTCGAGCGTCGAGAACTCCACCAGCAGAACCATGTGTGGTGGCGCGCTCGCGCACGTGCCTTCGCACACCTGCCACGCACCGAGACGCTGGGCGAGCGCGGCCGTGAATTCGCGGCTCACCGCCACTTCCAGCCGTTCGGCCCAGAAGGCGTGAGGCCATTCGCCCACGGTGCTCGCATCGGCGCGAAAGCGCACGCGGCGCGCCTGCAGATACTCGGGCAGTTGGACGCGACGCACCGCGAGCCAGCGGGCGGGGGCCGAGGCCACCTCGGCCGCGGGCGAGGCGGCGGTGCCGGCGAGGCTTGGCAAGGTGATGAGCGTGGCGCGCGGCTCGGGCCCGGCGCAGCCCGTGAGCAGCAAGGCCGCGCACAAGGTGGCCTGCATCGCCCGGCGAGCACGTGCAGCGGAGGCGTGCATCGGAGTCGGCACGGCACGGGGCTCGGCGGCCCGCCCGCGGGAAAGGCCGGGCCAGGGCGCAAGGAAGGGCATCAAGAAGGGCCTCAACGGTCGCTCCCGAAGATGACGGCATTGGGTTGTTCTTGCAGCAGCTCGCTCCATTCGCGCAGGCCCCGTGCGGCTTGCGAGAGGTCGCGCACCGCGGCGTCGAGGTCGGCGCGCAAGGGGGTGCCGGTGGCCGTGAGTTCCTGCACCCGCGTCATCGCCACGCGCGCCGCCTCGGCGGCCTCGCGCGCACTGCGCAGCCCCTGCTGCAGCTCCGGGCGTGCGTCTTGCACCGTCTCGCGGGTGCTGTCGGCCAGGCGGGTCACGGAGCCGAGGGTGGCCTGGGCGCTCGCCTGGAGCTCCTGCAGGGTGCGGCCCGCCTGGACGAGCATGCGCCGGGTCTCCTGCGCGGTCGCGGCGATCTCGCCCGAGGAGGATTGCAGCGTGCGCTCGGCGGTGGCGAGCGTGGTCTGCAAGGCCTGCAACGTGTTGCGCAGGTCGGCCACGGTTTCACGCAAGGGCAACTCCGCCACCTGCTCGATCAACGCGCCGAACCGGTCCGCGACGGCGGGGATCTCCGGCTCGCGCCCGCGGCCGATCATGCGCGCGGGCTGGTCGGGCAAGAAGTCCAGGTCGATGAACTTCTGTCCCGTGACGAAGCTTTGCGCGACGAGCCGCGCGCGCAGGCCTCGCCGGATCAGCTCGGGCAGCGCCAGCGAGCGGTCGCGGCCGGGTTCTGCGACGCGGATGGCATCGCTCTGCAGGCGCACGCGCACCGGGATCCGGGGGTCGAGCGAGCCTTGTTCGAACTCGACGCCGATCGATTCGACCTGACCGACCGGCACACCGCGGAACGTGACCGGCGCTCCGACGTACAGGCCACTGACGCTGCCGTGGAAGTAGATCACCGCGCGCAGCCGCTGCTGGAAGGGGTCGCCTCCGCCCAGCGAGACGATGGCGAAGACCACCAGCGCGAGGGCGCCGATCACGAAGGTTCCGACGAGCAAGGCGTTGCGTTTCATGGAGCGGGGAGCGTCATGTCGGCCGGCAGCGGTTCTTCGCGCCGCAAGAAGGCGCGCACGGTGGGATGGGTCGCCTCGTCGCGCAGGCGGCGCGGGCTGCCATGGGCGATCGGCCGGCGGCTGTCTGCATCGAGGAAGATGCCGTCGTCGGCGATGGCCATGAGGCTGGGCAACTCGTGGCTCACCAAGACCACGGCCGCGCCGGTGCGTTCTCGCACGTCGAGGATGAGGTCGTCCAGCCGGCGCGAGCTGATCGGGTCGAGCCCCGCCGAGGGCTCGTCGAGGAACAGGAGGGGGGGCTCGGCGACGATGGCGCGGGCGAGGCCGGCGCGCTTCTTCATGCCCCCGCTCAGGTCGGCGGGGCGGAAGTCGGCGAAGGCTTCGAGGCCCACCCAGGACAGCACCTCGCGCGCGCGGGCTTCGCGGCGCTCGGCCGGCCAGTCGGTTTGCTGCTCCAGCGGCAGCAGCACGTTCTCGAGCAGCGTCATCGACGACCACAGCGCGGCACTTTGGAACAGCACGCCGAAGCCGGCCCTCAGGCGCGCGCGGCCCCGCTCGTCGCAGGCCCAGTAGTCCTGCCCGCGATAGACGATGTGCCCCGAGGCCGGGGCGAGCAGTCCGATGAGATGCTTGAGCAGCGTGCTCTTGCCGCAGCCGCTGCCGCCCATGATGGCGAAGACGGTGCCGGGCTCCACGCGAAACGAGACGTCGCGCTGGATCAGCCGCGCCCCGAAACGCATCTCGAGGTTCCGCACTTCGAGCAGCGGCCGCTCGCCGGTCGGGGGATCACCTGCACTGCGAGGGCTCACCTCAGACTCCCAGCGCATTGGCGCACACGGCGAAGACGGCATCGACCGCGATGATGCCGACGATGGCCACGACCACCGACTGCGTGGTCGCCGCTCCGACGCCTGCCGCGTGGCGCGCCGCATGCAGGCCGTAGTAGCACCCGGTCAGCCCGACCAGGGCCCCGAAGGTGATCGACTTGCTGAAGCCCAGGGCCAGATGCTCCCAGTCGAGCGCGCGCACCGTGCGCTCGAAGTAGGCGGCCGGCGCCAGGTCGAGCATGCCGGCGCCGACCAGGAAGCCGCCCAGCAGGCCAGTGGTGCACGCATACACGTACAGCAGGGGCATCATCAGGATCAGCGCGATCATGCGGGGCAGCACGAGGAAGTCCACCGCATGCAGCCCCAGCACCTCGAGCGCGTCGATCTCCTCGTTGGCCTGCATCGTGGCGAGCTCCGCAGCAAACGCCGCACCCGTGCGGCCCGCCATCACGACCGCCGTGATGACGGCCGCCATCTCGCGGGCGACGGCGATGCCGACCAGATCGGCCACGAAGATCCCGGCACCGAACTTGACCAGCTGGACCGCGCCGACGAAAGCGAGGATCGCGCCCACCAGCACGTTGACGATCGTCACGATGGGCAGCGCGCGTGCGCTCGCATCGGCCGTGGCGCGCCCCAGGTCCTTCGTGCGGAACCGCCATCCCCGGCGCAGCCCGGCTGCCGCGGCCAGCAGCACGTGGCCGAGAAAGGCGACCGGGCGCATCGGGATCACGGCGGTCAGCAGGGGGTGCACGCGCATCGTCTGGGCCGGCTCAATCGACACGTGCCGGGGCGCCCCGGCCGGGCGGCGCCCCTTCCGGGGGCCGTTGCTCTGCGTGCGCCCGCCATCGCCACCGGCGCACCATGGCGCGGACCGCGGCGCTCGCGCCGGGATCGCGGCCTGAAGGGTGACGACGCATCGGGCATCCGTGGCATGACGAGAGGCCCCCGATTGTGGCGGGTTTCGTGCAGCCGCCCAAATCGCGGGCGGCGGCAGGGGCACCCGCGGCAAGGCACACTCTGTGCCTGGACCCCAGCAGGCTGAACCCTGGAGCGAGAGATGACCCAACGATTGTCGGTACAGAAAGACAAGCTCAAGTTCGTGCTGCTCGAAGGCATCCACCCGTCCGCCCTCGACGTGCTCGAGCGCGACGGCTACACGAACGTGCAGACGCACCCCAAGGCGCTGGCCGGCGCCGAGTTGGTCGATGCGATCGCCGACGCGCACTTCGTGGGCATCCGTTCCCGCACGCACCTGACCGAGTCGGTGCTGGCACGGGCGCCCAAGCTCACGGCCGTCGGCGCCTTTTGCATCGGCACGAACCAGATCGACCTGAAGGCGGCCGCCCGGCGCGGGATCCCGGTCTTCAACGCGCCGTTCTCGAACACGCGCAGCGTCGCCGAACTGGTGCTGGCGGAGATCATCATGCTGATGCGCGGCATCCCCGAGAAGAACGCCATCCTGCACCGGGGCGGCTGGGTCAAGAGCGCGGCCAACTCCTACGAAGTGCGCGGCAAGACGCTGGGCATCATCGGCTACGGGCACATCGGCACGCAGATCGGGGTGCTGGCCGAGCAGCTCGGCATGCGGGTGGTCTTCTACGACATCGAGGCCAAGCTGCCACTGGGCAACGCGCGTCAGGTGGCCACGCTGCCCGAGCTCCTGGCCCAGTCGGACGTCGTGAGCCTGCACGTGCCGGAGACGCCGGCCACGCGCAACATGATCGGCGCCGAGCAGCTCGCGCAGATGAAGCCGGGCAGCCACCTCATCAATGCGTCGCGCGGGACGGTCGTGGACATCGACGCGCTGGTCGATGCGCTGGAGCGCAAGCACGTCCTCGGCGCGGCCATCGACGTGTTCCCCGTCGAGCCGCAGGGCAACGACAGCCGGTTCGAGTCGCCGCTCACGCGCTTCGAGAACGTGATCCTCACGCCGCACATCGGCGGATCGACGTCCGAGGCGCAGGAGAACATCGGCCGGGAGGTGGCGACCAAGCTCGTGCGCTACAGCAACAACGGCTCGACGGTGAGCGCGGTGAACTTCCCCGAGGTGTCGCTGCCGGAGCACACCGGCAAGTGCCGGCTGCTGCACATCCATCACAACGTGCCGGGGGTGATGGCGCACGTCAACGAACGCCTGTCGGCCGCGGGCATCAACATCGCGGCGCAGTATCTGCAGACGCGCGAGGACGTGGGCTACGTGGTGGTGGACGTGGACGCTTCGGCCAGCCAGATCGCGTTGTCCGAGCTGTGCGCGGTCGAGGGGACGATCCGGTGTCGCATCCTCTACTGAGGCCGGGAGGCTGCGCACTCAGGGGGCTCGCGTTCGGCTGGGCGCTCTTGCGCGAGCGCGGGCTGCTCGTGCCGCTGGGTCTGCTCGCGGCCGTCTCGCTGGCGGCCTGGGTGTTCCTGGAGCTGGCCGGGGAGGTCGTCGAAGGCGAGACGCTCGCGCTGGACCGCGCGCTGCTGCTGGCGCTGCGCGACCCCGCCGACCTTTCGGACCCGCTGGGCCCCTGGTGGGTGGAGCTCATGATGCGCGACATCACGGCGCTGGGCAGCACCGCGGTGCTTGCGCTGGTGGGCTGCGCGGCGTTGGGCTACCTGCTGCTCGCGGGCAAGTGGGGGTCGGGGCTGCTGGTCGCCGCCTCGGTCGGCGGGGGGCTGGTCGCGAGCCAGGTGCTCAAGCTGTGGATCGAGCGCCCGCGTCCGGACCTGGTGCCCCACGGTGTGCCGGTGCTCACGCTCAGCTTCCCGAGCGGCCACGCGACGATGTCGGCGGTGGTGTACCTCACGCTCGGCGCGCTGCTGGCGGGTTTGCAGCCGCGCCGGCGCATGGCGGCCTACATCCTGGCCGTCGCCGTGCTGCTCACCGGGCTGGTGGGCGTGAGCCGGGTGTACCTGGGTGTGCATTGGCCGACCGATGTCCTGGCCGGCTGGGCGCTGGGGGCGGCCTGGGCGCTGCTGTGCCTGCTCGTGTCGACGGTGCTGCGCTGGCGCGCCGGCCAGCGCCTGCCTTGACGCGCCTGCCCGGCGCCAAGGCGCGGCCGGGCCGCGCGGTGCGTGGGCCCGACGCACGACGGCCGCAAGCCCGCCGGAAGGCGGCCGGTGGGCACCCCCTTTGGCGGGATATTGCACCGGCCCCTCGCCCGGGAACTCGAAACCTAGGAAAATTGCGCCTTCGCCCCCAAGTTTCCGGGTTTTCTGGAGGCACCTCCTTCATGTCCAAAGTCGTCACCACCCGCATCGCAGAGGATGGCCTGCGCTACCGCTCCAAGGCGGTGGGCTCCCCGTTCGCGAGCAAGGCGAACACCCGTTCCTGCTTCAAGTGCGGCAAGCACCGCACGCCCGACCAGTTGCAGTCCAAGAAGCTGCTGGGCAAGACCGAAATGGTGTGCAAGCCCTCCTGCAAGGAGTTGGCGGAGATGCTGGGCGAGTGATCGCCCGTCGGCCGCGAGGGCCCTCCGGTCCAGGTGCAGGTCGTGGCCTGCGACGGCGAGGGGCGGCCCGCGCGGCCTTTCTTCTGGCCCGTGCCTGGGCCTTTTTCTGGGCCTCGCCCTGGACCTTCCTGGGGCTCGTCGTCGCGCTGCTGATGCGCGCGGCGGGCGGTCATCTGCGCTGGACGCAGGGCGCGCTGGAGGTCTCGGTCCGTCGCTTTCGGCCGGGGCGCCGATGCCCCTTCGCCGCCTTGACGCTGGGGCACGTGGTGATCGGTGTGGATCGCGCGGCGCTGGCCCGGCTGCGCCGGCACGAGCGCGTGCACGTGCGCCAGTACGAGCGCTGGGGCCCGTTGTTCGTGCCGCTGTACCTGCTCGCGTCTGCCTGGGCGTGGTGCCGCGGGCGCCATCCCTACCTGGACAACCCGTTCGAGATCGCGGCCCGGCGCGACGAGTAGCGTCGCGTTCGTCGCGCCCGGCCGCAGCGCCGGGGCGTCGGCCCGCAGGGGAGGCGGTGCACCTGGCACCGTCTTTGCCGATCCGCCGGTGTCCGGGGCCGCCGGCCCCGCCCGCTGTGCAAGGAGAGAGCCGATGGATGCGACATGGGTCCTGGTGGCCGACGAGGGCCGTGCCAACGTGTACGAGGTGAGGCAGACGCAGGGCATCGACGGCCGGCCCCGCACCGAACTGGCCGAGGTGGAGTCGCTCACGTGGGCCAGCGCCCATGCGGACGAGGCCGATCTGCGTCGCGATGCTCAAGGGCGCTTCTTCGGCAAGGGGGAGCAGATGATGGGGCACACCGCGCCGCCGCGCACCGACCCTCTGGAGAAGGAGGCCGAGCTCTTCGCCCGGCGCGTGGCGGGCTGGCTCGCCGACGCGCGCGCCAAGCAGCGCTTCGCGCGCCTGTACCTGGCCGCCGCCCCCAAGTTCCTCGGTCGCCTGCGCGCAGTGCTCGACCCTCGAGTGGCGGCCGCGATCGCCGAGGAAACCGACAAGGATCTGAGCGGCTTGCCCGCGCACGAGCTCGCGCAGCGGATGTTCGGCGACGACAAGTGACAGGCGAGACAGGCGAGTGACAGGTTTCACGGATGACGGCCGCGCGGGCCGCGTCCGCGGGCTCAAGTCCGGGTGAGCGCCGGCCGATAGATCGGATCAGACATCCGATCTTCGTCCGTCCATGCCCTCGCCTTCTCCTCCTCGCGTGTGCCGGCCGGCACACCGGGCGACGCTGTCCGCGCTGCTCCTTGCGGTGTTGCACCCCTGGGCGTCCCCTGTCCTGGCCCAGAGCGCGGAGGACGTGGCCCTCTCCCAGCTCGGGCAACTCATGAATCGGGAGGTGCATTCGGCCTCCCGTTATGCACAGAGCAGCCTGGATGCGCCGGCGGTGGTGTGGGTGGTGCCGCGCGAGCAGATCGTCGGTCACGCCTACCGCACGCTGGGGGAGGCGCTGGAGAGCGTGCCGAGTGCCTACCTGACCTCCGACCGGGCCTACGACACGCTCGGCCTGCGCGGCTTCAACCGCGCCGGCGACTACAACACCCGCACGCTGATGTTGCTGGATGGTCAGCGCATCAACGACCCGGTGTACGACCAGGGGCTGCCCGGGCTGGAGTTCCCGATGGTGGCCGACTGGATCAAGCGGGTGGAGTTCGTCGCCGGTCCGACGTCCTCGGTTTACGGCGGCAATGCCTTGTTCGGCACTGCGCACGTGACCACCATCGAGGGCCGCGACGAGCCGGGAGCGCGCATCAGCCTGGGCGCCGGCTCCGACGGGCTGCGCCGGCTCGTGACGAGTTACGGCCGCCCCCTGGGGGCGACGGGCGACTTCTTCATCGGCTGGACCTCGCTCCATGCCGAAGGCGCGACCTGGCACCTGCCCGAGCACGCCAGCCCGGCCCACCCGCAAGGGCGTGCCGCGGGGCTGGACGCGACCCGGCAGTCGGCGCTGCTGCTCAAGTACCGCGCCGGCCCCTGGCGGTGGAGCGTGGTCAGCAGTCAGCGACGCAAGCATCTGCCCAATGCGCCCTACGGCGTGTCCTTCGGCACCCCGGGCACCTACGTGGACGACCACTACGCGTTGGCGGCGCTGGCCTGGGACGGCGGTCCGACGGGCCGGTGGCATCCGCAGGGGCGGGTCTCCTTCAGTCGCTACACCTTCTCGGGGCGCTATGTCTTCGCCGGCGAGCCGCCCCTGGTCAACGTGGACCGCGTGACCAGCGACTGGGCGGATGCCGAGCTGCGCAGCACGTGGCGCGGCTGGCTCAACCACACGCTGGTGGTCGGCCTGGATCTGCGCAGCGTGTTGAAGGCCCAACAGCACAACTACGATGTCGATCCTTTCGCGAGCCATCTGGACGACCACCGCCGCGGCCACCGGCTCGGCCTGTTCGTGCAGGACGAATACCGCCTGTCCGAGCACTGGCTGCTGACCGGGGGCGTGCGTTGGGACCGGGTGGACGGTCTGGGGCCGCAATGGTCGCCGCGGGCGGCGGTGGTGTGGCGGCCGCAGGCCGATCGCGCATTCAAGCTGCTCGTGGGCCGCGCCTTCCGTGCTCCCAACCTGAACGAGCGCTACTACGACGACGGCGCCTCGCAGCGGGCCAACCCGGCCCTGAGGGCCGAACGCATCCGCACGGTGGAACTGGCGATGGAGCAGAACCTCGGTCCCGACAGCCATCTGACCGCGACGCTCTACCGCTACGAAATGGACGACCTCATCGAGATGGACGAGTCGGACCCGAGCGTGCTGCCGCAGTACCGCAATCTGGGACAGGCGCGCGCCGAGGGCCTCGAACTGTACTGGCAGCGCGTCACACCGGCCCATGTGCGCTGGCGGGCCAGCGCGGCGTGGCAGGAGGCGCGCTCCGGCGGGCAGTGGCTGAGCAACTCGCCGCGCTGGTTGCTCAAGGCCGGCGTGCTCGCGCCGTTCGCAGCGGGATGGCACGGCGGCGTCGAGGTGCTGGCGATGGGGGCGCGGCGGGACCGCGCGGGAGAGCGGCTGCCCGGGCACGCTTTGGTGCATGCGAGCGTGGAGAAGGCGGTCGGTCAGACACAATCGCTGCGGCTGCGCGTGCGCAACGTGGGCGATGTGCGCTACGAGGACCCGGCGCCGAACTGGCTGGTGGGCCCGCGCGTGCCGCAGCCGGGCCGGCAGGTCGAGCTGCAATGGACGGCGAGGTTCTAAAGGCATGCCGAGGTGCTGCGTGCGAACGTGGATCTGCGCCGGCGCGGCTGCCTGGGCGGTGGGCCTCGGGTGGGCGCAAGCGCCCCTGCGCGAAGCGGACCTGAAGGCCGAAGTGCTGCTGCGCGTGCTGTTGTTCGTGCAATGGCCCCAGGACCGGGCGAACCCCGCCCAGGCCTTGGAGCTGTGCGTGCTGGAGGACGACGCCCTGAGTGCGAGCCTGCTGAAGCAGCCGCAGCGTCAGGTAGGCTCGCGGTCCGTGCGGATACGGCCGGCGAGTCCTGCTCGGCTGGACGGCTGCCATGTGGCCTATGTCGGCGAGAGCCTGCCGCGGATCCCGCCGAGCCAGCCGGTGCTGCTGGTGAGCGACCGCTTCGGCATGGTGAACAAGGGCGTGATGGTCAACCTGCATGCCGACGGTGGCGCGCCGGGCTTCGACATCGGCTTGGTTGCGGCGCGGCAGGCCGGGATCGACTTCAGCGCCAGGCTGCTGCGTCTGGCGCGGTACGTGAAGGACGAGTGACGGAGTCGCGATGAAGAAGCTGCTGGAATGGCTCGCCCTGTACCGCGAGACGGTGCTGTCGAGCGTCGCGATGGTCGGCTCGATCATGGTGCTCACGGCGCTGCAGTACGTCGGGCTGGATCGTCGCTTTCACGACGAACTCATGACCCAGGCGCGCATCGTCTCGCAGAACACGGCGGCAGCGCTGATGTTCGATGCGCCGAGCGATGCCATGGAGGTGCTGGACGCCCTGGTCGCGTCACCCCACGTGACGAGCGCGCTGCTCCTTCGGGGCGATGGCAGTGGCTTTGCGTACTACGAGCGTGGCGAACGCGAGCGGTCGTGGTGGGCACACCGCGCCGGCGTGGAGACGGTGCGTGCGCCGGTGAGCGCGGGCGGGCAGGTCGTCGGCACGCTGGTCTTGCGCGCCGATCGCTCGGTGGTCTGGGCCGACGTCGCGAAGTTCCTGATGGGCGGGCTCGGGATCAGCGCGATCGCGCTGGGCCTGTCGCTGGTCGCCTCGCGTCGACTGCGCGCGCGCGTGCGCGCGGCGCAGGAGCGCACCCGCTACCTGGCGCTGCACGACGCGCTGACGGGCCTGTTGAACCGTGCCTCGTTCCACTATGCGCTCGAGGCCGCCCTCGAGCAGGCCAACGCCGTTCACGCCCAGTATGCGCTGATGTTCATCGACGTGGACAACTTCAAGCAGATCAACGACACGGCCGGACACACGGGGGGAGACCGGGTGCTGTGCGAGGTGGGCGAGCGGTTGCGCGCCCTGGTGCGCCCGCACGACGTCGTCGCACGCCTGGGCGGCGACGAGTTCGCGGTGCTGCTGCGCACGACGGGCGATGCCTCCGAGGCGGCCGCCCGTGTGGCGCGCGACGTGATCGAGCGGGTGCCCCGCCAGATCGACTTCGACGGCGAGACCTTGCGCGTGAGCGTGTCGGTCGGCATCGCATTGCTGCCCGACGACGCACGCACCGCGGAGGACGCGATGCAATGTGCCGACGCGGCGATGTACCTGGCCAAGCGAGAAGGCAAGGACGGGTTCCGCTTCTTCTCGGCCGAGCTGGGTGCCGAGATCAGGCGCCGGGCGGCGCTGGAGGCGGATGTGCGGGCCGGGCTGGAAGGCCGGCAGTTCCTTCTGCACTACCAGCCGGTGTTCGACATGCAGGGCCGTCTCGCGGGCATGGAAGCGCTGATGCGTTGGCAGCATCCGCACCGGGGCATGGTCCCGCCGATCGAGTTCATCCCGCTGGCCGAGAGCACCGGCCTCATCGTCGAACTCGGGCTGGCCGCGCTGCGGTGCGTGCGCGAGGACCTGCGGGCATGGGAGGCTGCCGGCCTGCGACCGCCGCGGGTGGCGCTCAACCTGGCGTCCACGCAGTTCCGGCGCGAGTCGCAGCGGCGCCGCTTCCTCGAGGCGCTGGACGAACTGGGGCTCACGCCCGATCGCGTGGAGTTCGAGCTGACCGAGACGGCGGTGTTCGAGGACATCGGCAGCCCGGACTCCGTGCTCGAGGCCCTGCGTGCGCGCGGCTATGCACTGGCGATCGACGACTTCGGCACCGGCTACAGCTCGCTGAGCTACCTTCGTCGGCTGCGCTGCGGCAAGCTCAAGATCGACAAGTCCTTCGTGCGCGACATCTGCCAGTCGCGGGTCGCGGCGCTCCTGGTGCGCTCGATCATCGACGTGGCGCACGCGCTGCACATGCGTGTGGTGGCCGAGGGGGTGGAGCAGGAGGCCGAGCGCGAGAAGCTGCGCACCCTCGGCTGCGACCTGCTGCAGGGCTATCTGCTCGCGCGGCCGATGCCGTGCGAGGCGATGGCTCGCCTGCTGCAGGAGCATCGCCGCGTCGGCGGTGAGCAAGGCGCGCCGGGGGCCCTCACCAGCCCTGCAGCTTCAGCTTGAGTCGCCGGAAGGCCTGTGCGTGCAGATGCGACACACGCGAATCGGTCACGCCGAGCACCGCGCCCACCTCCTTGAGGCCCAGGCCCTGCTCGTAATAGAGCGACAACGCGCGGCGCTCGCGCTCCGGCAACGAGGCGATCGCACTCACCAGCGCCTCACGGCGGCGCTGCTCGGCGATCCGGTTCAGCGGGTCGGCTTCCTCGTCGCTGCCCAGCCGGTCCAACACCGTCTTGCCTTCGTCGTCGTCCGACTCGAGTTCTGAGAACGACGTGGTCTGGTGCTGATGCCATTGGGCTTCCAGGGCGTGGTAGCGCGGCAGGTCCAGACCCAGTTCCTCGGCCACCTCCGAGATGCGCGGCCGCCGGCCCAGGCGGTGCTCCAGGCGGTGCACCGCGGCGTGCGCCTGGCGCTGCTGGCGCCGCACCTCGCGGCTGGCGGAGTCCGAGGCCCGCAGCTCGTCGAGCATCGCGCCGCGCACGCGCTGGCTGACGAAGGCCTCGAACTGAGGGCCTTCGCAGGTGTCGCTGCGCGCCGCCGCTTCGGCCAGACCGATGAGCCCCGCTTGCACCAGGTCGTCCAGCTCGACGCTGGCCGGCAGGCGCGCGTGGAGTTTCTGTGCGAGCCGCTTGACGTGCGGCAGGTAGCGGTGCACGGCCGCCTCGACCGAAGCGATAGGGGGAGCGGGGCGGGACGTCATCGGGTTCATCCAGGCAAAGCGAGGCCGTCGCGCCTGCAAGGCGCTGGGCAGGGAACGGGTGAGGAGGAAAGGCGGACCGGGCCGAGAGGGCCGACCGAGCGGTGAGTCGGGCGGCCCGGTGCTCGGGGATCAGCCGTGCAGCGTGTCGAACTGCGTCGGCGAGGCGTCGGGTTCGGCCAGGTCGCGCAGGCTCTGGTCCAACGGTGCCCGATCCAGCGGGCGGTACACGCGGCTTTGCAGGCGGGCGAGCCGGTCGGAGTGCTGCACGGCGCGCAGCACGGCCTCGGGATCGGTCATCAGCGCGAACGGGTTGGTCGCATGATCGAGCGGCTGCATGGCGGTCACTCCTGGATCGGTGTCGAGCATGTCGGGAACTTTATTCATGGACGCGTGGATGCCCCAGTGGCGGGGTTCTGGTCGTGATGTCCGAAATTTTCCGACATCCTGCTGCACCCCCCGCCGCGACGCCGCGCGGCGTGCACGGCGTCACAGACGGGGTGCCGCGCAGGCCCACTGGCGAGTGGGGCGGGCAGCGGGGCGCCTCTACAACGGGCGCGTCCTCGTCTCCAACCAGGCTCGCGCCTCGCCCTGGACGTGGGGCGCCAGGCGCCTCAGCACTTCGGCGTGATAGGCGTTCAACCAGGCCACTTCGTCGTCGCGCAGCAGGGAGCGCTCGACGCAGCGCGTGTCGATGGGGCACAGCGTCAGCGTCTCGAACGCCAGCCATTGGCCGAACTCCGTCTCGGGCACCGGCTGATTGAGGGCCAGGTTCTCGAGGCGCACTCCCCAGCGCCCCGGGCGGTACAGGCCCGGCTCGATGGAGGTGATCATGCCCGGCTCCATGGCCGTGTGCGGCTCCGGCGCGGCATGGAAGGACAGCACCTGCGGGCCCTCGTGCACATTGAGGAAGTAGCCCACGCCATGGCCCGTCCCGTGGCCGTAGTCCAGCCCCTCGGCCCACAGCGGGGCGCGCGCGATCGCGTCCAGCAAGGGTGAGCGGATGCCCCGCGGAAAGCGCGCGCGCGACATCGCAATCAGCGCCTTGAGCACCAGCGTGAAGTCGCGCTTGTGCTCGGCGGTCGGTTCGCCCACCGCAACCACACGGGTGACGTCCGTCGTGCCGCCCAGGTACTGCCCCCCGGAGTCGATCAGCAGCAGACCGCGGCCCTCGATGAGGGCGTGCGACTGCGGGGTGGCGCGGTAGTGGGGCATCGCCCCGTTGGCATTGAAGCCTGCGATGGTGGCGAAGCTCGGGCAGACGAACTCGGCATGGCGAGCGCGCGCGGCGGTGAGGCGCTCGTCGATCGTGAGTTCGGTGACCCGCTCTCGCCCCAGGGCCTGCTCGAACCACGCGAAGAACTCGGCCAGCGCCGCCCCGTCGCGCTCCATCGTGTGGCGCACCCACTCGGCCTCGGCCGGCGTCTTGCGCGACTTGATGAGCGTCGAGGGGTTCGTGGCCTCCACCCGCCGCACGCCGGCCGGCAGGGCCTGCTGCACGGCCCAGGTCACCCGCCGCGGGTCGACGAGCACCGCGCCGTCGAGCGCGGTCAGGCAGGGCAGCGCCTCGGCGTAGTCGGCCACCCGCACTCCGTCGCACGCCAGAGCCGAGCGCAACTCGGCGCCGAGCTTGCCTGGCGCGACGAAGAGCGTCGCGTCCTCCAGCCCGACGAGGGCATGGGCGAGGAAGACGGGGTTGTACGGCACGTCGCTGCCGCGCAGGTTGAACAGCCACGCGATGTCGTCCAGCGTGGACAACCAATGCCAGCGGGCGCCAGCGGCGCGCATGTGCTCGCGCACCTGGGCGAGCTTCACCGCGCGCGGCGTGGTCGCATGCGGCGCACGGTGTTCGTGCACGGGGCCCAGGGGCAACCCGGGCCGATCCGGCCAGAGCTCCTCGACGAGGTCGAGGTCGAAGCGCACCCGTGACCCCCGTGCCTCGACGGCAGTTTGCAGCTGGCGTGCCGCGGCCAGCGCCAGCACGCGCCCGTCGACCCCGGCCGTCTCGCCCGGGCGCAGGCGCTCGGCCAGCCACTCGAGGTGCTGCAGGCTCGCCCCGGAGGTGGTCTTCATCAGGGCGATGCCGGTGCCGGCCAGCTGGGCTTCGGCCTGCGTCCAGTAGCGGCTGTCCACCCACAGGCCGGCCGCGTCGTGCGTGACGAGCAACGTGCCGACCGACCCCGTGAAGCCGGACAGCCACTCGCGTGTCTTCCAGCGGCTTGGCAGGTATTCGGACAAGTGCGGGTCGGAGGAAGGCACCATCCAGGCGGCCAGGCCGTGGCGGCGCATCGCGTCGCGCAGTGCGGCCAGGCGCTCTTGCACGGCGTGTGCAGGCGAGTCGAGGGCGGCATTCGTCATCGAAGTGGGCGAGGCGGCTTGCGCGGCCACCGTGGCAGTCGTGATCGATGTGGCAAGCCTACCGCGGATGCGTCGGCCGCGCCTGCGCCACGATTGCTCCTCGGACGAGCGCGATGAGATAATTTTCGTTTTCCAGACCACGGAGACTTCCTTGGACAGTTGTCACCCTCGGTGACCGTCCGCTCCAGCCGGCTGGCGCGTCGTGCGGCGCCGCGTGGGCAGGGGCGAGACGGTGCCCTTGCCCCGCCGGGCGCCCCGCTCGGCCCTGGGCTCGTGCTGCCTCGTGCGCCGGGCCCCACCGGTTGGAGATTGCATGCTCAACGTCTTTTCGCTGGTCAACGGCCGGCTCTACCAGGAAGAGATCGATCGCCCCGAGGCGCTGGCGCGCGTGCAGCCCGTGTGGGTCGACCTGGAAGCGCCCACGCCCGAGGAGAAGGGCTGGATCCAGGGCCGCTTCGGCATCGCGATCCCCGAGGACGTCGTCGGCGATGACCTGGAGGAGTCCGCCCGCTTCTACGAGGAAGACAACGGCGAGCTCCACATCCGTTCCGACTTCCTCATCGAGGACGACGACACCTCGCGCAACGTGCGCGCCGCGTTCATCCTGCACAACAACGTGCTGTTCTCGATCCACAACGAGGACGTGCCGGTGTTCCGTCTGCTGCGCCTGCGCGCGCGCCGCATGCCCGGGCTGATCGAGGACGCCAAGGACGTGCTGCTCAAGCTCTACGATGCCGACGCCGAGTACTCGGCCGATTCGCTCGAGGGCATCTACGACGCGCTGGAGGAGGTGAGCCGCCGCGTGCTCCAGGAAGAGCTCAACGACCGCGACGCCGGCGAGGCGCTGGCCGCGATCGCGCGCGAGGAGGACCTGAACGGCCGCATCCGTCGCAATGTGATGGACACTCGCCGTGCGGTCAGCTTCCTGATGCGCAGCCGCCTGCTCAATGCCGAGCAGTTCGAAGAGGCGCGCCAGATCCTGCGCGACATCGACTCGCTCGACTCGCACACGGCGTTCCTGTTCGACAAGATCAACTTCCTGATGGACGCGACGGTCGGCTTCATCAACATCAACCAGAACAAGATCATCCGCATCTTCTCGGTGGCCAGCGTCGCGCTGCTGCCGCCGACGCTCATCGCCAGCATCTACGGCATGAACTTCGCTCGGATGCCCGAGCTGCAATGGGAGTGGGGCTACCCGTTCTCGATCGGCCTCATGATCGCCTCGGTGGTGGCCCCGTTCTGGTACTTCCGCCGCAAGGGGTGGTTGAGGTAGGGCCGCGCCCGCCGTGCAAGGCCTCGGCCCGCGCGGGCGATGGGGTGACGAGCGGCAGAGCCTGCCCGGCGGGCACGGCCACGATGCTCATGCGCGCACCTGCTTCTTGAGCCAGCGCATGAGGCTGCCGAGCACCGGCAACTTCTCGTAGAGCTCCTCGGCGGCGTCCCAGTAGTCGCGGTGTTCGGCGATGCGTCCCTCGTCGTCGAGGACCAAGTGGGAGCACCCGCGCACGCGCTGCGGCTGCGAGGGGCTGCGGCGAAAGGCGAACAGGAAGTCCCACAGCAGCATGCAATCGCGGCCTTGCACGATGCGGTGGTGGACGACGAAACGGGGGGCGACGAGCGATCGGTACATGTGGGCGTAGACGCCGCGCACCGCCTCCAGGCCCTGCACCTCCTGAAACGGGTCCTTGAAGCGGCAGCGGGGGTGGTAGATCTCGTCCAGCCGCTCGAGATCGGCTTCGGTCATGGACTCGAAGAAGCGCACGAGGCGTTCCACCGGCGCGGCGCGGTCGGGCGGCGGGGCCGGTGCGGCGGCAGGACGGTCGGCTTGCATGATGGGGCGCGAGCGTAGCAGGTGTGCGGGCGGGGCGGTCGGGGCGCGCAGCGAGGCGGTGGGTCGTCACAGGCCCGTCGTGCGTTTCACGGCGGCGAAGTACAGCCGGTCGTGCACCGCACGCAGTGCCTTGAGCCAGAGTGTGAAGCGGCGCGGAAAATGAATCTCGAAGCGTCCGCGCGCCCAACCCTGCACGATGGCCTCGGCGGCCTCGGCGGGCGTGAGCAGCGCGGGCATGTGGAAGTCGTTGTGCACGGTCAGCGGCGTGCGCACGAAGCCGGGGTTCACCACCGACACGCCGATGCCGCGCGGATGCAGGTCCAGGTACAGCACTTCGGCCAGGTTGATCAACGCCGCCTTGGTCGGCCCGTACGCCAGCGCCTGCGGCAGCCCGCGGTAGCCGGCCACGCTGGCCACCAGGCTCAGGTGCCCGTGCCCCTGGCCCAGCAGCACCGGCAGCACCGCATCGAGCAGATGCAGCGCGCCCACGTAGTTGATGCGCTGTTGGGCGAGCGCCTCGGGCAGGTCGAACAGCTCCGCGCGCATCGGCCGGTAGTGCCCCGCGCAGTACATCACCAGATCCAGCCGGCCGCACTCGCGCACGATGCGTTCGGCCGCTGCGCGCAGGGCCTGCACCTCGCCGACATCCAACGGCAAGGCCTGGCTGCCCGGGTGCGCGGCCTGAAAGTCGTCCAGCGCCGCCGCGTTGCGGGCCGAGACGACCACGCGCGCGCCGGCCGCGTGCAGCCGCTCGGCCGTGGCGCGGCCGATGCCGCTGGAGGCGCCGACGATCCACACGACGCGGCCGGGCCAGTCGTCCAGGCGAGGATTGAGCGGCACGGCTACTCCTTGACGAACGTGAGCGTGACTTCGCCCAGGCGGATGCCGAACTTGCTCATCACCGCCTTGTTGAGCATCACGCGGCCGTCCATCAGGTACATCCAATCGTCGAACTGCACGTCGTAGACGCGGTCGCCCACCGGCAGTTGCAGTGTGTACCGCCAGCGCAGCGCATTGCCGCGGGCCTGCCCGACCGCGGTGCCGACCACGTCGGCGGCCGTCCCGGTGTAACGCGCGTCCGCTTCGCGCCGCAGCGTCCACACGCGCCGGCTGGTCGTGCCGTCCGGATAGGCGAAGCGCTCGTCGAGCGTGCCCACGTCGCCCTGCCAGCGGCCGTCGATCTCCACGATGAAGCGGCGTTGCAGGCGGCCGAAGCGGTCGTGGAAGACGCCATAGGCGCGCACGCGGCCGTCGAAGTACTCACGCAGGTCCAGCACCGGCTCGTCGTTCGCATGGTCCTCGATGCGCGGGCTGGCGCAACCGACCAGGGCGAACGCGCCGGCGGCCGCGAGGGCCGACAGCACCCGGCGGCGCGCGGGCGCGCCGCGGGCGGCGGGCAGGCAGGGCAGGTTCATCGATCGGCTCCTGAGCGCAACGGGCGGATCCACAGTGCATAGAGGCTGGCGGCGGCCAGCAGCTTCAGCGCGCAAGGCAACACGCAGTAGGCCAGCGTCAGCGCCGCCAACGCCTGCGGCTCGCGGCTGCCCGGGGCGTACCCCCACAGCGACAGCGCCGGCAGCGCCACGCCGGCAGCCAGCGCGAGGTTGAGCTTGCTGGCGAAGTTCCACCAGCCGAAGTACGCGCCCTCGGCCCGGCCGCCATGGCCGTGGCTGCGCACCACGCTGGTCAGCATCGCAGCCGGCACGGCCAGGTCCGCCCCGAGCGCCAGGCCGCTGGCCACGCACACCGCGAGGAAGGGCAGCACGTCGCCGGGGCCGAGCGCGGCCGCGCCGGCGAACGTGACCACCGCCAGCAGCATGCCGGCCAGCCAGCTGCGCGCCAGCCCCAGGCGGCGCACTGCGGCCAGCCACAGCGGCATCGAGACGGCCGCCGCCGCGAAGTACGCCGCGAGGAACGCCCCTTCCCAGGCGCCCGCGGTCAGGCGGTCGCGCACGAAGAACAGGAACAGCGTGGCCGGCACGGCGCTGGCGATGCCGTTGACGACGAACACCGCGATGAGCGCGCGGAAATCGCGCACGCGCCAGGGCTCGCGCAACGAGGGCGGCGCCGTGCCCGCCGGGGACCGCGTGCCCGCCGCCGCGCTTGCAACGCCAGGCGCGACCGGCGCGGCCGCCAGCGCCGCCAGCCCCAGCGCCAACGCCACGATGAACGTCGCCGCCATGGCGGGCAGCCCCCACAGCGCCGGCGTCACGCTGGCCAGCAGCACGCCCGCCAGCGCGGCGCTTTCGCGCCAGGCGACGATGCGGGCGCGCAGGGGCGCATCGCCGCCCCACCGGGCGCCCCAGGCCTGGTGCACGACCGACACCAGGCTGTAGCACGCGTAGGTCGGGACCAACATCGCGGCGGCCCACACCACCGGCCCCGTGCCCGTGCCGGCGCCGAGCCCCTGCGGCGGAAAGAACAGCCCCACGAAGCCGCCGGCCAACCCCCCGGCGGCCAGCGCGGCCGCGCGCCAGGCGTGACCGGGCGAGCGCGCGAACAGCGCGTCGGCGGCGCGGCCGATCCACGGGTCGATCACCGCGTCGAACAGCCGCGCGGCCAGCAGCACCGCCCCCAGCGCGGCCAGCGACACCGCCTGCGTGGCGGCGTAGTGCGCCGGCCACACCACATACAGCGGCAGCGCGACGAAGGCCAGCGGCAGGCCCAGCGCGCCGTACGACAGCCCGTCGCGCAGCCGCCAAGGCCGCTGCCCGCCGCCCGCGGCGGGCGACGACGCGGCGGCCCGCACCGCCCCCCCGGCCACCGCCCCCGGCCCGTCGCCGGGGCTCATGGCGGGCTCCCGCCGCAGAGCAGGCGTGCGCGGAAGCCGGGCACCGAGGTGCGCGGCGACAACCAGATGCCGAAGAACAGCACCGCGAACTCCGCATCGTCGATGCCCGGGCGCTCCCGGCCGTTGTGGAAGAAGCGCGCCCCTTGCCCGGGCAGATGCACGCCGGCGATGCGGTCGCCCGCGTTCACGTCCGGAAACGCGCGCCGCATCGCGGCCAGCCAGCGCTGCGTCCGCTCGGTGTCCACCGGCGCCAGGCGCTGGATCTCCTCCAGCGAGCGCTGGGCGATCGCGCGGCCGTCGAAGTTGCGCAGGTAACGCAGTTCCAGGGCGAACGGCCACTGCTCATAGGCGGCCGGATCGAAGCCGTCGGGCGCCCACAGGGCCGCGTCGTAGACCGAGAAGCCGAACAGCCGCAGCCGCGCCTGCCCCTGCAGACGCCATCCGGCCGCGGGCGGGGGCGCCGCCGCGCTGGAAGCGGTGGCCGCCTGGGCCTGCGGCACCCGCCACCACGCGCCGGCGGCGGCCGCCGAGGCCAGCAGCGCGCGCAACGCGTCACGCCGGCCGGCGCAAGGTGAACTGCACGACATCGGTGTTGCCCGCCTCGAAAGCGGCCTCGCAGTACGCCAGATAGAACTCCCAGATGCGCAAGAAGCGGTCGTCGAAGCCGAGCGCACGCACTTGCGGCTCCTGGTCCAGGAAGCGGTGCCGCCAGCGCCGCAAGGTCTCGGCATAGTCCGCCCCGAACGCGAACTCGCCCACCAGCTCCAGGCCGGCGCGCCGGACCTGCTCGACGAACGCCTGCCGGCTGGGCAGCAGCCCGCCCGGGAAGATGTACTGCTGGATGAAGTCGGTCGAATGCACGTAGCGATCGAACAGGTCGTCGCGGATCGTGATGGTCTGGATGCAGGCCCGCCCGCCCGGTTTGAGTTGGCGGCGCAGGGCCTCGAAATACGCCGGCCAGTACTCGCGGCCGACGGCCTCGAACATCTCGATCGAGCACACCGCGTCGAACGCCCCGTCGTCGATGTCGCGGTAGTCCTGCAACCGCAGGTCCGCCCGCGCGGCCAACCCTTGGCGTGCCAGCCGCTCGCGCGCGAACGCCAGCTGCTCGGTCGACAGCGTCACGCCCGTCACGTGCACGCCGAACTGCGCGGCGGCCGTCTCGGCCAGCGCGCCCCAGCCGCAGCCGATCTCCAGCAGCCGCTGGCCCGGCGCCAGCGCGCATTCGCGCAGCGCGCGCTGCACCTTGGCGTGTTGCGCCTGCTCCAGCGAGCGGGCAGCATCGCCGTCGAACCAGGCGCTGGAGTAGTTCATCGACGGGTCCAGCCACAGCTGGTAGAACGCGTTGCCCAGGTCGTAATGCGCATGGATGTTGCGCCGGGCCTGCGCGCGCGAATTGCGCCGCAGCCAGTGCCGCAGGCGATACCACGCCCGCCCCCACCAATGGCCATACACCAGCGTGTCGATCGCGTCGCGGTTGACCACCAGCAGGCGCATCAGCGCCGCCAGGTCCGGGGTCGTCCACCAGCCCTCGATGTAGCCCTCGGCAAAGCCGATGTCGCCCGACTTCAGGGCTCGGGTGCAAGCGCGCCAGTCGCGCAGCACGAGGCTGGCGCGCGGGCCCTCGCCGCTGCCGCAGCGCCCGGTCGTGCCATCGGGCCACTGCAGCTCCAGCGTGCCCTGGCGCAGGCGGCGCAGCAGCGCCAGCGCCGCGCGCGCCGCCCGCGGCGCGTCGGCCGGCGGCACCCACTCGCCCAGCGGGCGAGGGGCGGCGGTCGGGTTCGGCGAAGACGGGTGCGAGGAAAGGACAGAGGTGTTCATCGGGAAACGAAGTTCCGTGGGGGCTCGGGTTTTCGGTGGAAGGGCACCTGCTTGCGCCACAGCTTCAGGGCCTGCCAATGGATGCGCGCGATCACGCCCAGGGTCAGCCACGGCCGGCGCGCCAGCGCGCGGCGCAGGCCGGCGCCAGTCAGCGGCTCCAGCGTGCCGCTGACGCTGGTCTTGAGCAGCGGTCCGCCCTCGTCGTCGTGCTCGATGCGCACCACGGTGCGCCCCGGCTGCCCGGCCCGGCCGGCGGTGCGCAGAAAGCGAAACCGGTAGGCGCCTTCGACCCCGCAGAACGGCGAGACGTGGAAGACCTTGCGCGCCCGCAGCTCGCGGCCCCAGCGCAGGTCCTCGCCGGCCAGCAGGTAGCAGTGCCGCTCGCCGAAGGTGTTGTTCACCTCGGCCACGATCGCGGCCAACGAGCCGTCGCGCCGCTCGCAGTACCAAAAGCTCACCGGCTTGAACGCATAGCCCAGCACGCGCGGATAGGTGTGCAGCCAGATCTCGCCGTCGGCGTCCGCGATGCCCTCGTGCCGCAGCACCGCCTCGATCCACGCGAGGCTGTCGTCGCCCCCCTCGCCGTGGTCGCGGTCCCAGAAGCTGGCCCACCCGGGGCGGTTGCGCGGCAGCGGGCAGGCGGCCCCGTCGCGCCAGGCGCGCATCGGCAGCAGCACGAACCAGGTCGGGTACTCGAAGAGGTGATGCGATGGGCGCAAGCGTTCGTGGCGCACCACGCCGCGGCCGATCCAGCCGGACGGGGGCGCCTCGCCCGGGCTCATGCGGCTTCCTCGCGGGCCGCAGGAATCCGAGCGTTGGCCGGCACCGCACCGCCGTGCGCCGCATCCCCGGGGCGCACGGGCGAGGTCGCGGGCTCGCCCAGCGGGAGGGCGCCCGGCAACCGGTAGGACCCTCGCACCCCGCGCGCCACCTCCAGGCCCGAGCGCAAGCCGTCCTCGTGGAAGCCGTAGCCCGTCCAGGCGCCGCAATACCAGGTGTGGACGCGGCCCTGCAGCGCGGGCACTTCGTGCTGGGCATCGATCGCCGCCTGGTCGAACACCGGGTGCGCGTACTCGAACTCGCGCAGCACCTGCGACGGCGCAGGTTCCCGTGCGGGGTTCAAGGTCACGATCACCGGCTGCGAGAAGGGCAGCGGTTGCAGTCGGTTGAGCAGGTAGTGCAGGCACACCCCGCCCGAGTCGGCCCGGTCTTGCCCGGCACGGCTGCGAGGCGCCCGCCCGACGCCCGCGCGCCCCGGGCCCTCCTGCGCCGCACGCTCGTAGTTCCAGGCGGCCCACGCCTTGCGGCGCCGGGGCAACACGGCGGCGTCCGTGTGCAGCACCGCCCGGTTCGGCCGATAGCGAATGCGCCCCAGCACCCGGCGCTCGTCGGACGTCGCATCCTCCAGCAGCGCCAGCGCCTGGTCGGCGTGGCAGGCAAACACCACCTCGTCGAAATGCTCCGCGCCGTCGGCGGTGGCCAAGGCCACGCCGGCGCCTGCGCCGAGCCGGCGCACCCGGTGCACCGGCGTGCGCAGGCGCGCGTCGGGCAGCTGCGCGACCATCTTGCGCACGTACTCGCGCGAGCCGCCCGTCACGGTGTACCACTGCGGGCGGTCCTGCAGTTGCAGCAACCCGTGGTTGTGGCAGAAGCGGATCATCGTGCCGACGGGAAAGCGCAGCATCTGGTCGGTGGGGCACGACCAGATGCATCCGATCATCGGCAGGAAGTACCAATCGCGGAAGGCCGCACCGAAGCGGTGGCGCGCCAGGAAGTCACCGACGGGTTCGCGCAGGACGGCATCCTCGCCCTGCTCGGCCGCGCGCGTGGCGAGGCGGTTGAAGCGCAGGATGTCGCGCAGCATGCCCCAAAAGGCCGGTCGCCACAGGTTGGCACGCTGCGCGAACACGGTGTCCAGGTCGCTGCCCGACCATTCCAACCCCACGTCGGGCACCTGCACCGAGAAGGACATGTCCGACGCGCTGGTGAGCACGCCCAATTCATCGAACAGCTCGACCAGGCGCGGATAGGTGCGAGGGTTGAACACCAGGAAGCCGGTGTCCACGCCGTAGGTGCATGGGCCTGCGGGCCCCGGCAGCGTCACGTCCACCGTGTGGCTGTGGCCGCCGAAATGCTCGCCCGCCTCGAACAGCGTGACCGCGCACGCGTCGCGCAGCGACCAGGCGCAGGCCAGCCCCGAGATGCCCGAGCCGATGACGGCCACCCGGGGCCGCGTGCCGCTCATCGGGCCGCTCCCGGCCGTCGCAGCGCGCCCGCGCCATCCCGGGCCGCCGGCAGGAAAAGGGAAAAGGCTGCGAAGCGCCCCAAAGCGAAGGAGGGAGGGAGGGAGGAGGAGGAGAAGCGCTTCGGGATTGCATCCAGCCAGGCTGGAAGGCTTCGCAGCGAAAAACCGTTGCAGACCGGGGCGCCCTCACGACCGCGGTAGCGGCCCGCCCGGCTGGAACTATGACAAGTGTCGCGGGCGAAAGTTCCATGCAAACCGTCGCGCTGCAACAGGAGCAACATTCCGTTGCATACAGTGGTCGCAAAGCGGACGGGGGCGGCGAGCCGGATGCGGATCATGGACAGGAATCTCGCAGTTTGAACTGGCTAGTATTTATCGTGACTGAACGGTATTGTATTTATATGGTTCAGTCATCCCTTGCCCTCACGGTGTGTGGGGTTGTTGGCAGCCGCACGGCGCTGCTCGGGGCGGGTGGTTCTTCCCCCGCGACGGTCCGCGGGCCCGGATCGCGCGCAGCAGGGACGCGCGGGCGGGCGGCGCAGGGGCGACATCCGCTGCGCGCGCAGCAGGCCGTTCGCGTCCAGACCACAAAAATCGGGCGCCGCGCCGGCCCTTTCACGACGTGGCGGGGGCACTTCCTGGACAATCACGCCTGCCGTTGCGGGCTCACCCGCGCGAGGCGCGCCGGGGGGCCTCTGGTCTGCTGGAGCCCAGCCCGGCCGGCCGTGCGGCGCGAGTAGGCCCGGTATGTGCTTGCGCGGTGGCCGTGAAGGCCGGTCCGCGCGCGAACCGGCGCCGGCCCCGGCGTGCGCCCCTTGTGTTGTCACTTCATCCCGTCCCTAGGAACCGCCCTTGCTGTATCCCGAACTGTTCAAACAACTGGAGGCCGTGCGCTGGAACATGGAGCGCGACATCCCGTGGGACCGGTTCGACGCGTCCAAGCTCAGCGACGAGCAGGCACACACCATCAAGATGAACGCCATCACCGAGTGGGCGGCGCTGCCGGCCACCGAGATGTTTCTGCGCGACAACCGCGACGACAGCGACTTCTCGGCCTTCATGAGCGTGTGGTTCTTCGAGGAGCAAAAGCACTCGCTGGTGCTGATGGAGTACCTGCGCCGCTTCCGCCCCGACCTGGTGCCCACCGAGCAGGAGCTGCACGAGGTGCGCTTCGAGTTCGACCCCGCGCCGGCGCTCGAGACGCTGATGCTGCACTTCTGCGGCGAGGTGCGGCTGAACCACTGGTACCGCCGTGCGGCCGAGTGGCACACCGAGCCGGTGATCAAGGCGATCTACGAGACGCTGGCGCGCGACGAGGCGCGCCACGGCGGCGCCTATCTGCGCTACATGAAGCGGGCGATCGGCCGCTTCGGTGACGAAGCCAAGGCGGCCTTCGCCAAAGTCGGCGTGCTGATGGCCAGCGCCCGCCGCACCGCGCAGGCGCTGCACCCGACCAACCTGCACGTCAACGAGAAGCTCTTCCCGCGCGACACCGTGCAGTCGCGCCTGCCGGACCCGGAGTGGCTGGAGCGCTGGCTCGACAAGCAGATCCAATTCGACGCCGTGTGGGAGAACAAGGTGGTCGAGCGCATCCTGCACAACATGAGCCTGTTGATGGAGCGCAGCTTCGCGAGCGTGCAGGAGCTCAACCGCTTCCGCAAGGAACTGGTGAGCCGGCTGGGCGCGGCCGGCCAGGGCGGGCAGCTGCAGACCGCCTGACGGCGCGTCCTCCCGCGGCGGCGTTGGGGGCGCCGCGGCCGCGGGCCGGGCCCACGGGCGGCCTGCCGCGCTCCGGACGCTACCGCCGCCCGAACATCATCTGCCGCGCCAGCAGCGACTTGGCCGGCTGCAGCCGCTGCAGCGCCGCCAGACCCCATCCGCGCAAGGCCGAGACGCCCGGCCATTGCCACGTGAAGCTGCGGGCGAGGAAGTCCGTGACGGCGATGGTGCCCCAGCGGTCGGGCGCACGGTGCCGTTCCACCCGGCGCAAGGCCGCATCCACGTCCGCGTCGCGAGACAGCCGCCGCACCAGTTCGTAGGCGTCGCGCAACCCGAGGTTCAATCCCTGCCCCGCCACCGGGTGCAACGTCTGCGCGGCATTGCCGATGCGCACCGTGCGGCCCTCGACCAGCCGCCGCTCGGCATTGAGGC